>JABITN010000065.1 GCA_018700525.1 Opitutales bacterium
ATTTCATTGAGCGAGGCTTCATTCCGTTGGCAAATCGCTGCGATGTTTGCGTTCGGATGCTTAAGATAGATCGGAATAAACTCGGCTCCAAAGCCAAGCCCGACTAGGGCAATATTCACTTTATCAGACATAAATTTCCATGATTAAAATACTAAAAAAAATTAATCTAAATACTCGTTTCCAGCAAGCCCATTATACGAGCCTGAGTTCACAATGCCCGACTACCGGATCCGGTTACTTGTTCATGGTGGTGCAGCCAGAAATCTAAGACAAGCCGATCGAAAGTAATATCGGTTTAATTGTTTGAATAAGTGTGCATGCAATTGGGCTTAATTAACCTTTTTGGCCTTCCAGGGATACTTCCTTCTTTCCACGCCCCCGGCTTTTATTATCACCTCACCCCTTATTTCATCGCCTTCAATTTGCCCCCGGTAATTCATCACGAAATCATTACCGCTATATTGTCTTTTGATTGAGAAGGTTAAGACTCCGTCTTCCAGCTTGACAGCCTCGATCTCCTTTGTGGCATCTTTTCCAAAAGTTCCAGATATTTCTCCATCTTCTCCTACCGACAGTTTAAAGGTGTTGGTTGTCGTATTCCCATCCCTTTTCATTTCCGTATTCCAGGTTCCTGCCAGACTGCTTACTTTTACTTCACGAGTGGCAGAAAATTCCGATTTGAATTTCTGGCCTCGAAAGTCAACAAAGGCCATGCCGTCCATTTGGTTTCCATCTATGCCTCCGACGTATTTAAGCATGATACCGGCATTGTTATTAAAAGTAAAATGGAGTTGGCTGCCTGATTCCAACCGGACATCCTCAAGCGGAGAAGTTTGATCCGCGGTTTGAGAATAGTAGGCCCCTTCAAGTCCTCCACCCTTTTCCCTAATGGTTGCCTCGGGATAATAAGTTTGGCCGTTGGGAAGTTCTATCTCGATTTTCCAGGTGCCTGTAGGGTTCACCTCGGCATGGGCTGAAATGGCTAATCCAATGAGAGTCGTTACGATAATTCTAAGCATTAGGAGCATAATGATGTTCTCCTGATGGGTTAAGTGATTATTGAATGGGTTTAAACGAATCCAAAGATTCATTCCCGAGTTTCGTACTATGACCTATTTTGTTTCTATTCCGATTGTAGTTTTTCGATATTTTTTAGTATTTTTTCGACATAACAATTAAATGATCTCAACTAAGTGTATGCCTAGTTTTACGGAAAATGTTTCAAAACTATTCTAATGCCTCAGGTCAAGAAACCGTGTCTAGGGGCTCCCTTCTACCTATCAAAATCGATAAAGGTGACGCGATACGTCCCGGCTCGCGTCTCTCGCATTAAATCAATTCTTAATCGCGGCACGGCAAAAGCGCAGGCCCTACGGATTAGATTAAGTCTCCATGAACCTCCACCTATGGAAGTTTCTTCAACCGAATCCGGCCATACTCGACCTGGCCGCGATCACCTTCGAGTCTAATGGGACCTCTAGCCGGAATTTCAAAATTGGCATCAAGTAACTCGCCAATGCAAGTAGCGTGAGCTATATTTTATTTTACGGTGACTACGATTTCATTCCAATCCTGGGGTCGGTATTACTTCAAATCCTCAAACGGACCAGCCCTAGATAGTCGCGTACCTGTAATTGTTTTTGCTGAGAAACAATCCGCTATCATCTCCATAAGGAGCCGCTCGGAATTCGAGCTTTAAAACAAAATCGTAATCGAAAGATTTCATCGTCCAAAGCTTTTGCATACGACGTCCTTCAGGTGGCGTCGTAACGACTAGTCGCCCATTGATTGCCGCATAACGTCCATCATCGCTCTTAGTCTTTCCGACCAAGGAACATCTTCTTTGTGCTCGACGAAGATGAGGTGTCCCTTCCGATTTCGCGATTCACAGCCTTTATTCCAGGAACATTCCTTTTAAATCTTACCCCATCCGCACGCGATAGAATCGCCCAGAAAAACGACGGGATTTTGATCGGCTTCGATCCGTTCTGACAATTCGCTGCAACACGCCGCCCACTTTTCAACATAACTGTCGTCACAACGCAAAACCCCTTCCCCAGGTAAATCCGACTACTCTTTCAGCGAAGGCAATGTACTCGCCAGTAAAAAAGCAAATAGAAAAAAGCTAAGCAAGCTTCTAGAAAACCCTTCCATAATATAGGTTCCAGAGATTCTCACAGAAAAGATCCACTGTAGAAAATTGTATTTAACAACATCAGCGAGCACAAATTTCAGCCACTAACTGCAGACTCAAAGCGACTGTCACATATGTTTCAATACGAAATCGACAATCGGTTTCGGATCTTCCAGACTATGTGGGTGATGGCCGATTCCTGGCTTTCGGATCACTGTAATATTTCCGCCCAAGGCCCTATATCGCTTTTCGATAACCGCAGTATTATCCGCCACAGGAACAACCAAGTCATCCTCGCCGATAACGTGCAGCAGAGCGATCCCCGCGTCAGCCAACGGCATTAGATTATCAATCGGATTACCCCGAAAGCGCAGGGCTTCAGTTTCCGTCAGTCCATATGCTTCCAAACACTTCTGCCAGGTAAGCTGCGAACTCTTTTCCATTGGCCAACTCTTAAAGTCACACACCGGAGCATCTGCGTAAATGCAGTGTACTTTTTCTGGATTCACCGCCGCCCAATTGTAGATAATCAATCCGCCTCGCGACAACCCCTCCAACACGGTTTTCTTTGAAAATCCGTGCGACATGGTCAAATACTCATAAAATCGATTCCAACGATTAATCGCCTGCGGCGATCCGAAAAGATCGGCGACATCCACGAAAGCAACATGGAATCCCTTTTCCAACAGAGCGATTTCCGTTTGCGGCTCATGCCCGAAAAACCGAGCCCTCCAAATCCAAGGCCTTCCAGGCGCTATCTTTTTAGGAGCAACTATTTTGCAGTTAAGATCATCGACTTCGAAATCATATTGATCGAACGAATGAAAGTTCGATCGAGCACCTGGCCATTCCCCTGCAAAGACGACTGACGATACTAATATCGCTAAGACGCAGGGTAATAAACAGCAGAATACTTTATAATAGCGATTTGAGGCGAGGGTTTGTAGCAACACCCTCAAAGTTAATTTCATCGACATTCAAAAGTCAAAATCGATTCTAACTTACAAGCTCCTAGTTCTCTCCAAAATCGATTTCCAACGAGCCTCCAATAAGTCGATCATCCGCGGGTGAGAACCGAGCAGGTCCGTGCGAACGATCCGACCACCCTCTTTAACCCAACGCGAGTCGTTGCAAATACGTTCGATATCGCCCCCAGCTCCCGCATGCCTACCAGGAAAGAGGAAAAGCTGACTCAAAACAATCGCCCCATCGCCCAACGCCGACAATTCTTCGAGGGCCATCTCCAAAAGCGGATCATTAAAATTATACCGATCGCCCTCACGACGCTCCATCGAACAAGCGACTACTTTTCCCACGTGCACCTTCAAACGTTCGGCTAAAGCCCTCGCCATAAAATCCCTGCATTCGGTCACCTCCGGGAAAGGACTGCCATGATCAACTAACAGCACCGTCGGCAATATCTCCGATTCTCGCCCGTTATTTTCTAATTCTTCCGTATCCAAAACTCGGATAGTCGATTCAGCGAGCGCCTCGGTCAGAATCCCGCAAGACTCGGAAACCAAACAGTCGGCCCACTCGACTCGTAGCGAAGCATCCACGCCGCACTCATGCTTCCCCATTTGCCGAGCCTTTTTCAAACCATAGCTAGGCCCAAAGAATAGCGGCAAAATCGCAAGAGACCGAACCCCGATTTCGTTGCGAGCGTCGAGATAGCTCTTCCAGGTCGCGGCGCGAATCCCGCCAAGCTCCTCAATCGGTATTCGATCGCTATGGGAAACGGACACCAAATCAACTTGGCGACCGATTCGAATCGCCAAAGCCGAAGCTAGTTCCCGCGATTGAAGAACGGATTCGGGACTAACCGAGCCATTATCCAGTAAAACAACACGAAATTCTACATCCAAAGTCTTGTCATCCATAAGAAATAACCTACAAACACTAATAATTCTTGCCGATTAAGAACAATAACGAATAGTCATTCACATTTTAAGCGTACTCATCCATGATTTCCAAAAAGTCCATCCTTTACTTCCTCTTTATCGCAGTTGCAGTCGGATTCACCGGTTGTAAAAAAAAGCCCCGCCGCCCCAGCCCAATTGACACAGTGCGTTTAGGCTCCGCTGAAAATAGCGGTGGCGACAATTTCGAAAGCCTCAACGACTCGAACACTTTCCTAGATCAAAGCGACGCAATCGAGGATCGTGGCGACTTTACGGGAGAGCGTGGAGATCCAAACGTGATCCGAGTCATGGTCTACTTCGATTTCGATTCCTCGAGCATCAAAGCGAGCGAACGAGCGAAGATTGCCCAAGCGGCCGACTACCTGCGAAGCAATCCAGGACACCTTTTAATCCTTGAAGGTCACTGTGACTGGAAAGGCACTCCCGAGTACAACCTTGGCTTAGGTGAGCGCCGTGCGACCAGCGTCAAGCAATACATGGAAACGCTCGGCATCTCCTCTGCGAGCCTGGAAACCCTTTCCAAGGGTGACCTCAACGCAGTCGAAGGCGTATCATCGACTCAAATGGCTGAAGATCGCCGCGTAGCGTTCCTTGTCGTTAGGTAAAATTATTCGAACATTTCAATTTCCTAAACGCTCGCGTCTTAATTGACGCGGGCGTTTTTTTTACGCGGGAACCTAAGAATGGCGACAGGAGATCCATATCGATCGTTTACAGAAACGTAACGAATAAATCTGAACTGATTATTGTAATTTGGATAAAAGGTGGTAACACACCAGCTTTCAGGAGATATCGGGTTCCTGTGCTACGCACGTTGACGCGACCTCCTATTAGCATTAAGCAGAAAATAATCATGGAAAAAGCCACTAAGAAAGCAGCTAAAAAGGCGCCAGCCAAGAAAGCGGCAAAAAAAGTAGCTACAAAAGCAGCCCCTAAAAAGGTCGCCAAAAAAGCAGTGAAAACGGTAGCGAAGAAGGTTGCAGTTAAAAAGACTGTCGCACCCAAAGCGCCTACTAAAAAAGCGGTAGCCAAAAAGGTTGCGGTTAAGAAAGGTGTCGCCAAGGAAGCTCCAGCCAAGAAGGCAGCCCCTAAGACGGTTGTCGTTGCAACCGTCGATGTTGGATTCGGCAATATGCTCTACCTCCGTGGTGACGCTCCGGGCTTGTCTTGGAAAAAAGGCGTTCCCATGGATTGCCAGAGCGCCGATTCCTGGAGCATCACAATGTCCGGAGTGAAGGATGCCTTCGAATACAAGGTGTTGATTAACGACATACATTGGGCATTAGGCGAGAACAACTTAGCCAAGCCAGGAGTGGCGAATTCTACGAATTCGTCCTTCTAGAAACACGCTAGACAATTAAACCGAAAGAGCCTGTAGCCTCCGTGCTGCACGGCTCTTTTTTTTTACCCTCAAAACGTCAATCGCTACAAAGACACGTCGCCTTGGCTTCTTGGATGGTATTCCTCATGAGCCGTCTTCACGCGATGAGCTTCGACTGAAGTGTAAATCTGAGTCGTCGAAATATCCGCGTGCCCCAATAATTCTTGAATGACTCTCAAGTCCGCTCCGCCCGTCAAAAGGTGCGTTGCGAATGAATGCCTGAGGCCATGCGGCTTAACAGGCTTCTCAATACCGACCTCTTTCGCATACCGCCTTACCATAACCCAAACCGTCTTGCGCGAGATTGGGGTACCGCGATTGCTGATAAAACACGCACTCCCGGTCTTCGGCTTCACCAAACCCGGTCGCCCCTGCTCCAAGTATCCAGATAAAGCCAACACCGCCTGAAACCCCATCGGAACCACCCGCTCTTTAGAGCCTTTTCCATATACCTTAATAGCCCCATTCGCTATGTCGATCTGCTGCAGTAAAGCGCCGCACAATTCGCTCACTCGCAAACCCGACGAATAGAGCAACTCGAGGATCGCCCGATCCCGCAAGCCTTGCGGCTTCGTCAGTTTCGGAGCATTTAGCAAAGCCTCCACTTCATGAATCGTCAACGAACTCGGCATTTTCCTCCTAAGCTTCGGACCTGTCACCAACTCCATAAACGAACGCTTTATGCGCTCCTCCCTCAACAAAAACGTCGAAAACACGCGTAACGCGCTAAGCTTTCGACAAAGGCTCGCATTCGAAAAATTGTCCTCGCTCAACGAGTAGATCCAATCCGAAACGTCGCTCCCATCAATGCTATCCCAATCCGATCGGCCATATCGCTTCGAGGCGAAGCACGCGAACTGCTCGATATCGCTTTGATAAGCTTGAACCGTATTTTCGGACAGTCCTTTTTCCAAAGCGGCAAACGCCAGAAACGCGTCCAAGCCTTCCAATAATCGATCACTCACGAAATGCGATCCTTAGAGATCAATCCACAAGCAGCAAGATTCATTCTCGATCCTGTATGTCTTCATAGCTACTCTAACACGTCGGATTCTAATCGCTCGAATCCCAAAACCACACTGCCTGGAACCCAGCTTCCCTAAAACTCAGTAATGACGCCCTATCGTCTACGACGAGGACCAAATGAGCGAATGGGGGCATTTCTCGGACGAGAATTATTTCTCAAACGATACGTAATCCGTGCCTTATGCAAATCGTAAGGACTCATTTCCATCTTCACCATATCACCCGTTGTGATTTTAATAAAATGCTTCCGGAGCTTGCCTGAAATATGAGCTAATACACTATGGCCGTTTTCCAGTTCTACTCGAAACATTGTCCCGGGGAGAACTGCGACTATTTTGCCTTCTACTTGGATGCCATCGTCAGCCATATAATTCGTTTAAATCGTCCAGAGTGATCTCACTCTTGAAATGAAAGAGGAACGTGTGTTTTCATATCTCCACTATTAGTCAAGGATTTTCAATTTCACCGTATTCTAGATACCAATCATGAATCACTCGAAAAAGACGGCTCCCGAATGCCCCTTTCAAAAACATTTTCCGTCGCAACTCATACGCGACGACCTCTTTTTTATGTCGCTCGCTTACAATGAGGCCTTGAATGCCTGGAACGCCAACGAAGTTCCCATCGGAGCCGTCATCGCCCACGAAGGCCAGGTCATCGGTACAGGTCATAACCAAGTCGAATCTTCAAACGATCCCACCGCCCACGCGGAAATGATAGCAATAACCCAGGCCGCAAATTCCATCGATGACTGGCGTTTGAACGATGCAACGCTTTACGTGACCAAGGAACCCTGCCCCATGTGCTCCGGCGCATCTATCATGTCGCGTATCGGGCGCGTTGTATTCGCCATACCCGACCCCAAAATGGGAGGCCTCGGCGGTGCCTTCAACGTCAACGAGTATTCAGGGATGAATCACACTACCAACATCGAGATTGGCGTCATGCAAGAAGAGTGCCTCGAACTCATCCAGACCTTCTTCCGAATCAAACGAAACGTCAAAGCCAACGCCTCGACTCAACTTAAAGCCCTCTAAAACCAAGCCGCTCCACAATGTAGCGACGCGAAGGACTCGCCACGGACTTAGCAATTGGCCTTACCTTAAACACGCACGTTAAAACCCACCTGCTTAGTAATACGGTATTTTTATAGTTGATTTTCCAATTTCTGATTCTACTTTTCCGCCTTCGACGGCCTCGTGGTGTAATGGTAGCACAAAGGATTCTGATTCCTTTAGTCGGGGTTCGAGCCCCTGCGAGGCTACCAAGCATAGGCGCGAGAAACCAATCGCAAATCCGAAGATTCTCGCGAATCCCCTTGATGATTCGTTCCCTTCCTAGGAACTTACGGACGAATGAAATCCGCACCGAACCATATCAAGTTTTGTCCATCCTGCGGTGATTGCTCGATTGAACCCCAAGACGACGTATCCGTGCTCTGCTCGACCTGTGGATTCGAGCTCTTCTTCAGTCCTGCGACTTCGGCCGCCGCGTTGATCGAAGACGCATCCGGAAAGTTACTAGTAATAAAGCGTAATAAGGAACCAAGCAAAGGAGCCTTCGGCCTACCCGGCGGATTCGCCGATCCAAATGAAACTCTCGAAAACACTCTCATCCGAGAAGTTAAAGAAGAAGTGAACCTCAATCTTGTTTCATGGTCTTTTCTCGGAGGCTGGCCGAACAAATACCCGTTCAAATCCGTCATCTATTCCGTCGTAGACACCTATTTCACAGCCAAAGTCGAAAGCTTCGACGGTATGGACTCGTGCCAAGAAGAACTCCAAAGCATCCATTTCGTAGACCCCGACAAAATTGACCCGAAAGAATGGGCATTCCCTTCACTACAAAACGCGATACAACTCTATTTGAGCAAACGAAATCGTTCTGAATAAACATCCAGAGCAAGCCCCAATGTGTTAGAGATAGCGACCGATCTCCAAGCGGCCATTCTTGTAAGAGGAGCTGAACGATTACATCGTTCAGTGTGCCCACCCGGAGGTCGAACCCTACCGATTGCAGCAACGAAGCACGAAGGTATTTGCCAAAACGCAATCAACAGAAAAGCCTTTTTACTCACTATGACTTACCGTGTTGCCAAACATCTCTTTCCATTGCTCAATGCACTAAACGCACACGGCCAGCTAGAGAGCAACACCAGATCGCGACCAGGAGATATCCCGCAAAACAATGCTCGATTCCCTTCGCTGGACCAATCCCGTTTACGCCAACGAGTGCATCTACATTCGGAACGAACACGGAACCTTAGTCTGCCTCGAACGCAATTGAGATTAATTGGAGTCACTTTAGATCCAATCAATCCGGCCAATTTGCAAAATCCACGCGAGTTCCTCGCATAACTACGTAGCAACGCGGCGTGGTATTCGCACGATATTCAGTCAAGGTGACGCGTAAGTGCTCAGCGAGACAGCCTCTATAGCTCGACAAATGCCCCCGAATCCACCTCGATAGTTTTCCAACTGCCACCATCGATCGACTGGGGCAGTTGGGTACCCGTAGCGATTATCTGGAGATCTTCGTCCAACACCGACCAGAAACGCTCTTTTCGATCCGTATCCAATTCTCCCAGAGCATCGTCGGCCAACGCTACCGGCAAGAAGCCGAATTTACGCCGCCAGTATTCGATCATAGCCAACGCCAGGGATAATGAAACCGACCGTTGCTGCCCTTCCGAAGCATAATCCTCCGCCGCCAAATCATTTAGAAAAATAGCGTAGTCATCGCGATGCGGTCCCTTCCCAGTCGATTGTAGATAACTGTCTCGCTTTCGATTCTTTTCCAAGACCACCAAATAGTCGCCCGCTTCGCGTACATTCGCATTTTGATTGTACTCGATTCTCAATGACTCTTTCGAAATCGACAATTCCGTGTGATAGGATTTCGCAATCGATACCAATTCTCCCAATATCGACTCTCGCATTTTACAGATAGCCAGAGCAGGAGCATCCATTTGAGTCTCGAATGCCGCGAGCAACTGCGGCTCGGCGTTTTTCTTCAAAAGCGCATTCCGCTCTTGAAGCAGTTTTTGAAAAGCCTGCAAAGCCGTAAAATAGGACCGGTCCACACCGCAAATAAACGCATCCAAATAACGGCGACGGTTTCCCGGCGATCCACGAGCCAGTTGCATGTCGTTCGATGAAAGCATTACTGTCGGGAATCGACCCACGAAATCGGACAAGCGCCGAATCGCCTCATCGTCGATCCAAACTTCTTTACCCGTTTTCTTGATACGCGCCCGAAGCTTCGTCTCCCCTAGATTCTCATGATCGATTTCATAAACGATCTCAGACAGCTCCCCATTCGGGCCGATAACCTTTCGATTTTCATGGGTTCGAAAAGGCCGTAACGCAGTAGCCAGCCCCAACGCCTCCAGCATATTCGTTTTCCCTTGACCATTCTTTCCATGGAGAAACACGCGTGGAGCATCCACATCCAGACGAGCCAACTGGATGTTCCGATAATTGCTAACGCTGACTCTATTGAACTTCATGAAGTTAAAACGATCGAACCGAAGAACGAAACTCACATACATCATCAATAACCCAAGTCCAAATTGCCTCCCAAAGGGGATGGCTTCGAGGAATTCGGATCAAGCAAATCCGCCTTGAAAAACTTATGGGCCTGTAACCCCGCCCGAAAGGGAGCTCCCCGATTTTTCACAATCGACGTAATAGACTGCAAAACTCCCGAATCCTCATGCTGAGACCACTCTGGATGCAACCAAACTGGAGCTTTATCGATTCTATCGCCAAGCTCTTGTATCCATTTTTCAATCGATTGCTCATCCTCCACGATCAGCTTCAGTTCATCAGCCAAACCGAGATTCTCAGCTAACGGTAATTGCTGCCACTTCGGACTCAGCGTGATCCAATCGAACGCGCCCTTAATTTCAAAAGCTCCCGAAGTTTCCAGATGAACCGGAATCCCCCTTTCTCTCAATGCATTAGTCAACGGCCGCAAATCATGAATCGCCGGTTCCCCACCAGTCACGACCACGAACTCAGCTCCGGCATAAGCTGCCGCTTCAGTAAGTTCGCTAGCGCTACGTTTTTCAATTCGCTTGGGAATGTAGTCATGATGCCACGTACCTGCAGAGTCACACCAAGGACACTTTACCGGGCAACCAAACAAGCGAATAAAAAAGGCCGAACGTCCAAGATGAACGCCTTCGCCTTGCCACGAATGGAAGGTCTCGTGAATCGGATAGAACATCAGCGTTCGACCGGCTTGTAAGTCGCACTGTTGCGCGTGTCTTCGGTCACGACAACCGAAATCAAAAAGGCGCGCTCACTCGTTATTTCCTGTATCATAGGATCCACGACATCGAACATATGCTTGGCCAATCCTTCGCTCGAACATTGATCGACAATGTAAGGCTTATAGATTCGGCAACCAGCCGTATCGTTGATTTTAAGGATTTCATCCAGCAATGGATCGTCCCGATTAAAAACGCAGGCATGATCCAGGTTTTGGTCAATCCACTCGCGCAGCGGTTTGAGGTTCCCGAAATCGACTACAAATCCACACGCATCCAAAGATGCGCATCCAAAGACAAACGTGAAACTCCAATTGTGCCCGTGTATCTGAGCACAATGTCCGTCGTGCCTATGCTGGCGATGGGCAAAAGGAATATCCGAATAAGTTTTCTGGCACGTAAACATCTGAAATAAATCTCAATCCGACAATCTCCACTCGAGCTCAACCAGCAAATCCACACTTGCGGCATCGGCCGCATAAACGGTGGGATCATCGACTTCCGCCAAGTGAAAAGCTTCCCTGCGTTCAATGCAAGTACCGCATTTACCGCAATGCAGCGCTCCCCCTTTGTAGCAAGACCACGTTTTACCTAGCGGCGACCCCATACGGGCTCCTTCTGTAACAATCAGTTGCTTACTCATGTTGACGAAAGGGCGATACAGCCAAACCGAACTCCAATCGCAAAGTCGAATCGCTTCGTCCAAGGCATCGGCAAACTCCACGCGGCAATCCGGATAGATCGCGTGATCGCCACTGTGGGCCGCATAGGCGATCGCTTCCGCTTCCTTCGTAATCGCCCAAGCAGTAGCGACCGAAATGAGAATCATGTTTCGATTAGGCACCACGGTCTGCTTCATCGAATCCTCTTCGTAATGTCCCTCAGGCACCTCAGTCTCCGAATCCGTTAAACCGCTGTGACCAAACAAGGCGGAGATTCCACGTAAATCGGCAATGCTATGCTCGATCCCGAGCTCAGCGCAAATCTCGACCGCAGCGTCGATTTCCTTCCGATGCTTCTGTCCGTAATCGATGCTCAACGCACCTTTCACATCGATACCATCCTCAAGCATCGAGCTCAACATAACCGTCGAGTCCATACCGCCGGAATACACGGCGATCGCGGAAGCAGGCGCCTTTTCAGGTGCTCTAGACATGACTCAATACTTGGCTGGAAACAGAACGATTTTCAACCGCTGACCCTTGCCAGCTCCCGCATCCCCGGTTTCCTCGGGAACGGCCAAGAGCGAATTACCATCCGCTTGCGTAATCATATCGAATCTCCCAGGCGTCGAAAATCGCATTTCCGGCTTAAAACGAATTTCACGGGAATTCTTCTTTCCCCGAGGAACCTGTAATTCCCCGGAGTTCGCCGCCAAAAGCGTTTTTCCATTGGGCAATATCGCCAAACTGCTCAAGGCAGTCAATTCGCGCACGATCGTTTGAATAGCCGATTGATTTTGGAAATCGCTACTGGCCACCTTAAATACTGCTCCTTTGGTCGCCCCTTGAATATGATTCGCCAGAAAGTAAATGGAATCATCCGCCGAATGATAACGCATATCCCCTGGAATGCTCGACACCTTCATGACCTGAGTGCTCGCCGGAGCTTCGCCATTGAACATTTTCCCCAAACTAACGCGGTCAATTCGATAAATCGTAGGCTGAGCTTTGACCCGATTCTTGAACATGAACATGTTTCCCCCAATACCAGTATCCGCAATGTAAAGATTCCCCTTGTCGTCAAAATCCAAACTATTGGGCGAAATCAGCGAATACTCGCCTGCTAATTTCATCGCAGCCGCAGGGCCCAAATCCACCTTTCGTAATATCTTACCCGTCATTGGGTCTATGACCGTAAGACCAATAAAGTCCTTCGAAGCATCCTTCGTTAGTCGACCATCCTCGTTTTCGATTAAAGGCGTACCGGAAACCAGTATCAGCAAACCCTTCGGCAAATCCTCTGCCAACGAAACCGGAAGCAACGCCATTGCCGATGGAGCGGTAAACCCAATCGCAAATCGCTTGCTCGCCAACTTGTAAGCCCCATCGCTGCCACGGTCGAACTTGGTAATGCTCCCCATGCCACGAAGCGCTCCGATGCTGCCCCGAGACCGATTAGCGACGAAGATCGTTTCGGCATTAGGACCAAAAGTCGCCGCAACCGGCCGGTCCAATCCGGAAAGAACTTGGAGCACCTCGGGTCTAGCTCCAAAGAGGGATAGAGTGGAAACACAGACGGCGATCGCTAGCAGCGAGCGAAAAAAGACGTTCATCATAAAAATTTGCGTATTAAGAAGGCACTATAAGAAGACGAAAGAAGACCATACGCGCCCGAATTCCTATCTGTCAAAGCAAGGCTGCAGTCTATTCTCCCTAAAACGCGACTCTTTGGCCGCGTTTATCCGACTACCGAGCACGCCGTACTTCGAGACGGTAAGCCCTCGGAACAGCCAATTCGTGAATTTGTGCTTCGTACGCCTGCGCCAAATGGAACAACCTTCCCAGCTCCGGCGCAATCCCCGCCCGGAACGCAGCCAGGATTTCAGGCGTACTCGCGTTCTTTTTCCGAGCGCTTTTCATACCTCCCTGCAAATCTCTATAAGGCCGCATAGCCACATCGTTCCGCTCCGCGTTCAGCAACGCCAATTCCAATGACTGCCGATACGAGGGCGTCTTCGTCATGTTCTGCAAACGCAACCCTTCCGCAAGTTCGAAGTGATCCGCCTGCAGGATCCATTCGCCATTCATAAATACGTCATAACGGCCTGAAGACAGCCCGCGAATCTCCAGTATATCGTCATTTAGGCCCGACCCTTCTAAGGCGACTGCAAATCCTAAACTCGGTTCATCCACGTGATTCCACGGAGCAGGCCCCATCTTGCCTGTCGCAGGAAGAACCCACGGAAGCGCTTTGGGGCGAACGTTAGCAATCAGATCCTTCCCATCGAACGCCTCGATAACAACATCACCTTCAATGGGCTCCGCTCCATTCTCGCGAGCCATGATCGAAACTCGGCTCGCAAGCTCGCGGTCACCCGCAAAAAACGCCGCCATTCGTTCCGCCATAACAGCCATTCCGCTAGGGTTCGGGTGAATCGAATCCGGCATCAGCGTAAATGTCTCATTCTCCCGGCGGAAGCGCGAAGTGACGTCGTTCATCGCTCCCCAGAAATCGACATAGGCTAAACCGCGCTTCTCAGCAACGCTCCTCAGCCAGCCCCCGTAGAAAGCCAACTTCGCATTATATTCGGAATGCGGATTAGTCCGCTTAAACCGAAAATCCACTGCTTGATTACGGAGATTGTATTGACGGTGATCGAACATCGAGGGCGACAGAACAACCGCTTTCGTCTCCAACCTCTCAAAGCGATCCAACGCTCGATTCATACCCTTTTGGTACAATTCGAAGTTAGCTTTGTCATAACCGCGATATCGCCCATCGTTCATCCCCAAAAGAACCGTCGCCCAATCCGGCTCGAAAAAGGCGACGTCCTCATCGAAACGATCCAACAGATCCTTAGCACTGTCGCCTTTGATGCCCGCATTGAAAAACCTCAGCCGTTTATCCGGAAATCGAGTATACAAGAAATTCTCTACATACTGTGTGTACTTGCATTGATGGGTTATCGAATCGCCCGCCCAAACCATCCGATCGCCCAATCCCGGATTGAACTCGCTCGCAAAAGCAACTCCCGCAAGGGCCGCCGACAAAACAAAAAATCGTAGCATCCTCCCATTCACTCAAGGCTCCTAAATCTCCGCAAGGGAGAATCCCGAAAACGACAAGCCAACGGAATAAAAAACTCACGCAAAGACGCTAAGAAATAACCTCTATCATAATTCGTCCTTGGTCGAGCTCTCCCCTAATACTCAAAACCTTCTCGCCTCAGCAGCTTCGCACGAGACCAGAATTACCAAATCCATCTGTGATAATTTTCCACGTTCTAAACCGAAAACAGAGACAATCTAACGGCAAAAAAGAACTATCGTCTCTTTTTCCTAGGCGAAACCGATTCTTTGCGCTATCTCTCCGCCCTTACTTTTGGCGTCCTCTGATCGACGTCCGCTACGAATAAAAAGAGAACTTATTCTCTTCCAACGGGTTAGCGTTAAGTTAATAGGTCGAAAACGACCTCTAAGGTCGCCTGATCGGACTTGTTGCTAGTCAACCCGAGCGGCTCGCAATCATCGAATTATATGCCATTTGCAAAACTCGGACTTCGCTCCGAACTAATTGAAGCGGTCGTCGCCAAAGGTTACGACACGCCCTCTCCTATCCAGGAACGCGCTATTCCAGCCATTCTCGAAAGACGTGACGTCATCGGCGGAGCTCAAACAGGAACCGGCAAAACAGCCGCTTTCTCTCTTCCCATGCTTCAACTGCTCGCAGAATCAAGCTTCAACAACAAGCGCCCTCGCGCCCTGGTTCTAACGCCAACTCGCGAGCTCGCTTCGCAAGTTCACCAAAGTATTCGAGACTACGGTCAAAAGCTAAATCTTCGATCAGTCGTCATTTTCGGCGGCGTCGGATTCGGCCCGCAAATCACCGCTTTTAGGCGTGGAGTGGACATCGTCGTCGCAACTCCCGGGAGATTGCTCGACCTCATGCAACGCCGTGAAGCCAATCTTTCCAATGTCGAAATTCTCGTTCTCGACGAGGCCGATCGCATGTTGGACATGGGCTTCATCCATGACATCAAAAAGATTCTTAAAGAAGTCCCAAGCGAGCGCCAGAACCTCTTCTTCTCCGCGACCTACTCGAAGGAGGTCAAAAAATTCTCCGATGCGGTATTGCATGATCCAATAGAAGTCGAAGTCTCCGCTCGCAATTCGACAGCCGAACGCGTCGACCAAGAAGCCTACATAGTCGGCCAAAAATCGAAGCGAGCCATGCTCTCGTCGATGATCAAAGGCGGCAAATGGTACCAAGTGCTTGTCTTCACGCGCACCAAACACGGGGCCAACCGACTCGCTACGCAGCTTGAAAAGGACGACATCTCGGCAATGGCGATCCACGGCAACAAAAGCCAATCCGCTCGCGAACGTGCACTGGCATCCTTCAAAGCAAACCGAATTGAAGTCCTGGTCGCTACCGACATAGCCGCTCGCGGACTCGACATCGCAGACCTTCCCTACGTCGTAAACTACGAACTTCCCAACGTAGCGGAAGACTACGTTCACCGTATCGGGCGTACTGGCCGGGCTGGTAAAGCCGGCAAGGCAATCTCCTTGGTTTGCGAAAATGAAGAAGACTATCTCTGGGACATCGAAAAACTGCTTAAACGCGAGATTCCCATTTTCTTGATCGACCAGAACGGTAAACGCCGCGAAGCGGAAATGGAGCGTAAACCCTCCGGAAAAAAACGCACCAAAACCCAAAATCGCGGCGGTAGCGGCAGCCGTAACTACGGCGGTGGTGGAGGACGTGGACGCAATCCTCGCGGAGGCGGTGGAAATCGCAATCCCCGTGGTGGTGGCGGCGGTCAAAGAGGCGGAGGCGGCCGAGGTCGCAACTCCGAAGGCGGCAACAGCCCAAGCGGAGGGCCATCGCAAAACAAACGTCGACGCCCAGGCGGCCAAGGCAACCGTCAGCGCAGCGAAGGCAACGCCTCCGAAGGTTCCAGCCAAGGGAGCAAGCCACCCACCTTTCGCAGCAAGCTAAACAATCTGCTCTCTCGGGGACGCTAAAACATTCAATAGTAGGGCAGTGCCGTATCGGCACTGCCTAATTACCTCAAAAAGAGGCCGTTCTGCAACGTAGCTAAGCGAAGGACTCGCGTGGATTTCGCAATCGACTCTTCTATTTAGGCTTGGCGCTAAGCGGGACCATCTCGCGACCACGACACGTCGAAGTGCTTTTAAGCTAATTCAGTGCCCTTTTTAAACCTGCCTCACACCTCGACCAAGAGGTCGTTTGCGTAGAGTAATTTCACTAATTCTACATCGGCGAAATGGCTTCCTTTGTAATCGGTTATCGTACCCGCAAAGCGCCCTTCTTCGATCAGAGCTAATGCCGCGATCAAATCCAAGATCGCCCGATGCCAAGACGCTTCCAACGACTTGCCTTCGTGAATATGGGTTGGCGTATTCACGTAACGAGACTTCGCTGCGATGAGGATATTTTTCCGATTGTATCCGATATTTCGTACATCGGCGAATACCTTACCAATCGTTTCAATAAATAGTTTTTGACGGAAAGTCGCATTCGTCCGAGCCGAAGCTCCATAGTCAAACGACTGCTCATTCAAGACGAATCGAATCCGTTGCTTCCCAATCGCATTAGGAAATTCGCGGGCGCAATCGATTTTTAAGGAAACATCGCCCGGCTCGTTCGGCTCGATCGTGGTAAAGCCATGATGAGGAGTCATGATCGTGACCGTCTCCTTCACCGTAAATGTCTTAACTCGCCCGGGGCATTCCTTTCGACCCGCACTTTTCAAAGCCTTCACTAATCCATCGCTCCCTGCATCGAATAGCGGAGGATCTCCGGAATTCATCCGAATCATCAGGTTGTCCACATCCATCCCAGCTTTCAGGGCGATGATATGCTCCACCAGCCGTGCATAATTATGACGCGAACCTGACCTCAATACGATGTTGCTAACGACCTTTCCAGTCGTCCAAACATTGCGAACCGAACACTTGATCGGCTGCGATTCAGGTAAATCTGTCCGGTCGAACCACCAACCAGACCTGTCGGTAGGTTCCAGGCGAAGCGTCCGGATCTGATTCTTTGAGAAAGTACCCGGAGCGCTCGCTTCGATCGCATTCGCAATCGTTCGAGGAGCGACGATCCGAGGAGCCGGAACCCCACCCGTCCAATCCTGATCCACCGGCAATGCAACGAATTCCTGATGAGATCGTTCCAGGTCATCGCGGTTGCCATCCAAAATACTGCCAAAATCGAAGTCTCGGGCCACTATCCCCGTCATCGAGAAATTTCAGTGCTTTGCAAGCTTTTCGCAAAGAGAAGCTTGCTAGAGTGACACATTCTCAAACTTCAAAGCGAGAGGCTCCACTTACGCAGCACCTCGTCAACATCCACAAGATGGGAGCAAAACAACCCGATCGAAATGCCCTTATCGATCTTCAATATGCACCGAAAGACCGGGAATCTCCAAAATTTCCATAAGAAAAGCTAATACTAGGACCGGTTTTAAAAGAAAACATTTGTACCTTGCGGATCGTTTTCACAGCCTTGGCCCTTAATCCCAAGCTTGAACTCGGGACAGCTAAACCCAGTCGCCCCCCAGTCTCATATCAATCCGAGGTAATCGGCAAATGCGACTCAAAATTCGTCACAAAGAATTACCAATATGATAGCGTCCAAACCAAAATATCCTGGCATTAGAATCACTACCAACGGGAACCAACTCGTAGCGCTCTACACCGAAGCGAGAATCACCGAAGCCGGCGTCTACTACCCGATCACACCATCTACCGAGATGGGCGAAATGTACGAATTCGCTCGAGCCAAAGGCCAACTCAACGTCTTCGGACGCTCCACGACCGCCATCGAGTGCGAAGGCGAGCATGCAGCCCAAGGAGGTGCCATCGCTCAATCTGTCACCGGCAAGCGCACGGTTAACTTCACATCTGGACAAGGTATCGTCTACGGAGTCGAGCAATACTATCACGCTCCAGGAAAACTGAGCACAATGGTGCTCGAAGTCGCTGCCCGTGCACTCACCAAACACGCGCTCAACGTGCACTGCGGACACGACGACATTTACGCCGCCCTCGACGTAGGCTGGATCATGCTCTTCGCGAAAGACGCCCAGCAAGCAGCCGACCAAGCTGTCATTCTCCGCAAGGTTACGGAAAAATCGCTCACACCTGGGATGAATATCCAGGACGGTTTTCTCACTTCTCACCTCGAACGGACTTTCCTCAAACACGAGTCTCCCCTGCTCCGCGAATTCCTTGGAGCCCCCGAAGACATCGTCGAGTGCCCCACAGAATCGCAGCGCGAACTATTCGGCCCAACCCGTCGTCGGATCCCTAAGACGATCGACTTGACCAACCCCGCTTTGATCGGTCCGGTCCAGAACCAAGAGCATTACATGAACGGCGTAGCGGCCCGTCGCGACAATTTCGTAGAGCCTATCCTGGATTTCCTCGCCGAAGCCTACTCCGAATGGGGCCAGCTCACCGGACGCCACTACAGTTTCGTCTCGGAATACAATACCGACGACGCAGATACAGTATTCGTCTCCCTCGGCTCGGCTGCCGAGAACATAGAAGCCGCCATCGATCACATCAAAGAAACCAGAGGCGAGGATATCGGCAGCGTTCACATCAACGTCATTCGCCCATTTCCTGAAGCCGCGGTCGTCGAAGCCCTCGCTGGCAAAAAGAACATCATTATTATAGAACGCACCGACGAGCCAATGGCTGGCGACAACCCGCTCGCTCGCGACGTGCGCACCGCTCTAACCAAGGCGCTCGCCAATCACGCCGAAAACGCATACGCCCACATTAAATCAATCTCTCCAGATGAGATGCCACGCATCTACTCCGGAATCTACGGTCTCGGATCGCGCGACTTCCGCCCAGAGGATATACTCGGCGCCTACGAATACACCCAAGGCAAAATCAAACGCCAAGACGGCAAGCACAAAAGCGACGGCGAATCTTACTTCACCCTCGGAATCAATCACCCTTACAACGTTCGCTCGGAAGACACGCCATCGCTTTTGCCCAAAGACGCGATCGCAGTACGCCTTCACTCCATCGGCGGCTGGGGCATGATCACGACCGGTAAGAACTTGGCCGAAATCATAGGCGAACTCGGCACTTTCGTCGCCGAACGCGACAACGTCGTCGACGATCAAGGCAACCCGAAGGAAGTCGTCCACGTTTCCGCCAACCCGAAATACGGATCAGAAAAGAAGGGCTCGCCTACCGAATACTTTATGACCGCCGCTCCCCAGCGCGTCCGCGTCAATTGCGACCTACGCCACGTCAATGTCGTTCTCTGTTGCGATCCCAAAGCATTCACCCACATTAACCCGATCGACGGTCTAGTCGAAGGCGGGGCCTTCGTATGGGAATCCGCAGAATCTCCGGAAAAAGCGTGGCAGCGCATTCCCAAACGCTACCGGCAGGAATTGATCGATAAGAAAATCCGCATTTTCATTTTGCCAGGATTCAATATCGCCAAGGAAGCAACCAATCGCCCAGACCTTCAGCTCCGAATGCAGGGCAATTCATTCCTCGGAGCCTTCTTCAAAGTATCTCCATTTTTGGATACATTCAAAATCGACGAAGACCATTTCAAGAACGTGGTACACGATCAGTACAATAAGAAATTCGGCAAATTCGGCGAACAAGTAGTCGAATCCAATATGCAAGTCATGAGCCAAGGCGGCAACCTGATCCAGGAAGTGCCCTACGGCGACATTGACGCTCCTGATCTTTCCGCCATGCGCGGCGATATGCTCCTGCCGAAAAACACGGATTGCGGCGGAAAATGCGGCTGCGACACTCCCGAAGAACAAGAAGAAGGCTTACCCATGTACAAAACGGAAACCTTCGACAAAGAATACCGTTCGGGTCTGGGATATAATCAACCGGCTTCTGCGCTTGCCGCAGTTGGCGTAATGGCTTCCGCCACCGGGGCCACTGCATCCAAATACGGAGCCCGACGCGAAACCCCGAAATACTTCCCCGAAAATTGTACCCAATGTATGGAATGTATCACTTCCTGCCCAGATACGGCCCTTCCGAATATGGCTCACGATTTGCAAACCATCCTGCAAACAGCAGTCGACAATTACGTCACTGACGAATCCGAGCGCGAAGCTCTCCGCAATGCCCTCCCGGATGTCGATGCAGCCATTCGCGAAACGATGGCTACCAATGCCAAGAAGAAAGAAGGTGAAAGCCTCCGCGAATTGGTAATGGGAATCGTAAGACAAGACGAAAACGTCTCCCAGGAATCCGCCGATCAGCTCGACGGCATTCTCGAAATCCTTCCGCTATCCTACCTTAAGGTTCCCGCAATTTTCTTCTCGCTCGAGCGAAAGGAAAAAGGAGCAGGCGGCATTTTCTCCATCTTCGTTTCCGACCTCTGCAAAGGTTGCGGACTTTGCGTGGAAGAATGCGGCGATCACAATGCGTTGGTGATGGTCGAAGATACTGAGGAATATAACGCGGAAATCATTTCGGCTACCGAGTTCATGAAACTCTTGCCCGACACCGATCAACGCTTCCTCGGTAAATACAACAACGAGACGCCTGAAGATTCCCGCCCCGCGGCCTGGAGAAATCACATGATGGTCAACCGGAACTATGACGCCCTCACTTCCGGCGACGGAGCTTGCGCAGGTTGTGGCGAAAAACCAGTCCTTCACTCGATCGCCTCGGTCACCGAAGCGTACATGCGTCCAGTCTACCACAAGAAAGCGGATCGCCTTACCCAGAAACTCGCTCTGCTCAAACAGGACGGAGTTAACCTTCTCGAAAAACTCGCCGAAGAAGATCCCAAATCCTACGGAACGTGGAAACGTATCGTTTCCCACGTAGTCATGGGACTTGGTGGAGACTCCACTGAAGACACGCAAATCCGTCACGACGAGCATGGCGAGATCTCAGACTCGGAAGCAATCGAGGCCATCTGCCTGGTTCTCGAACGCGAAGCCTTCAATCACAAAAACCTCCAGTCTCTCGACGGACGCCTCGCCAACGGAATGTCCGTTATGGCCATGGGTGCTCACACTGGTTGCAATACGGTGTATGGCTCCACACCTCCAAACAATCCTCACCCGTATCCATGGCTCAACTCTCTCTTCCAAGATGGAGCGACCATTTCCTGGATGATGGGTGAGAGTTTCATGGCAGACAACGCCCGTCGATCTATCGTACCGGAACGCGTTATCGATCATTTGACCAATGGCGATGTCCTAGACGAAGCGATCTACTTCGGCTACACTCACTTCACCGACGCCCTCATGACCGACCTCGAGATCAAGGAATTGCCCAAGGTCTGGTGTATCGGCGGTGACGGCGCGATGGGAGATATTGGGTTCCAAAACGTATCCAAAGTTATTTTACAAAATCGACCTAACGTAAAGCTGCTCATGCTCGATACGCAGGTTTATTCGAATACGGGCGGACAAAACTCCGACCACAGTCCGATGACAGGTGGCTTCGACATGAACCAGGCAGGCGCAGCCAGCCAAGGCAAACTTTGCGAGATGAAAAACGTCGCCGAATGTTTCCTCAATGGACACGGCTCGCCCTACATCGCGCAAGTCTCGATGGCCGATTCGAACAAGCTCTACACTAGCCTCCTCGAAGCGCTCGAATACCGCGGAACCGCCTACTTCCAAAGTTACACGACTTGCCAACCCGAGCATGGCGTTGCCGACAATATGGCAACTGCCCAAGCGGTCCGCGTTCGCGAAAGCCGCTGCTTGCCGGAATTCGTCTACAATCCTCAGCTTGGCGAGTCCTACATGGAAGCGCTCAGCCTCAAAGGAAACAAAAACCCGAATCGCGACTGGTGGCAGGCCAAGCTCAGCGAAACTAAGGAGCCCTACCAATTCACCATCGCCCACTGGTGCGCGACTGAAGCCCGCTTCCGTCAACACATCAAGAAGGCAACCACCGAGGAAATCGAACACATGGAACCACTGGAAAGCGTGCTCTTGCGCGTCAACCAGCAGGACGTCGTCTATCGTCGCTACGTAGACCCCAATAGCCGTGCCTACGTACCCGACTTCGGTTCCTACATTATCTTCGACGCGGGCAACGGAAAACACGTTCCAATGAAGCTCTCCAGGCAAATGGTCCTATTCAACGTCGAGCGTCGCAAGGCCTGGAGAATGCTCCAGTCGCACGCCGGTCAAGAGAACACGGACTACCAGGCCCAAAAAGCTCTCTTGGCGAAAGTCGACAAAGGCGAGATATCCATACCCGACCTGAAAGCCAAAGGCCTTCAGCTACTCGACGAGCAAGAACCTGTAAACGCCTAGCGTAACCACAGATACACTTTCAAAGCCGAGGACTGTCACCCTCCGCTTTTGGGGGACCGCAACTTCGTAATCCATAGGCAGCCTAATCATTCTGGCTCCAAAATTTTCCAATATTGACTGCACCACCACAATTTATGACGGAAATCCATTTCGGTTGATAATTGCAACTGGAACTCCATCATGAGCGTCATAACCACTGAACAACCAAAACCAATCATATGAAATTCAAACGCACCTCAATCGCACTCGCAATCATAGCCATGATAAGCTCGCTAGCCAGTGCTAGCCTCGATGTAGGCAATGCCATCGGATCATTCGCCGCTAACGATGATACAGGCAACCTCTGGAGCCTCGACGAGCATATCGGCAAGAAAAACGTGGTCGTTTACTTCTACCCAGCCGCAATGACAGGCGGTTGCACGAAACAAGCCTGCGCTTACCGCGACGAATCTTCCACGTTAAATGACCTGGATGCAGTGGTCATAGGCGTTAGCGGCGATTCGGTTAACAACCTGAAGCTCTTCAAGGAAGCCCACGGCCTCAACTTCACGCTTCTCTCCGATATCAACGGAACCATCGCCGAGCTCTTCGGAGTCGCTACCCGAGACGGCGGATCTATCGAGCGAGAGATCGCCGGAGCAGCTCACACTTTGACTCGCGGTATCACGACGATGCGCTGGACATTCGTAATCGATAAGCAAGGCAACGTCGTCTACAAAGACGATGCTGTCAAAGCCACCGAAGACACCTCCAACGTCCTCGCCCAGCTCAAGAAGCTATAGAACCAGTAGTCTTAGACTTTCCAAGCCACTATCCGCTCAAATGCAGGTAGTGGCTTTTTTGTTTTTAGACAGCGCCCGTACAACCGCTCAGCTGCACGAGAGACTCTAGTGGACTCTGTAATTACTCCAATTACTTTAGAGCCAAACTACCTCAGAGAGCCCTACCGCTTCGCAAAGACTTCACTACTCGCAACAGCGACAACCAGATCTCTCAACCCATACCCGCTTTCCGCGAGTTCCATAGCGATTCCTGCGATCTCTTCATGGTCCCTGTACGTCATCTCGCGGCCAGTTCCATAGACGAGCAGTTTCTCGGTCAAGGTTTGAGTAAAGCGGCCTTTTCTCGCCATTAGCGATTTCTTCAACCCGCTTTCATCCTTAAATGACTCGCCCGAAGGCAATTCGCCGGAACCATCGATACGCTTTCCTGCAATTTGCTTATTCTGCGTTCCCGGACCCGGATAGCGATTTCGGTATCCACCAATTGGATCATAGAATTCGAGAGCAAACCCAAGTGGGTCGATCTTCGCATGACAATCAGCGCAAGCTTGAACATTCCGATGTTTCTTGAGTTGTTCACGAATCGTAGTAGCTCCGCGAGTATCTGGTTCCAAAGGCTCGACATCCGGTGGTGGAGGCGACGGCGGCGTTCCCAAGATATTCTCGAGTATCCACACTCCGCGTACAACAGGTGACGTTTCGACTCCATTCGCAGTTACGGTCAAAACACTCGCATGCCCCAGAAGTCCACCTCGGTGAGAATTCTTCGGCAACGAGACTCTTCGAAACGTTTCTCCATTGATTCCTTTAAAGCCGTAATGCTTCGCCAAAGGCCCATTTAAGAAAGTGTAGTCGCTGTCCAGTAGGTCCAAGATCGAACCGTTGCCAACGAGTAGATTCCCGAAATACCGACGCGTCTCTTCGCGCATCGCATGCTCCAATCGTTGCGAATAGTAACTTTCGAAAGCTTTCTCGTCTGGCAACATACTTCCCAGCGTATTGATGCGAAGCCATCCATCCGTAAAATGCTCAATAAAGGCTTTCGCCTTTTTATCCTTCAACATCCGATCCACCTGAGCTCCCAGAATTTCCGATGACCCTAGATGCCCTGAACCAGCCAATTCTATTAATTCGTCATCCGGCATCGAACTCCAGAGAAAATAGGATAACCGCGAAGCCAATTGGTAATCATCTAGTTCCACGGATTCCGATTCGTCACCTTCATCCAAATACAAAAACTTAGGAGAACTCAGAATAGCGGATAAACCCAACTTCAAAGCTGCTTCATCTGTCTTGCCCAACTTCTTCTGGTGCCGCACAAAATCTGCGTAGTGCTGGACATCCTCTTGAGTTTGCGGTCTTCGAAAAGCCCTCGAACCAAACGCGCGAAGCGTTTTATCGATAGCCACTTTCGCAGGTTTCATTTCTTTCCCGAAAAGCAGTTGATGGCTTTTAGGCGGCCACGATTCATAGACCGGCCCCGTAAGCTCCATGCTATAGACACGAACCCGCGGTCCTTCATAGACCTGGCCAATCGTCTTACTATCGAGGTTCTTAGTCTCAGCCAAACCTTCCTGCAACAAATAGTCCTTCGTTCGAACAACCTCTGGGTGATACTTAGCCGCTACTTTCGTAATCGTGCCTTTGCTGGAAACCCCATTGCTCCAATGGAAAAACGGTGTGCTACCCTTTTCCAGCCAAACGGTAGCTTCATAATCCGTAGGCACTTCGTCAGCTAAATCGAAGATCGCCACATCGCGCCTTCCTTCATGCGCATTCTTTTTCAGCAAGCGCGGTTCAGGGGCTATCACTAGGCCCATTTTCAAAGGTTCCGAAAAATCCATTTTGAAATCGGAATCCGAATACGGATGATCCAAGCGATTGATCGCCTCCGCCCGTACGACAATTTTGTAGTAGCCATCTTCCGGCACTCCTGTCTGAGAAAACTTCACCGGGTAATTCGTATGCCGTTCAACAGGTTGCCCGTGCCCGATATCCATATACTTGTCATCGAAATTAATCCTCCAAGTAACGGGGGCACGCGTTCGGCTCTCGGGAGTCACTCCATTGAAATCCGGTGCAGTAAACCGCAATTTCTGGGGCTGAGGTTTTTTGGACTCAAACCAGATTGCTTTACTTAGAAATAGATCAGCCACTTCCAAATAACGTCGCAATTGATAATCCGACAACACAAGCGACTCTCCATTATTATCGAAGCCATCAACTCTCGGGTCTTGAGGGAAATCGAAAGTCGCATCAACCGACTCCGTGTGCACGCCAAGCAAGTCTCGCAATGTATTCACATATTCAAAACGATTCAAGCGCCGCATCACTGTTGAAACCGGCACCCTATGATCCTCCGCAACCGTCAATCGTTCGGTAAGCCATTCGATCATGCGACGTGTTTCTTCGGAACTGGGTTGCTTCACTTTCTTTTCATCCGGTGGCATATCGCCCAGATTCAGCATGTCCAGCGCCTCTTCCAGCATCATCAGATTAGACTCGTCGAACACGTCCGCCGACATCCCATCCAAACGACGGTCCCCCTTCTGTTTTTCCTCACCATGGCAGCCAATGCAGTACTCGGAAACGAATTCACTAGCAAATGGCGGCATTTGCTCATTCGCCTGAACAAGCAATGATGAAACAGCAACCAACAAAGAGATCGAAAATCGAAAAACTCCTCTCATCACTACGCTACTTCCAATCCCGTTAAACTTCCTGAAGAGCTAGAGAATTGATCGAGCTCCAAGCCAAACCGTTGCAACATGGATACAAACAAATTCGCCGCGCGCGTTTCGGACCCGCGCCCTTTGTCCTTAGCATATCGCTTGTGCTCTCCGTGGCGGAAGCCTCCACCCGCGAGTAGCAACGGCAAATCCTTGTTACTATGGGAACTAGCATTCCCCATCCCGCTACCCAAAAGTGACATTGTATTATCGAAAAGCGTTTTGCCATTCGGCTCGTTAACCGCTTTCAGCAAATCTAGGAAACGAGAAAATTGCGTTGTATGGAATCGCTCGATTACCGCCAATTCGTGAATATAGCTTTCCACTTTTCCATGATGCGTCAGCTGATGATAACCACGCGTGACGCCAAGACCACCGTTATCGTGACCAATGTCATTCGAAGCGAAAGTGATCACTCGCGTTGAATCCGTCTGCAAGGCCAAGGCCATCAAATCGTAGTACAAAGGAATCCGCTCCGAAAACGTAAGCCCATCCGCATCCTCCGGCAGTTGATAGTCGACAGACGGTTTCGGCTTATCGAGCCAGGCCCTGGACTGGACCAGCTTTTTTTCAACCTCCCTTACAGAAGTGAAATACCGATCTAGCTTTTCCTTATCGCGAGCTCCGACTTTACCTATCAATCGATCTGCATCGGTCTTCACCAAATCGAGAATGCTCACCTGATCCGTATAAACGCCCTTCAAATGCTTCACCTGGCTTGGGTCGGTTTTTTGAAACAGCAAACCGTTGATCATTTTCAAGTTTCCAAGCTGTGGCAAAGCCACGCCTGAATTCGACCAGGAAAGCGTATTGTTCGCATCGGATCCTCCCGACGACAATTGCATAGACTGAAAACGTGTCTGCACTCCCACAAACTCAGCAGCTTTCTGGTCTAGCGAAATATTGGCTTCAGGCAGTCCCTTCGAGTGTTTCGAAAGCAATCCGGTGAGATAGGCATGAATTCCACCATGACCTCCCACGCCCTCGGTCCCATGGTCAAGCTGCGAGAACACCGAAAAATCATTGCGATGCCGAGCCAGCGGCTTCAACAGCTCCGGAAGATCGTAGTTCCTCCCTGTTTGCCCTGGAAAAAAGAGCTTCGGCACGAAGCCCAATCCAGTACCCACGCATACCATGCGCATCGGCACCGCAGCCGTACTGGCCACCGATCCCACCGCCATCGCATCGAGAAACGGCAACGAAAGCGTCGCTCCAGCAATGCCTCTAAGAAAGGTTCTACGATCAAGCGGTTTGGAGTGAGAATTCATAAGCAAATGGATTAATTGTTATGGAAAAAGGTCGATATTACCAAATTATCGGAAAACAAAATACATTAGACGCAAAACAGGACAGATGTCCACTCTCAGAGTCGATGTCGAATCAAACGAACATGTTCGATAAAGGTGCGATTTAAATTGTCCCCTATTATTCCACAACGGTAAATTCGTAAGGTTGTTCGGGCGTGATTCCGCAGCCCTTAGCGCGAAGGCTCACCCCGGGCAAATGTGAAGTCCAACAATCCCTCATCCAACGCGGCTGACCAGGATGCTCTTCCCTACCTCTCAATTTACTTCGCATTTCTCTTCGCCCACGCAGCGTCAACTTCAGCTTTGGATTTACCCATCGCTTTCGAAGCGTGATAAATCGCCTCTAGTTCGGTTTGGATTCCTAGGTCTCCTTGATCGGCCATCCATTTGTCGAGCTTGCCTTTCAAACGCTGCACCACCTTAGCATACTCGGGATTACTCCCGAGATTGTTCATTTCCAGGGGATCCGCATTGCAATCAAAGAGCTCGAATTCCGGTCGAAAATGATACTTGGATACAAATTCATCTGCATGCCAATCGCCACTCTTTGCCTTTGCGATCATCGATTGAAAACTTTCTGATTTCGTGCAAGCATTCGTGTATTTGGCTGACGGATTCAAATTCCAAATCAGACGATACCGCTCTCCCCTCACCGTTCGAATCGGATACAAATCAGTGCCATTTATGATTCCGCGTGTCGTCACTTCTCCATAAACGTAGTCCTTGTGACGCGTCGCATTGCCTGTCAATAACGGCAATAAGCTTTTCCCGTCAAGAACCGACGCAGGCATTCCGCCAGCTGCCTCGACAAAAGTCGGGACCACATCGCAATACTCTACCAGCGCATCCGTCACCGAGTCGGCTTCCACTTTGCCCGGCCACCGAACGATCATTGCCGACTGCAGGCCATTACCATAACAGGTCCACTTGGCGAATGGGAATGCGTTACCCTGCTCGGACACAACCATCACTAGAGTATTCTCGCTCAACCCATTTTTATCTAGCAAAGCGAGAATTTCTCCGACCTGACTGTCATAATACGTAATCTCAGCCAAGTACGCACTAAAGTCCTCCCGCACCTTTGGCGTATCCACTATATAAGGAGGTAGAACCACTTTCTCAGGAGGATAGATCGAAGTATCTCCCTTATTCCACGGAGTATGTGGCTCGTTCGAACAAGCGAACAAACAAAATGGCGTGTCGCTCGCAGCCGATTCACTCATCAGAGTATCCACTGCTTCCATATCGGGATTGTTGGCTTTGCCACTATACTCGAATGGAAATGTCTCCTTTGGTTTGATATGCACCTTACCAGATAAGGCCACTCGATATCCCAAATCGCCCAAGTAGTGAACGATGCTTTTCGTTCCCTCCTTCGCAAAAGCATGATTCGGATACGCGCCAGAATTCACTGGATACAGTCCTGTATAAATATTGTGCCGCGTAGGCGAGCACATCGACGCCGCCTGAAAGCATCGATCGAATCGCATCCCTTCTGCCCCCAAATGGTCGATATTCGGCGTATGGGCCTGACCGCCATAACATCCCAAATCGCGATAAGTCATGTCATCGGCTATTATGAAGACAAGATTCGGTTGAGTTTGCGCAACCGTGCCCGAAGCAGTTAAAAGAAGAGAAATCAATAGGTATCTCATAAATATTTTAAATATTATCATGCATGCCCTCGACGTACTTTTCAACACCAACTCAACGAAAACTAAAACTAGGCCGCGCTTAGCGAGTGGCTTGCGTAGTCCTATATATATAAATAAAAACCCCGAACAAACATTCACTTTGAGATACGCTTCGCCCAATCGGCTTCAATCTCAGCCTTCGTTTTCCCTTTGGTTCTCGCATTCCGATAGATTGCATCCATTTCCGTTGGAATGCCGAAATCTCCCTGGTCCTGCATCCACGCGTCTAACTTGCTTTTCAGCCGATCAATCGTCTTCGCATACTCCGGGTTTCGGGCCAAATTATTCATTTCCAGAGAGTCTTCTGAACAATCGAACAACTCTAATTCAGGTCGGAACTTATAGCGATTCACATACTCATTTGCATGCCATTCCCCGGACTCCGCCGCCGCTTCCATCGATTTAAAGAAATCCATCGTCATAGCATTGTTCTTGTACTCCGCCATCGGATTTAAATTCCATACCAAACGATACCTATCGTCGCGCACCGTTCTTATTGGAAAATTGTCGCTCCCATTATTGATGCCTCGAGTAGTCGCCTGGGCAAAAACGTATTCCTTATGTCGATTCGTTTTCCCCATAAGCACTGGAATAAAGCTTTTACCATCGAGAACCTTAGCGGGCTTGCCGCCTGCAGCATCCACGAATGTCGGAACAACATCGCAATACTCCACCAAAGCATCCGTCGTTGAACCCGCGGAAACCTTTCCCGGCCAGCGAACGATCATCGCCGATTGCAATCCATTTCCATAGCAGGTCCATTTCGCAAAAGGCATCGCGCTCCCCTGCTCGGAAACTACCATGACCAATGTATCGTCACTAAGCTCATGTTTTTCCAGCAAAGCCAAAATCTGACCAACCTGATTGTCGTAATAGGTTATTTCCGCGAGATACCGACTAAAACTTTCCCGAACCACTGGAGTATCCACAATATATGGCGGCAGAATAACCTTTTCTGGTGGATACAGACTCGGATCGCCTTTTGTCCAGGGAAGGTGTGGTTCCGTAGAGCATGCGAACAAGCAAAATGGCGCTTCGCTGGCAACAGACTTGCCCATCAAACTATCGATCGCCTTTAGATCAGGATTGTTCTTTTCCGCACTGTACTCGAATGGAAAGACTTCCTTGGGCGATACATGCGATTTTCCGGAAAGGGCCACGCGATAGCCAAGGTCCTTCAAATAATGAACAATACTCTTCGTGCCATCTTTAGCGAACGTATGGTTTGGATACGCTCCTGATTTGACCGGATAAAGTCCCGTATAAATATTATGCCGCGTTGGCGAACACATTGGAGCCGCTTGAAAGCAACGTTCGAACTGCATGCCCTCCGTAGCCAAGTGATCGATATTCGGCGTATGAGCTTGACCGCCATAGCAACCCAAATCGCGATGAGTCAAATCGTCCGCGATAATGAATACAAAATTGGGCTTGTTCTGAGCGAATGCACAGGAAGCAATAAAAAGCAGGGCAATCACTAAGAATTTCATAAGAGGATAAACCAAAATGCTTCTCGATTAAATCGAAAAACGCAATGCTGAATCGATTCGCCTCAATACAAGCGTCCGCTTCTTTACAATCGCCCAACAGGTCGACGGTTTGCACCTGGTCTATCAGTCCCATCACCCAGATCTGCCCTCGCTTGTTCCGCTAGGGATTCCAGTTCCTTCACGATCTCCGGATACTGATGTACCAGGTTAAGTCGCTCTCCGACATCCAGATCCAGATTATAAAGCGACAACTCCATTTCCTCGAAACTTCGTTCTCCGTGTATTCCGTCTTTTCCTGACGGCGATGGAACGGCATACTGGTGAGGAAACATCAATTTCCATTTACCGCTCCTTATCCCACTCAAAGCTCGCCCTCCGTAATAATAGAACACTTCGTGCGGCGTAACCGCTCCAGGTGCTGCAAACATGAGAGGGCGGATATCCTTTCCGTCGATAATCCGATCCGTCGGAACCTTTGCTCCCACCAAAGCTGCGATTGTCGGGAGTAAATCCATGGTGGATGCGAGTTCATCGCAAACCGTTCCTTCGGGAATATTTCCTGGCCATCGCATAACGCAAGGAACGCGCATCCCGCCTTCGAAACGCGTGCCCTTCCCTTCACGCAAGTCACCGGCACTGCCGCCGTGATTGCCGTATAATAGCCAAGGCCCATTGTCGGAGGTGAAAACGACCAACGTTTTCTCATCGATCTCCGATCGTTTCAATGCGGTAAGGATCTCCCCCACGCTCCAATCGATCTCCGATACGACGTCGCCATAGGTGCTATCGGTCTTTCCATTGTATTTATCGGAAGCATACAGAGGCACGTGCGGCATCGCATGAGGTAAGTAAATGTAGAACGGTTTGTCCTTGTTCTTCTCTATAAATGCCACCGTTCGCGCCGTATACCACGCGGTAAGGTTCACTTGATCTTTAGGCAAGATAGCTGGGTTAAGTACTTTCTCGCCTTCCATCAAAGGCAGATCCGGAAAGTTATAGCGCTCATCCGGATGATACGGCCACATGTCATTTGAATACGGCAACCCGAACCATTCATCAAAGCCTTGGCTAGTCGGCAAAAACTCAGGCTTGTGCCCCAAGTGCCATTTGCCATACATCGCCGTAACGTAATCCACTTGCTTAGCGATTTCAGCAATCGTCGTTTCCTTAGGATTCAACCCCGTAACCGACTTCGGATTAAAATTCCCCGGAACGCCTACTCGCAACGGATAACACCCCGTATTCAAGGATGCCCGAGAAGGCGAACACACCGCCCCTCCCACATGGAAGTCAGTAAACTTCATCCCCTCCTCTGCCATTTGATTCAAATTCGGCGTCTCATAACCCATCGCTCCGAACGGACCAATATCCGCATAACCCATATCATCGCAAAAAATCACAATAACATTCGGCCTATCCGCAACCGACAGCATCGACCCGCAAGCCCAAACCAACCAGTAGACCAACAACCCCTTCACCCTTCCGCCTTCAACCTTCATCCTTATTTCTCCCCCTTCCATTTCTCAACTTGAGATGCACTTGCCAAATAAGCGACTAGCGCAGCGACATCCGTCTCGGGAATTGCATCGAAAAGTCCCGCCGGCATCATCGACTGCTCCAAGATCTGTCGCTTAACGATTTCATCTTTTCGCAAAACAACCTCAGAACCGCCGACCATCGCTACCGTGACGTTGGCATCATTTTCTTTTCGCGCCATACCGCTAACCGTCCGTCCATCCTTCGTCGTGAAGACGTTCAACTGATAGGCATTTCCAATCAAAGAATTGGGCGCGAGGACGTTCTCGAGCAAGTAATCCAGGTTCGCCCGGTTAGACCCAGTCAAATCCGGCCCCAGCGTAACACCCTCATCGAAGAGTTTATGGCACGTTCCACATGTATTCTCGAAAACATGACGCCCATAGGAAAGGTCGACTCGTTCCAATCGTTCCGGCGTCAACGCGTATTTCCATTTACGTACCTGCCTCGGAAGGTTCGGAGGAGAAGGATTAACGGGTCCCCAAATTAAATCCATCAGCTCATTGATTTTTTCAACGCCGTGATTCCGCATCTGACGCATCAATACGGGTGACACTAACGATCCATTCAACTCGCCGGATTCGATTGAATCCAATAAAGTCTGCGTGGTCGTAGGCCGCGAAGCTAGGAGATTGATCCCTTCATTACGAAGGGTCAGAGGAAACCCAGGTAAAGCATCGATCACCTGCTCAGCGATAGAATCGTTTAAATAACGGGGCAGAGCCGACAACGCGGCTTGACGCAAGGCGGAATCCGTTAGCAATGAAGCCGCCAAAGGGCCCACCTCGGAGTCGCCCCCGAGTTCGAGGATTTCCATCGCTTCAGAACGTAAACGCGGCAAGCGATCCGTATCGGATAAAATGGTACGCCAATGAGGAAATGCTTCGACGTCGCCTAATCTAGCCCGAATCCGAGTCAACATGGTCTTCGCCTTAGGCCCCTTCAATCGAGCGCCCTTCGTTAGAAGCGCACCCCACGAATCCGGACGTTCCAGATTGGTCTGCGAACCAATGGCAGCCAAATACTGCGCCCCACGCTTTGCAAAATCATCCGCCGTATTCGAACTGGCAACATAGGCCAGTAATGAATTTCTTCCGTCTTCGAATGCCGCTGCTCGCCGCCGAACGAAATCGCCCACAAGAGGCCAGGCTGCATGACTCGCAATCCGAATCGCACGAACTGGATCCTCTTCAACTAACGGCTCCACTCCGTACCACACCATGAGTGGCAGATTATTGTCCTTTATATCTTCCGCCCGGGAAGCGAGCGCTTCAGCCAAGGACCAACGCTGCGCAAGCGGCAAACGCTGCAACGCAGCGCTCAAATACCGACGCGCATCAGCGGACGGATCGCTCTCCGCCAGGGCTATTAATCCATTGAGGGTTTCCGTATCTAATTCGGATTCATCTTCCGCCAAGAAATGAATCGCCCAGCCACGGACAAAGGAATCGGCGTCGCTAAGATACGAATACAGGGCATCGCTATCCAATAGTCCGCATACCTGCTGTGCCCATAAAGCTCGAAGTCGAATCACTCGGTCGCCAGAAGGCGCCATCAAAGCATTAAGCGCTTCGGCAACGCGCTTTACATCCAATGAATCTGTCGACGCTCGCTCCTGCAAAATACGTTGCGCTTGCCGAGCGATGAATGCGTTTTCATCTTTCAAGGACTCGACCAGGTTCAGGTCGCTTTCCGAGAGCAAGTTTATCGGGCGCGACTCATGCTCTCCGTAGCGTACCCGGAAAATTCGTCCATCCGTCCGATCCCAGACCTCATAGTCGCGATGATGGCAAGTTTGCGGATCGTGCCAATCCGACGCATACAACGCACCATCCGGCCCGAGCATCAACCCCACTCCAACGAAGGCGTGGTCCTTGGCTAACGCGAAATCCGGACCGTGACGAGCGACATGCCCGGAGCCATCCCGCTCCGTCCGCTCTCGCACGATACGATGCCCATGCAAATTAAAGAAAAAGTGATCGCCCCGATAGGAATCCGGGAAGCTGTCCCCTTGATAAACAACGAGACCACAATGAGCATGCCCACCCCCTACTGCCGAAGTATCCGCGGCCAATTCGATCTGCAACGCACGATCCACTTTACCATCTGCTTTCATTGATGCCAAAGTCCCGTCGCCATAATGCAAATGATCGGCAATCGTTTCGATATCGTCGTACACATACGGGTTGAAATGCTCGCCTGCCTGACGGAAATAACGGCCTCCCTGGATCACGTGGTAGTAATGCGGGATCACGCACGCGCTCGAGAACCAATCGCCATTCTCATCGAAATCCAACCCCCACGGATTGCTGATTCCGTGAGCGAATACTTCGAATTCGCGACGCGTCGGATGATACCGCCAGATGCCCGCATTGATCGGTTCTCTCATATCGTCAGGCGTTCCCGGCTTGCCTACTCGGGAATGAGTGAACACTCCGTGACAACCGTAAAGCCAACCATCCGGTCCCCAGGTAAAGCTATTAAGCGTTTCATGCGTGTCCTCGTATCCCCAACCATCGAGCAATACTTCCGGTTCGCCATCGGGTTTATCATCGCCGTCCGCATCCGCAAAGAACAACAAGTTAGGAGCCGCTCCAATCCAGACTCCGCCAAATCCGATTTCGATTCCGCTAACCAAGTTTAAGTTTTCGACGAAGATCTTACGAGAGTCGAAATCGCCATCTCCGTTTGTGTCTTCGAGAATCAATATCCGATCCTTGCCTTTCTTTCCGGGAACGCGTTGCGGATACGTGTTCGCCTCTACAACCCAAATACGCCCGCGAGCATCGAAGCTCATCGCAATCGGCTGAACTAAGTCAGGCTCCGATGCGATCAGGTCCACATGAAACCCATCTGGAACCGACATCTGCCGAGCCGCAGCCTTCGCTCCCAAACTATCCGACCAATTCGTGTCTGGTCGCCCTCCCGGCACTTGCCATCGCTCTGGAGTTTCGCTCGCAACCTGCTTCCCTTGAAAATGCAACGTCACTCCCTTTTTGTTGGCGCTCACCACATCCAATTTCGAGTCGCCATTAAGATCTGCCACGAGCACATCGACTCCCACTCCACTGTTATTGTCGATTTGTCGTGGGACGAAACTCGTCTCTCCCCCGGCACGAACGCAGCGAAACCAATAGAGCACTGCTTCTTGATTCCCGCCAATATCCTTTCCGTGATGGGCATACCAACGTTTGCCCGTTACAATATCTTTCAGCCCATCGCCATCGATATCGCGCAATGCCACCGCGTGTAATTGGCTGAACGCAATACCGTAAGGATTTTGTACGGAAACCGAACCCATAATATCGTGACGCTCAAACCTCAATTCTCCCGTTTTCTCCTCGACCTGCCTAAACCAAGCCAATCCATAACCGTGCCCGTTCAACGACGTTACGATATCATTCATTCCATCACCATCGACGTCATGCACGTGAATCTGCGCTCCACCTCGTTCATAGGGTTCTTCTACCCAAGCTCGCTTCGTCCAAAGTTGATTCGTTGCGCGCCCCGGATTCTCCCACCACGAAAATCGATCGATAATATCCAAGTCCCCATCGCCATCTAAATCGCCCGTCCCGAGTCCGTGCCCAAATTTCACGGCAGATTCGCCGACTTCGGAAACAACCTTCCAATCCCACGCTCGAGAAGGGTCATCCCCGGCCTCAAAATACCCGAAGGCACGCCCTCGCGAGCAAACGATTTCAGGTAATCCACCAGGTATTACATCCACGAACGCAGGCGATTCATGACTGATGAGGTCAGCCACAACGTTCATTTTCCAATGGCCGTCTTTTTCCGGATCACCAGGGTTCAAATACAAACGGCCTTCCTTTCCCGGAAATCCGAAAACCAGCACGTCTTGATCTCCATCGCCGTCAATATCATGAATATGGCTAAAGAAATTGTCCGAATAAGTCCGAATTCCAAATGGCTCTGGCTCGTAGATTTCGAAACGTTTACTAAAACTTGGCCCCTTCCACCAATAAGGGCCACTCACTAGATCGCCACGACCATCGCCGTCGATATCGCCAAACGACGCACCCTCTGCAAAAAACTGATCATGGAGTTGTTGAGATTCCCAATCCTCCCCCGCAAGAAGAAGCGGTCGGCTCACCGCGACCAACACTCCTAATAAACCAAAACGAAGGCGACAAAATCGAAAAGAAATCATATTAAATGGGGGGTCGGAGTTTTTTGTAAAGCCGTCTCAGCGAAGCGACGCGCCGCAATCCGACGACTCTACATTTCAAATCTGGGGAAAAGGCACAGGATAAGCAATGCTTTCCTTTAAAACATCATACCAAGATTCCCCAATCTAATTTGTACGAATTGCATAAAAATTGGCACTTTCTCGCCCTAAAAAAACGAAACTGGATTAACTGCATGATGATTTCAAATTTATAGGACAATTACTGGATCCAGCTTCCGATTCACATAAAACCTACGTTATTATAACCTTGGTTTTCCACAAAGATGAGCACCACATTCGGCTGCTCCTCTTTGGCCTTCGCAATCGACAGCGAAGCGAATAAACCGATTAGAATTAGTAAAAAACCGTTTCAATGGTAACGTATCCAGTTTCATAATATCCAAATTTCAATTTAACCTAGGAGCCTAAGAGGTAAGGATCAAGCTCCGAGCGGCCATGCTCCATCGATAACCCCAATCAGATCAGGGTGCTCTCGATTGTAGCTACGCGAGGGACTCGCGTGGACGTATCAACCGTCAATCTTCAAGCGATTGATCCCAAGGGAATTAAACGATGGAAAAAACAATCGGATTACTATCCACTAAGGTATCTTGGAAATGGACGAACATGTCATCATAATCAAATACTCGAGGTCACGTCGCAGAAACTAAGAGAGCGATCGAAATCCATTCATTTGGCAAGCCTCCTGAAAATGAATCTATCAAACTACCTACTCTCGTATCGAATCTATCACGTAAACACGCGCGCCTAACCATCCTCCTGCTTCGTGAATCCTCTTATAATCCGCACCCAATCGATGAGTTCCCTACGTCGAATTCTCCTCATCTTTCTTTCCCTTCCATTCCTCGGAGCATTAAATGGACGCACTCCAAAATCGCTTGCCCAGCAATTCTTTTTCAAACCTGACATGGAAGATGCTCGGGTGTCGCCCGGAAACCAATATTTAAGCTACATCAATTACGACGGTTCTCGTTCGCTGATGAATTACGAGTTCATAACCGGAAAGAGGCGATCCGTTCGTCCCGAAGAAAACAGCGACATTTACGATTACTACTGGATCAGTCCAAACCAACTTCTTGTATTCAGTCAAAAACTCGGGATCCCTACCAAAATCTTCACGACGACAAACCGACTCACTCGCGTTACCCCTACCGAATACGTCGAAGTCTACGATCTGCTTCCAGATACCCAGCATAAGCTCATCGTCAAGGATACCAAACGGAGCGAAAAATTCTTCAATCTTCAACTTCACAACCTCCAGTCGGGTTCCCTGAAAACTGTCGCTAAAAACCCAGGACATATCATCTCCTGGTACACTGACAAAGATGGCGTTGTTCGCATACGCCTTTGGGTCGACGAAAACGAAGAGGATCGCTTCGAATACCGCCCCAACGCCGAAAGCCCATGGAAGGAGATCAATCCAGGCGTCGATTCATATGGGGTTCTCTTCCTTGACGAACCAGAAAAAATTATCGCATTTGTCCGCCCCGAAGGTGAAAGCCACGTAATCGGGCGCTACTTCGACTGCGCTCAAAACTCTGAATACGGATTTCCCATAATCGACCCGGAATACGACATCATTCCCGACCGCTATATGTTAGATCCGGAAACAGAATCGACTTTCGGCTTCAGCTATCAAGCCGAAAAGCGGGTTTCCGTTTGGCTTTCGGATGACCATAAAAATCTTCAGTCGCAGATTGATTCCATCCACCCTGACACCATCAACGAAATCCACGGATTCGCGATGGACAACACCAAGGCCATCATACGGCGCAGCAGCGATCGAAACCCAGGCGAATGGGCTCAATACGACATCGAATCGAAAAGCGAAACCCTGATCGGCAAAGAGCGCCCCTGGATCAACCCCGAAGAATCAGCGACAACCGCATCAATCGTCTACCCGAATCGCGAAGGAATACCCATTCATGCCTTGGTCACTCGACCACTAGAGAACGCTGATAAGAAAACGCTCCTAGTTATGGTTCACGGCGGCCCTCGAGCTCGAGACTACTGGGGATGGGACAGCGAGGCTCAATATTTCTCCGCGCTCGGGTATACTGTATTGAAAGTCAACTACCGAGGATCCAGCGAATACGGTCTCGACTACAGTCCGTATAGCCACCTAAAAGCGATCAAAGCTTCGATTGTCGACGTTGCGGATGGCGTCCGCTGGGCACTTGATCAAGGATACGCAACCAAAGACAAGGTTGCCATTTACGGTTCTAGTTTCGGCGGTCATGTAGCGCTCAGATGCGCCGCAGAAAACCCCGACCTTTTCGCCTGCGTCATCGGCTATGCCGGCGTCTATGATTGGGTTAAGGAAATGGATCGGGAATTCAAAGAAGAACCAATCTACTGGAAATTGAAGTTACAAACCTACTACGGCGACTACGACAACGAAAAAGACCAATGGAGAGCCGCATCGGCAATCACCTTAGCCGATCAAATAAAAGCCCCAGTGTATTTGATTCATGGAGGCAGCGATCAAATCGTAGCCTCCAAACAATCAAGACTAATGCGAACGGCCTTAAAGAAAGCCAAAAAGGACGTAACCCTAAAAATCCTCAGCTTCAACAACCACGGAATGGTATCCGAAAAACCCGCAATCCGCTTCTACGAAAACCTCGCCAAATTCATCGACGAATCAATCGGAAACTGATTGAAAAACGACTCAGAAACCTTTTGGCACAGGGAACCAGGGACACCTATTTACCTCGAAGAGGCAACAAGCAAGCACAGCGAGCGTTGTTCAAACTCCAATTGATTAAAGGAATGCAACAACGTTCCTCTCTCGCTACACTCGATCGTCTCTTGTGTCCTCGCTACACTCGACTAATAAGTATTCGCTTCACGGATAAAAGATTCGAATTCTCTTCTAGCGATCACTTCCCGAAAGCATAAACTTTATCGTCCCGCACTACTCATGAGGAATAAAGAGTTTCCGATTGGCCTGTAAGTCCCTAGGACTCTTTAATCCAATCAACTCGAGAATCAAATCTTTGGGCTATACTGGACAATATATCCCCCCTTTAATTATATAGGAGGTACCCTACGAGGAAAAGACATCCTCGACGACGTCCTTCGCTCCTTCCCGCTCGCCCAAAATACTGGCCGCATAGCGTATCAAAGCTAATTGATGCGACAGGATGGCTCCATGAACCTTATCCCAATCACGAACCTCGTTAGTCCTCTTTCCCATAAATTTCGCGTTTCAATCCCATACTCCCATTAAGTTATGTTCGATAAGGAAACGTTCCCGGATTGGAGTTTATTAGAAAAATGAATCGATTAGCCGAAAATCACGATTATAGAAGCCCATACAATCGCCAACAAGAGGAACCAGCCAACCGTAGACGCCCAATACTTTCTTAATCCATGACTATCGACCCTATCGCCCAAACACTCGCAGACGCCCTTGAACAAGAACGAGCAGGCGACCCCAATGCTGCCCTTGAGGCATTCGACAAGGCCAAGGAAGAACTCCCCGGTTCCGTTCTCCTCAATAGCAATCGAGGGTTATTGCTCGAACGCATGGGTCGATACGCTCAAGCCCTGCTCTCTTTTCAAGCAGCCGCCCAATTGGAGAGCAATTTTCGCGATCACTACAAAGCCGGAAACATGCTCCTATTTCTCGAACGCTACGACGAGGCCATCAAATCCTTCCAGCAAAGCATCGCCTGCCGCGACGATTACGCCGAAGCCTGGGTCAACCAAGGCATTGCATTTCACGCCTTGACGAAAAACGACGAAGCGCGAAGAGCCTTTGACCAAGCGCTCTCCATTGATTCCGCATTCTATCCCGCCCTCCGATCGCTCGCGATTCTCGAGGCATCGATCGGTAACGGTTCCACAGCTGCCGAATATTACGAAAGGGCCGCGAACGCCCAACCCGAACTCCTCAGCGCTTGGTTCGAACTCGGCTGCGCTCGCTACAAGAATCTAGGCGAAGACCAAGTGTTCTTCGAACGCGAGGGACCCGAAGGCAAAACTATTCAAGCCCTCGACAAAGTCATCGAACTCGATCCCACCAAACAAGGAGCCTGGGGGCGAAAGATCGGCGTTCTCTTCCGCCTAGTCGACGCTGCCCACGCAACGGATCACGCTGCCCCCAGAGCCCAAGCCCAAACCGTATCGATTTTTCCAATCATACACGCAGAGCTCCTTTCAACTATCGAGAACGCCTGTATCCAATTTCCTCAAGACACCTGGTTCGCCGACCGCAAAAACGACGCACTCGCCATGACCAATAATTAGTGGTTCTTAGAGAAAACTCCGAAGCGCTTTAAAGGTCGCGGCCGATCTCCGAGCGGCCATATTGAGCGAGGCACGTATTTAGTAATCTTGGCGAAAATGGCTGCTCGAAGACCGGCCGCGGACAAAACACGCCTCGCTGTCGCAGATCACCACGCCAATTTTCGATTTAGGCATGATAAGATCTAATATTTCACATTGGTGAAGAAAAACCTAAGCGAGCCCGCAAGCCACTCTAGCTCGTTGATTCACAGGACGCGCAATCTCTCTAGCCTTCTCCGCTCCATCTGCCAAAACTTGATCAACGTAATCGAGATTATTTAAAAGCGCCTCGCGACGCTCGCGCGCAGGACGAAAATACTCCCAGTATAACTCGAAGAGACGTTTCTTCAAATCGCCATAACCGTATCCTCCAGCTTTCAGCTTCTCGACCTCATCCTGATACTGCTCCGCGGAAGCTACGTGCTTAATCAATTGAATAGCCCGATTCTCCTCAGCGTCAGGCTTCGGCTCTTCGCGCGTACGGCTATCCATAACGATCCCCATCAAACGCTTCCGAGTCGCCTTTTCTGCGCCGAAAATCTCAACCGTATTGTTGTAACTCTTACTCATCTTCTGCCCGTCGAGCCCGATAATCGTCTCGGCTCCCTCGCGAAACTGCGGTTCAGGAAGTTTAAAGGTCTCGCCGTAGGTCTGATTGAACTTCAGGGCCAAATCGCGCGTCACCTCAACGTGCTGCTTCTGATCACGTCCCACCGGCACTCGATCCGCCTCGTAGATCAAAATATCTGCCGCCATCAATACAGGATAGGCGAAAAGGCCATGATTGGCCGAAAGGCCTTTTGAGACCTTATCCTTATAACTATGGCAACGCTCGAGCAGTCCCATCGGACAAATAGTCGAGAGTATCCAGGAAAGCTCTACATGCTCCGGCACATCTGATTGCTTGAACAAAACCGCCTTCTTCGGGTCGAGCCCGCAAGCCAAGAAATCAATCGCCACCTGACGCGTATATTCCCGTCGTTGAGTCGCATCGTAAAGCGACGTCATCGAATGATAATCCGCGATAAAGTAAAACGCCTCACCCTGGTCCTGCAGCTGGATGGAAGGACGCATCATTCCAAAGTAATTTCCTACATGCAGGATTCCGGAAGGCTGTATGCCAGAGAGTATTCTCATATGATTTTATCTAGTCACAGTTCGCGAAACGCGATCGTTCGATTTCCGATGTAGCGATCACCGCTAATCGGTTCAAGCGAAACTATCGACGAATATTCGTCCAAGTATGATTTTCAGCTCACCCGAAGCGGCAGAGATGATACATTTTCGACTACTTAGAGGCACCCCCCAAGGTAGCGGCATATCTCCGAGCGGCCATCATTCATCCCTAACCCACGTCGCGTTACCTCGACGCGTCGGGGTAGAATCTGCAATGGTAATTGGCCGCATGAACCTAAATTGACGCTCATACTCGCCAAATGATTTTTTGCCACAAAGAGGCACAAAAACTCTAGATACTAGACCAATCTTTGTGTATCTCTGCACCTCTTTGTGGCCAAACTAATCCCGGACCCCCCAAGCAACCATCTTCCTTGACGTCTTCGCGGCTTTGCGTGAGCTCCCCCTCCTTCAATCCTTCAACGGAATCGTTCGCTGACTCGCCTTCCCGATACGCAACTGCCCCTCGCCAAGCACGCCCGTAAACGTAGTGACAGGCCCTATGAGCGAACCTTTTCCAACGATGGACCCTGGCATCAAAGCCGAATTGCAACCCACCTCAGCCCGATCACCCAATATCGCTCCAAATTTCCGTAAACCCGAGTCAACCCGTTCGCCACCGACACTAACAAAAACATTCTTCTGATCGAAACGCAGGTTCGAAAGAATAACCCCTGCACCCAAATGAGCCCCGTTTCCCAAAATCGAATCACCCACATAGGAAAAATGCGGCGTTTGGGTCTTCTCCATCAACAGACAGTTTTTGTATTCGCACGAGTTACCGACAACGCTGCCAGCTCCGATGATAACGTTGCCACGAATGTAAGCCCCTGGACGGATCTCAACGCTCTTGCCGATCCAAGCGGGCCCCTGTATCACGCAGTAAGGAGGAAGCTTGACCGACGCATGCAAAAAAACCTCGCCCTCCACGTGAACACCTTTGGGAAGCTCGTACTCATCGGCGTTCCCCTTCAAATCGGCCAGAGCTTCCTTGACCTTCGGGATCCATTGCCAAGGCAAAGCATCGGCATCGAAAAACTGCTTAAACGGGATACTCGAAGGAAAATCGAAAAAATCGGCTGCTTTCACGGTTGGCGAGCCTGTCGGTTCCGCGCGGAAGCCACAAGGATTTGTTCACAAAAAAATCCTCTAAAAAGAGGACTCTCTGGACCGTCGATTGACGTAATCGCTTAAAACGGAAAATGGAGCGGGCGAAGAGACTCGAACTCTCGACAGTCACCTTGGCAAGGTGGTGCTCTACCAACTGAGCTACGCCCGCTTTTGAAAGGCCGCTAAAAATCCATTTCCTTTCCCCTAAGTCAATAGAAAATTGGAAAAAAGACCCTACTCCGAAAAAACCTGAAAAATTTGCCGCAAAGAGGCACGAAGATAAACAAACCCTTTTCTAGAATCACTTTCTTAAAGGCGGCGGCCCATCTTCAAGCGGCCATAGAGCCTCTTTACAAACCATTGAATTCCCAATACCGTTCGGTGGCTCTGAAGCACATGTACCAAGTGAAAGGTACATACTCGAGCCACTCGCATCGTTTTTCAAAAAAGCCCCTGCTCCCTGCCCTTCTCCCTAAGGCAGAACTATAAATCCGCTAGCAAAATCATCGTCATCTAGCTACCAATCTAAACGCCGCCAAAATCCAAAAACCGACGATATCTCAGATATTTCAAGATTCTGCTTGAAACTCGATCGGTGTTGGCAAACCTGTGCTGCCTTTCATCCTTCGCTCAAGCGAAATTGAAAGGCGTGGTAGCCAAGTGGTAAGGCCGAGCTCTGCAAAAGCTCTATCGCGGGTTCGATTCCCGCCCACGCCTCCATTTTAATCACTGATTATCAGTCCTTTACGGTTTTTAGGTGTGGCTGTTCTACCGTATTTCTACCAGATTTTTTATTGCTTAGCAGGCACCTTTGGCATTGAATTTTGGAATGCTGTCTTCAACAGACATAGCGTCCCCTATTGAGTTTCCGAAGGCTTCCGGAATACGGATTGGAGCCGTTTCAAACAAAACCAATGGGAAAAAGTTCAGCTTTTCATACCGGGTAAACCTGCCCGCCGCGATGACCGGCAATGGCCGCGTGCAGAAGCAGTTTTTGTCTCTTTGCGCGGCAAAGGATTTCGCTAGTCAGCAACACCAAAACGCGCAAAGACACGGGCATCATATTTTCACCCTGACTCCAGATCAATTGTTCGACTGTTCGAAGGCGCTTAGATTATTGGAGGGTACAGATCTCAGACTCGAGCAGGTAGTCGAATTTGCTTTGCCAAAACTCAAGCCGGAGCAAAAGGACGTTACTGTTCAACAGGCCGTCGGCCTGCTTTTAAAAGCAAAGAGCGAGATGAATCTCAGGGAACGCACGACTAATGACTTGAGAATCAGGCTGGCAAAGTTTTGCGAATCGTTCGGCAAC
>JABITN010000246.1 GCA_018700525.1 Opitutales bacterium
GATAATCGAAAAATGCTATTCGTTGGACTGGATGTCCGAGCTCGCGAGATCGCGGAGGCAGCCACTCGATTCACTGGCGATTCGAATGCCGAGTTTGCGTTTATCAACGGCGACGCCACCAAGTTAGAGCGTTATAGGCAGCTCCCCTGCGCGTTCGACGTCATTTTCATGCGCCATCAGAATTTGTGGGATGGCGAGCGAACGTGGGAGGAGATTTACCATAAGGCGTTGGAGAAGCTTTCGCCAAACGGCCGGCTAATCATCACCAGTTATTTCGACCGTGAGCATTTGGAAGCGATCGATGCCATCGAAAATCAAGGCGGTGAGCTCCTCATTACTCAAGCCAATGAGAATTCCCGCAAACTTCCAATGCTCGGCAGATCAGTCGATCGCCATTTGGCGATACTGAAGCGGAAAGGATGAAGCGATTGTCGTCGTGCGAAGGCTCTGACTTCGCTTTGGTTTGGGGAAATAGACTTTTTCAGGACCCCAAAAAGAAATAGCTTGGAAGTCTCTGACCCCTCCTTTGCTGTGCGATAGGGTTTTGTTTAGGGTGTAAAGCCGAGTCGCCGCAAGGGACTTGGCTTTCATGTTCGTCAAAAAGGCACAGGAACGATGGCTCCTGAGCCTTGAGGTTTTCTACTGGCAACTCTCGCAAACTTCCGGTTCTTCGGGAGTTTGCTTTTGGGATGTGGCTACAACGCCTCGAAGGTCCTTCTTGGCTCCTACGGTGGCTTTCTCGATGTTCGAGGCGCCGAGGGTGCGGAGGTAGTAGGTGGTCTTTAGACCGTGCTTCCAGGCTGCTCGGTACATGTGAGACAGGGTCTTCATGTCGGGAGTTGCTAGGAAGAGATTGACGGATTGGGCTTGGTCGATCCATTTCTGGCGTCGTGCTGCGGCCAATACAAGCCAGCTGTAGTCGACTGCGAAGGCGGTCTTGTACTTGAGCTTCAGGTCTTCGGGGACTTGGTCGATTTCGTCGAGCTCGCCGTCGAAGTACTTCAGGTTGTTGAGCATTTCCGTGTTCCAGAGGTCGCGGGTTTTGAGGTCGCGAACGAGGTGCTGGTTCAGGATGGTGAACTCGCCGGATAGGTTACTCTTAACGAAGAGGTTTTTATACGAAGGCTCGATACAAGGAGATGTGCCTGTGATGTTCGAGATCGTCGCGGTCGGCGCGATGGCCATGACGTTGGAATTGCGCATGCCATGCTTAGCGACTTTTTCGCGGACGGGAGTCCAGTCCATCTTGCCGCCACGTGGGACGTCGATGGGTTGACCACGTTCTTTTTCGAGTAGATCGAGCGTGTCTTGGGGGAGTAGTCCGCGGTCCCACTTGGAGCCTTTGTAGCTTTGGTAGGTGCCGCGTTCAGCTGCGAGGTCGCTGGATGCCTCGATAGCGTAGTAGGCGATGGCCTCCATGGCTTCGTCGTTGAATTCGACGCCTTCTTGGGAAGCGAATGCGGTGTCGCGAATATAGAGCGCGTTTTGCAGACCCATCACACCGAGTCCGATGGGACGATGCGCTTGATTGGAGCGCTTGGCGGCTTCGGTTGGGTAGAAGTTGATGTCGATCACATTGTCGAGAGCTCGGATCGCAGTCTGTATGGTTTCGCGAAGCTTCTTGTGGTCGATGTTGCCATCCTTATCGAGGTGCTGGTCGAGTACGACACTACCGAGGTTGCACACTGCCGTTTCATCGTTGCTGGTATTGAGCGTGATCTCGGTGCAGAGGTTCGAGGAGTGGATGACGCCGACGTGGTCCTGAGGGGAGCGCACGTTGCAGGGGTCTTTGAAAGTGATCCAAGGGTGGCCGGTTTCGAAGATCATGCGGAGCATGTTCTTCCAGACTTCGATGGCGGGGACGATCTTGGTCCACATTTCACCTTTTTCGGCTTTGGCTTCGTAGGCGGTGTACTTCTCTTCGAATTCGGCTCCAAAGCTGTCATGGAGGTCAGGCGCCTCGCTAGAGCGGAAGAAGCTCCACTGGCCGCGTTCTTCCATTCGCTTCATAAATAGATCGGGTACCCAGTTGGCTGTATTCATGTCGTGGCAACGACGACGGTCGTCACCGGTGTTCTTACGAAGTTCGAGGAAGTCGTAGAGATCGTTGTGCCAGGTCTCCAAATACGCACAGCCGGAGCCGCGACGCTTACCGCCTTGGTTGACCGCGATGAGCAAGTCGTTGTGCAGTTTGAGGAATGGGACGATGCCTTGGCTTTCGCCGTTGGTTCCGGAAATGTGACTACCGGTGCCGCGAACTGCGCTCCAGCTGCCACCGAGTCCACCTGCCCATTTGGAGAGGTAGGCGTTTTCCGCGATGCCGCGCTGCATGATGCCTTCGATGGAGTCGTCGACGTAGTACAGGTAGCAAGAGGAGAGTTGCGAGTGACAGGTGCCGGAGTTGAAAAGGGTAGGAGTCGACGAGCAGAAGCGGCGGCTCTTGTAGAGTTTATAGAGTGCTCGGATCTTGGTTTCGCGTTCGGCTTCTTCTATGAAGAGTCCCATGGAGACGCGCATCCAGAAGAACTGGGGCGTTTCGATGCGGCGGGATTTTGCGAGGCCGTTGGTTTTGTCTACAATCAGGTATCGATCGTAAAGGGTTTGCACGCCGAGATAGTCGAATTCCAAGTCGGCAGTGGGGTCGAGTACTTTGGAGATCTTTTCGATGTCGTACTCTTTGAGCCTCGGGTTGAGACGGCCGATTTTGACGCCGTAATTGATGTACTGCTTAAACTTCTTTTGATGGAAACGTTTGAGCTCGCGTACGCCGTCTTTAACGATGCTCCATCCGAGGACTTCTTCGTAAATGTAGGTGAGTTGGATGCGGGCGGCAAATCTTGCGAAGTCCGCGTCTTGTTCGATTAAGGTACGGGCGTTGAGCGTAACGGTTTTCTGGAGACCGTCTTCGCTGATTTCGTCGAAGATCGAACGACGCAATTCGGATTCGATTTCGTCTGCTGTGAGGCAGAGATTGAGGCCGATCATAGCGAAGTCGATGCGCTTCTTAAGGTCGACGCCATCCCAGAAGAAAGTGGAGCCATCGTCATTCTTGACGACAACCATTGAGTTTTGCTCGGGAGTGTCGACGCCCAGTTGTGCTTCCGCTTCGCGTCTTAGACGACGTTCGGCGCGGTAGAGAATAAAGTGTTCGGCTACCTTGAAGTGTCCTTGGCGCATGAGTTCTTCTTGAACCATGTCCTGGACTTCTTCGATTTGGACGAAGGCGTGACCGGAGGCTTCGAGGCGTTCGGTGATGCCGTGAGCGACGGCAACGGCTGGCTCGGAATTCAATTCCAAAGTGAGGAATGCCTTGCGGACAGCGATCTCGATCTTCTGTTGCTTCCAAGGTACGACTTGTCCGTTGCGGCGAATAAGTCGGAGGGTTTTGAGGCTTGGGTTTTGATCGGTCACGAGTTTTCGCTGGCGATTCATGAGCATGCTTTTTGCCACGTCGTAGGCATCATTGTCAACCAAGGTACGCTCGATGATGTCGTAGACTTCAGCCAATCCAAATCGTGTTTCGCGTGTCGAAGCGGATTTGTCTTCTAGCTTGCCGCAAACTTGTTTGGCGACTTCCTGTACCCAATCGCGATTCTTCTCTGTGAAAATTTCTTTTTCGTTTTGCGATAGCAACACGTTTGCCAATGCGTTGCCGATGGTGTCCATGATTTCGCTCTGGTCGAAGGTTGCTTCCCCTTCGTGGGTTACGACATGGATTTTGGATTCTTTGGCGAGTTCAGACGCTTGGGCTCCTTCCCGCCAATCGTAATCCAATTTCTTCTCACGGGAAATGGATACGAAACGCTTTAGGGCGAGGTCTTCTTCGAGGTTGGGATTGATCATAGTGCTAGGAATTTAGGCGGTAGGAGTTTTAGGTGAGACGGGTGGGTAATGGGGTGGGTAATGGATGAAGGGTGAGAGAAGGGGAAGCAGTGCCGCTTCGCGATCCTGCCTTCTTGATTCTTATTATTAGAGGTCGTCGTCGCTTTCGATTTCGAGGGACGACGCTTTTTGGTACTCGGTGACGCGGCCCTCGAAGAAGTTTTGCTCCTTCTTGATGTCCATCATCTCTGCGAGCCAGGGGAGGGGGTTTTTTACATTGCCTATAAGCGGTTCGAGTCCGACCCCTTCGAGTCGGCGGTCCGCGATGTAGTCGATGTATTGAAGAAAATCTTCTTTGCGCAAGCCGATGGAGTCCATCGGTAGGCAGTCGTTGATGAATTCCTTTTCGAGAGCGATGGCTTCGGCCATGGTCTCGCGTAATTCTTCTTTAAATTCGGTAGTCCAGATTTCTGGGTTCTCTTCGGCCAGCTCCATAAGTAGGTTGCGGAGCAAGTCGATGTGATTTGATTCGTCGCGAAGCGTGTAGCGAAACATTTCTCCGATACCCCGAAATTTGTTCTGGCGGTAGAGCGAAAGAATCATTCCGAACATGCCGTAGAATTGGGTGCCTTCCATGCATTGGCCAAATACGAACAGGTTCTTGGCGAACATCTGCTTGTTCTTCGAATCGGTCATGTCCATGTCTCGACGCAAGCAGTGCGAGGTGCGAGTGACGAATTCGTTCTTTTTAACGATGCTGTCGATGTCTTCGAACATCGCTTCGCATTCGTGCGGATTGATGCCGAGCGAGCTGATCATGTAGAGCAGCGAATCGGCGTGAACATTTTCTTCGTGGCTGTGGCGGCCGAGTACGAGCTTGAGTTCGGGAGCGGTTACTAGTTCGCGGATCACGTGTATGACATTATCCCCTACGATGCCTTCGGCCGCTGAAAAGTAACCTACGCTCATCATGATGATCCAGCGCTCTATTTCAGAAACGACTTCGTCGTCCTTCCACTGCTCGATGTCGCGGTTCATTATGATATCTTCCGGCTCCCAGTGGTTTGCCTTCATGTTCTTGTAAAGCTCGTAGGCCCAGTTGTACTTAAGTGGGAGCAGGTTAAAGCACATGGATTGACGGCCGTTAATGACACGTTTTTCCGCGAATGCTCTTTCCGCTTTTGATTGGTCCAAAACAAAGGTTTTATTGCCTACTGTATACGATTTATCCATGTGGAAGAGAAATGATGAAAATGAATGTTTGAAAAGGTGTTGAAATCGAGGTGGGAGCCTCGAAAAGGGAGCCAAAAGAACAGATTCACTAATGACTGGCGAATTTAAGTTATTTTAAGTTATCCACTTCTTGCTAACCACTAGATGATGTGGACTACCAGAAGAAGACCACAAGATATTGTGATAGATTTTGCGACGTCAACGCGTTTGTAATATTTTTATCGACTAAAATGGAACTCGAATGGGGGTGAATTTGAGCTAACAAGTTCATTTTCAAGAGCTTGCCTCAAGTGAAAGGAAGAACCGAAAAAAAACGTTAATTTTTCGATTGGAAACGGAGTTATTGAGTGATGGTTTGGGTCTCAGGGGGAGTCTCCTCTTCACGCTGCTTTGTGGTACGGAAAAGGCTCCATTTCGGATCGGCTATCGTACCGGTCAAACTGACCTCGAATATTCCGGTGAAAAGGTCGAGGACGAGTCCGGGGATATTGAAGAAAGGCATTGATCGAAGCGGGAATAGTCTCGCTTTGAAATCGAGGTCGCCTTCTTCCAAGTCGTAGTTTCCGCGGCTGGCGATTTGGGCAACGGGGCCTTTGAGGGTGACCTCGGGGAATTCGACGTAGCGCTTTTCTACAGAGAAATCTCCTTTGGCGTCTTCAAACTTCAGTGTGGTAAATGAAAGACTGGCGCCTTCGAGCACGCGCGACAATCCGCCGAAAAGTTGGAGTTGGTAGAAATCGGCTCCAGAAATTTGATACGATCCTTGACCATTGTAGGAGAGCGTATCGCCAACGATACCTTTGCCTTCAAAAGATAGGTTTAGGCCGCCGCCGTAGCTGGAGAGCTCTTCGATGGAGAAACTGGATGCGGAGCTATCTTCGTCGTTTTCGCGAAAGTAAATGGCGCTGGCTTTGAGGGTGTTTCCAAAGTGGGCATCGTCGAGAGTGATTCCGAGCTCGATGTTTTCGTCGACGATCTCGGCGCGGGCTCTTGCGGTTCCTCCGGCGAGCTTGGCGGTGATGTTGGGAAGACTGGCCCAGCCGTTGCCTAGTTTCACCGTGGCGCTGACGCTTTCGAGCGGGTAGTGGTAGTAGCTGAATGGATGGTCGGTGTCGATTTGGAGATCAATGGCGTAATCGTAGAGATCTAGGTTGCGAATGCTGGAAGCTTTGGCTTTCACGTGTGGCGGGGTTTCGTAGCCGTAAGGTTCGAGGATTTCGACGACGCCTTGTCGGACTTCGCTGATGAGGTCGGGACCGATACTGAGATCTAAGTTCGTTTCGGCATCGATCCAGAGACCGCTCATTTTGAACTTTCCGTCGCGCGGATCCGGGGCAATTGAAACTTGTGCTTCGCCGTTTGCGTCGCCTTCTTCTCGGATGAGATTCAGGTTATAAAGATCGAAGTAGCGTTGCAAAATATACATATGCGTTTCGACTTCCTTCATCAGGTGTCCGCGTATGATGAGATCTTGGCCGAGACCGTAACCGGTGATCTTGAGCGTTTCGGGCTGCTTAATAATTTGGCTGGAATCCATGATGCAGTAGAATCCGGCTTCTGGGAATTTGAAATTGCCCCAGAACTCGGTCCACCAATCTTTCGGTATCCAGTCGTTTATGAGATTCGGGTTGAAAAGGCCGTCGATGAGAATGCGGCGGCGAAGAGTTTCTAGATTCACCCCGATAGACATCCATCCGTTTTGAAGGCCGCTGCGCAGCCAGAGGTTGGATACGTTGAGATCCTTGCCGCGTAGTTGTGCTCGGGCGATGGCACGGTCGAAATGAGCTCCACGCGAAACGACGCGGCCGGTTTCGACGAAAGCATCGACGATTTGGGGCATCCAGGCTCCGTCGAATTTAGCAGTGGCCTGGACGGTGACCTCGTCCGTGATGTCTGCGAAGCTTTCGATTGGCCATTGTTCCAATTTCTCTTGGAACTGCGGCGCGTATTGGAGAGCGTAGACCAAGGCTGTTTCGGAAGCGAAGGTGATAAGGTCTTTCGTCGGAGTGCCGGCTAAGGCGACGGAGGCGGTTTTCGTTTTCGGATTTCCGGTTACATCGATTTGCCAGGGCGAGTTTTGAAGGGCCAAGGTGGCTCGGGAGACCCAGTCTCCGTTTTTCAGTGGTTTTGTTTCAACGGCTAAGTGGGAGAGGATCTCGACGTCCATGCCAATCGAGTCGGCGGTGAGGCGAACGTATTCCGGAAGCCACTCCTCGGGACTGGGGAAGGTTTCCCAAATGGTCTCGAGGTGAAGGTTTTCGACAAAAGCATTCTGCGGTCCGGTCGCTTTGGCGATATCGGTTTCAAGGCGAGTGTACTGACCGTGCCAAGCATCGAACACGATACTGATATTTTCGGCGTTCGCTTGATTCTTCCAATGGGCTTTTTCTATGGAGAGCTGAGCGTGGAGGGATTTTGGGTCACCTTTGGGCGCGTGGATTTGGATACGCGCTTCGAGGCCGTTGATCGGAGCGAGAGCGATTTTGACTTTTTGGGCGTTCTTGTAAAATGCGGTCAGGGTTTCGTTAAATGATAAATGAGATTCTTTGGGCATTTGCTCGAAGGGAAGATCTTCGATGTCGATAATACCTCTGGCGATGACGCGCGTTTTTGCGAAGCGAAACTTGGAGCGTTTGATTTCCCAGCCTTTGAGCTGGTTTTCGACTCTTACGTCTATTTGGTCGACGAGCGGTTCTGATAAGCCCGAAGGCGAAATCAGGGCGGGAGCTGTGAGCGATCCGTTGAGGACGTCTAGTTCGCTCATTCGTATCTGGCCGAATAGCAAGAGGGCTGGGTTGAGTTTGATGCTGATCAGGTCGGCTCGCGCGATTTCGGATTGGAGGGTGTCGGAGTATATGACGGGATCGTCTATGGTTATTCGGCCGCTCGGCTGTAATCGAATGCCGGACATAGAGAGGCTGACTCCTTCTGTTTGGAGCTTACGCTCGAGCATGCGAATGAGGAAATCTGGCATGCTGCTTTCATCCAAGGTGACGATGTATGCGAAAACGCACACGAGCCCAGCGAGTAGGGCGACGGAGATAGTGTAGACGAAATCGAACGCTGCTTTGCAAACGAGGCACGATCCGTGCCAGGCCATTTTACGTTTCGATTTGCTATCGCTTTGCAAGAGCCGTTCCTCTGTTCCTATTGGTTGCCGCCAGACGTTGGCTGTTCGGCGGCGGTGGAGAGTGGCGTATTCGGGTCGAAGGGCTGTTCGGGAAGGTCGCGTTTGACGCGATTGAAGACGGTGCCGCTAAAGGCGTCGATGAAGGGTTGGCGAAATTCGAAGACCGTATTGTTCTCGATTGAACCGCCAATGAGAAGCGGTCCGCCGGTTAGTTCGGAAAGGTAGAGCTCGACGTCTCGGCTTTGTTCGACATCCGCTACTGTCCAAACGAAGGTGACGTTGAGGGAGTAAGCCCATGGCTGGCGTTTGCCGGCGATTTGGACGTTCGAGGTATAGGCGTTTTGCAGATACGATTTAACTCGGAAGGATTCGAGTTCTTTCGAAAGTTGTCGGGGGAATTGAGGTTCGCTATCGGATTTGTTGAACAGAATCTGGCCACTGGAGAGTTTGCCGATTGCGATTTTCGATACTCGGGCTCCTTCGGGAAGGTCGAAGAGATTGCGGTCGCGGAATTCGAACGCTTGGTCGGCTATCAGGGAAACGGTATCGTTGGATACGTGGTAGACGAAATCCTTTTCCTTGAGCTTTACGTATCGGATCGATCGATCGGTTCGCTCTCTAATGCCGAAGAGGAGGGTTTCGGTTTGAGGAGAGTCTAGGGCTTCGGATTGGTCGCGCGTTCGATTAGAAGCGATGCTTATCGAGAAATCAGGGACTTCAAGGCCGTAGTCCTCCAGGTCGGCCGCCGTGGGAGCATCGTGGACGAAGCCGGAGCTGTTGTCGGTCGCGATGGCCTGTATCGTGGCGAGCCATGCGAGGGCTTCTTCGACTGCTTCGCTGGATCCTTTTTCTCGCACGATACCTTGTTCTTGGTCGAGTGTGAGGATGTCCCATTCTCCAGTTTCCAGTTTTTGGAGATCGAAGGAGCCTTGGCTGTCGCGGTCATAGGATATGGAGGTCGCGTACGCTGTATCGACTTCGATGATATGGCGGTCTCGTAGTTGAGTTTGGGCTGCTTCTAGGTCGCTTAGGTAGTCGATTTCCAATTCGAAGACGGTGTCACGGCTTTCGAGCTTGGCCCAGCGAAGCGATTCGTCGTCACCGTTAACTGGGTCGCCGACTTCGAGGGCTTCGCGGCTTTGGCCAGATTCAAGGGCGATTCGAAGAAAAGGGTCCGAGAGGCCGTACATGGAAAGCTCGATTGGTGTCGGTTGGACAATGTTTTGGCTTTTGAGCTCTAGGAGTCGGCCGAGCAGGGTGTTTACTTCTATGGAGTCGGCCCGGGCGCGAATTGGCGTTTCGAGAATCCAAAGGTCGTTGTTCTTGGTGATGCGCGTTCGTAGGTTGTTGGCTTCGCGGAGTTGGAGGTTCCATGACTCGACTTCGAATATATTCGACCTGAAGATACGCGGGTTGCGGAGAGCTTCGAGTTCGATGGAAAGGCTGTCAAGAAGGCTACGGTCGACTACGTGGATTTTCGATTGGTCGTGCGAGAGGAGGTAGAGGTGATTTCCGACTGCGGTGGCGTTGCCGATGCCGATGGAGTAGGCGGTTTCGCCTTTTCCGAATTCGAGCGTGATTTCGGGCGGTTCGAGTCCGTATTCTTTTAAAGAGGTGCCGGCTTGGTCGAGGCGATCGGCATCGAAGCTAACTTTGGTATCCAGAAATTGAAGTTGATTGAGAATGCGTTCGACGGCGAAGGTGTTTGCGGGCCAGCGGTAGGGTTGGGTCAGCATCCACCCGTCTTCTTGAAGCTCTATCGATAGGCCGACGCTTTGAGCGGCGTTGGAAATGCTGAGGTAGTCGATGTCGACGGCCAGCGAAGCTAAGGCGTTGCGGTCCTGGTCTTCTATGGCCCGCGAGTCGCCCCAAGGGTCGATGTAGAAAATATAGGTCAGAAGACCTAGCAGGATGACGAGCAGCGTGAGTGTGAGTTTCAGTCTCATAGCGGTGATTACTGTCTTCGAGCGAGGTAGACGATTAACCCGAAGAATCCTACTATCAGAGGAGGTCCGAGCCAAATGAGGTATCGGGAAAGCAGAAGTTGTTCGATGCTTAGGTCGAGTTTAACTTTACGGATTGGTCGAGGCGGTATGTTGAGTTGAGCGATGCGATCGATGGCGTAGTTGATGGAATTGAGTATTAGGAAGAGGTTTCCAGAGGCTTGTATTCGGTTGTTGGTGATGAAATTAGACGAGCCAATGACGATTAGACGCCCACCGGGAATACTGATGCCGAGGGAGGAGTCGACTTTCCGTTCGGAAATGGCTCCGACGCGGATGGGGCCTTTGAGGTCGATCGTGGGGTCGTAATTGGGAACGTCTTCGGTAGTGTAGTTTTTTTCTCCCCAGCTTTGGTCTGAGGTCGCCATGAGTTCGGTGACGATGAGGGAATCGTCCATGGGACGACCTGGGTCTTCACGAACGACGCGGGCCCGGTCGGTGATGATTTGCATTCCCATTTTGAGCAGCTCATCGGTGATGGCGTGCGGGGTGTAGCGCCGGATCATGAGGTCGCCCCCGTCTATGACTGAATTGAGGTCGGTTTCTACGGCAACGGCGTCATCGGTGAGGATTCCCCATTCGAATAGCAGGTCGTCTAGGCCATGCTGATAGCCAGGTTCCAGGAGGATGAGCAGGCGTCCGGAAGATCGGCGCAGGTAGGTTTTGAGGAGCTCTTGCTCTTGCGGTAGGAAGCGCGTTTTGGGAGCGGGTACGACTACCAGGGAGGCGTTGTCGGGAATTTTCTTGCTCGAGGCGAGATTGAGGGAGCTGACGCCTATGTTGCGGCTTTTCAATTCGTCTTGGAGACGAGAAATACCAAGGCCGGAGGTGAAGTTTTGGGTGTCGAGCTCGCCGTGTCCGCTGGTGAAATAGACGTGCGGGACTGTACTTAGGGATACTTCGAGTATCGAGCGGGTGAAGACTGTTTCGCCGAGAAATTCGTGTAGCTCGTTGTTTGCCAAGCGGTAGAGTTTATTTATGGGAATGATGCGCTTGGGGCCTTTTGCACCTTCGGAGAGAAATATGACGGAATCTTCTTGGTCGATTCCTAGTTCTCTTGCTTTACGGGCCTGTTTGTAGATGTCGATGTAATCGACTTTTATGCGGTTGATTCCGTTTTTGCGGGTTTCGTATTCGTATTCGCCGAGCAAGGACTTTACGTCGTAGAAAATATCGCGAATACCGAGGTCATTGTCTTTATCGGATAGGGTGACCACGATATTGATCGGGCGTTCGAGTTGACTGAGATAGGCTACGGTTTGGGGGGAAAGGGTGAAGTCGCGTCCTATCGTCGTATCGATGCGTTTGTAGTTGCGCATGGCTATAGTGTTGACTGCGGCGAGTATCAGGAAAACGAGGATGAATTGAGCGACTGTGTGGAGGCCGTCGACGATTCGATTGGATTGGTAGGATTCAATGAGATTCATGTCTCTACGCGCCACCCTCCCGATATTCTAACACCAAAATACTTAGGAAGAGAAAGGCCAGGGAGCAACTGGCATAGAGGACGATGGCTCGCGTATCGATAATACCGGAGGAGAAGTCGCGCGAGTGTTGTATGACGTCCGTATGCTGGGCGAGTTGGTCGACCCAAGCGGGTTGGGAGATCCAGAGTAGAGCAAGCTCGTCGAGGTAGCTGCCGATTACGATGAATCCGAATACGAGCGAGAAGCTAACAATGCCGGCGATGAGTTGGCTTCGCGTCATGGTGCTGGCGAATATTCCCAAGCTAAGGAATAGCGTGCCGCTGATCGCTATATAGGCGTATCCGCCGATAATGGGATAGGGATCGAAGATAGAGTCTTCTTGGACGAATGAAAAGAAGAGGTAATGGAAACTGCCGGTGAAGGCCCAGAGAGCAGCGTAATAGATGTAGCCAGCGCAGAATTTTGATAGAATGACTTCGGTGGCGGTGACCGGTACGGTCATGAGCGTTTCGATGGTCCCCGAGGCGCGTTCTTCGGCGACGCTTCTCATGGTCAGTAGGGGGACCATGAAAAATACGGGTACGAAGAAGAGTTTGAAAAAAGTGACTGAGGGGCTCTCTTCTTTGGGGTCGTTGGCGTATTCCAGCAGGATCAGCTGGAAGAGGAATCCCATGATTAGTAGGAAGAGGAACGCGGCGATGTAGGTGCTAGGGTTGATCAGGAGCTTCCAGAGCTCGGCGCGTAGTAGGGTGAAGAAGTGCCTCATGCTCGTTGGTTAGCTAGTGGCGGAGATCTCCGTTTCGGCGGGCTCGTCCGAGCCAGGTTGCAATTCGTCTTTGGCAAGGTCCGTATCCAGAGTCTCCCAACTGCGTCGCGTGGCAGCGAGGAAGACATCTTCGAGTGGAGCTTGGCGCATTCCTAGAGAGCGTACGCGCAAGTCTGAGGAATTGGCTAAGCAGCTAATGAGGTCTTCACCGCAATCATGAACTCCTGGGATGCGAATGGTCGCTTTCGAGAACCCACAGGAATCGGCTTTGGAGAATTGATCGATCTCGAATTCCTTGGCGATGGGGACGAGCGCGGCCCGGAGACTGGCGATTTTGCCGTTGATTTCCAATTCGTAGATCGTGGATGTTATGAAGGCTTCGCGTAATTCTTTGGGGGTTCCTTGGCCGACTATTTTACCGCCATTGATAATGATGACGCGATCGCAGGACATTTCGATTTCCGGAAGGATATGACTGGAAATGAGGACGCTCATTTTGCCTCGAAGGCTAGCTATGAGGTCGCGGATCATGATCACTTGATGCGGATCGAGACCTATCGTGGGCTCGTCCATTATGATGACTTCCGGGTGAGCGAGGATGGCGTCGGCGATTCCTACGCGTTGGCGGAAGCCTTTGGAGAGTTTGCCGATGATACGGTCTTGGGCTCGTGACAGATCGCAGCGTTCCATGACTTCGTCGATGCGTTTGGCCCGGTGGCGCATAGGCAGTTCTTTGATCCGAGCTCTCAGTTTGAGGTATTCGCGAACGCGCAGTTCGTTTGGAAGGGGGTTGTTTTCCGGCATATAGCCGATCCGCCGTTTGATCTCGTGTGGATTGCAGGCTACAGGGATTCCGCAAATGCGTGTAATGCCGGAAGTCGCTCGGGCGTAACCTGTTAGAATGCGCATGGTCGTGCTCTTGCCGGCCCCATTTGGCCCTAGGAAGCCGACGATTTGCCCTTTCTCGACTTGAAATGAAATACCGTTAACGGCGTCGAGCTTTCCAAAGCGCTTGTGAAGTTTTTCGACTTCTATGGCAGGTTCCTGTTTTTCCACTATGGCGTTTGTTATACTTAGAGCGTGTTTGGGAACTTGCTCTAGCTGTTGGGCTGAAGAAAGACAGGCTTTGTGGGAGCCGCAATCTCAATATGTGATTCGGAGCGCGTCATAGTTTGGATTTCATTGATTTACGTCCGATTTCAATAGTGACAGCGAATAGGTGGGCCCGTTCATTTTTCTAGAGTGACTTCTCCTGCGCGGACCTGAATGCGAGAGCCGTCGAGGCGTTCGACAATGAGGGCGCCGTGCGGATCAATGCCGCAAGCTTTCCCTTCGATTTTCGCTTCTCCTTGGAAAAGGCTGACATTGCGCCCTTCCAGCGCGTCATAGGAGGTCCACTTCTCCTTGAGGTGACTTCGGTAGGAATCGGATACGAATTGCTCGTAAGCTAGCATTACGCGTCCGGCAAGGGCAGCTGTGAATCGATTGGCGTCTTGCTGCGATCCGGTTTCCTGACGAATGGACGTGGCGATGGTCTGGAGCTCTTCCGGCCAATCTTCGGCACGGCCATTGATGTTTAGGCCAATGCCTAGAACGAGGTCGCGGGTTTGATCGGCGTCCATGCGGGCTTCGGTGAGAATGCCGGCGACCTTTTTTCCGGAAATGTGGATGTCGTTAGGCCATTTGATGTTGCTTTGGACTCGGAAGAACGCATTGACGCATTCGCAGATATTGATGCCCATCCAGAGAGTGAATGTGGAGAGACGGGCGGGCGATATTTCTGGGCGGAAAGCGAAGCTTGCGTAGAGGTTGCCGTTCTCTGAGCTGTGCCATACTCGGCCAAAGCGGCCGCGGCCTTGAGTTTGGAGTTTGGCAAGAATGAGAAAAGGTGCGGGCTCGTCGTTGGCTAGAAGCCGCTCGGCTTCGCTGTTGGTGCTGTCGATTTCTTCTCGGAGGACTATTTTCAGCGCTTCGGCGGCACGAGGCAGGGAAGCGGAGATGAGAGCCCCGTTGAGCGCGTTGGGCCGCTGGGTGAGTCGGTAGCCTTTGCTACGAATCGCTTCGAAGTTAAAGCCCTGCGAGCGCAGTTTCTCCATGTGCGACCAGATGGCGACGCGCGAGATACCGAGAGATTCTGCGAGTCGACTTCCGGATACGAAGTCACCTTTGGCGGAGAGCAGTTCTTTTAGAATTAGGACTTCTGTACTCGACATGTTTGAGGCTGAAGGAGGAGTACTTAGAGAAATGGAGCGTTTAGTTCGAGTCGAGCCCGATATCGACCCAGACACTTTTGTGAACGAGGGCACCCGTTGAAATGAAATCGCAGCCAATATTTTTGAGTTGAACGAGGGTATCCAAGGTTACGTTACCGCTGATTTCGGTCACAGTTTGGTTCCCGATTATTTGTTGGGCGTCCCGGAGTTCTTCGATGGTGAAATTGTCGAGTAGGATAATATCGACTCCAGCCTGAAGAGCGGCGTCGATTTGGTCGATTCGGTCAACTTCTATTTCGACTAGGAGGCTTGGCGCTCGTCGCCGAGATTCTTCGACGGCGGCACTGGCTGCGGAAACGAGGTCGTCGCCGAATACGGCCAGGTGATTATCTTTGAGCATGACGCGATCGAAAAGTCCCATACGGTGATTCCAGCCGCCTCCACAGGCGACGGCGTACTTTTCTAAATAACGGTAGCCGGGAGTGGTCTTGCGTGTGTCGAGCAATCGGGTGGTCGAATCGGCGAGTGCGGCGACGTAGGTTTGTGTGGTCGTGGCGATACCGCTGAGGCGTTGCATGAAATTCAGAATAAGGCGTTCCGCGGCGAGAGCCGAGCGGGCGGGGCCGCTGAGAGTACCGATGGCATCGCCTTTGACGAGAGTGTCGCCGTCGCTGGAGAGCGCTTCGAATTTTAGTTCGGGGTCAAACGCGTTCAAGATTTCCGGAGCCAGCCGAGCGCCGCAGAGGGTCATGGGGCCGCGGGCGCGAAGGGTGGCGGTGAATGTTTGATTGGAAGGGAGAAGGGCGCTGGAGGCGTCGCCGGTCTGATTGGGTTTCGTTTTGAGTCCGGATCCGTGGAGGTCTTCGCCGACGGCGAGTTTGATCAGGGCGCGTATTGGTTTGAGATCTAGGTCTTCCCAACGTATTTGCTGGCAAGAGGCGTGGACAATCGTTTGGTTTGGATTGGGCATTCTGAGAAAGTTATCTGATTCGATGGCTCTAACATAAAGTATAAAATGACCTGAAAATGACCTGAATATGACACTAGATGATTTTAAGAAGAGCGTGGCGAATGATGGCTCGCCGCCAGCGGACTTAAATGGGGCTCTCAAAGCGTTGTGGTATGATGGCAAAGGCGACTGGGAACGAGCGCATGTTATGGCTCAATCTGCGGGGAATTCTGAAGGCGATTGGGTGCATGCGTATTTGCATCGAGTCGAAGGTGATATTTCAAATGCCTCGTATTGGTATCACCGCAGCGGGAAGCCGCGTTACGAAGGTTCCTTGAAAGCCGAGTGGGCTTCGATCGTGGACGTTTTGTTGGGGTAGAGTTTTATTGGGTCGCGGCCTACCTTTACTTATTTATAGACGGATCGTCACCGAATAGGCTTCGCGTTCGCCAGGGTTGACCATATGCAGACCGACTTTCGTCTCGGGACTGTTTGGGGGTCCCATCCAAGGTTCGATGCAAAAGAAGGGCGCGGTGTCGGATTCGGTCCAGGTGACAACAGCGTATTCGGAATGCGGTTTCCGGTCGGCGCCCATTTCGATTTCGATTTTCGAGTTGTCGACTAAGCATTCGCAGATGACGACTGATCGTGACAAGTCGTAATGAATGCGATCGACGAGTTCGGGGTTGGCGATCGATTCTCTGCGTTTGGGCAAGTTGGCTTCGAATAGCGATCCGTCCGCAGCGTGGCGACAGGCTTTCTGAGCGGGGATGGCGATTTCGTAATCGCGACGGGTGGTACCTTCGATCCAGGGTAGATTGAAATAGAAGTGGTGCCCGGCTGACCAGGGTATGGGAACGGAGTCGTTGTTGCAGAGACGCAGTTCGACGGTTAGTTCTTTTTCATCGAAACGGTAGACGACTTCGAAATCGTATTTGTAGGGGTAGGCTTCTTGGGCTTCGGCGCTGGGTTCAAAACGGCTTGCGAAACCCGTTTCGTCGATTCGAGTGATTACGAACGTTCCTTGACGGGCAATTCCGTGCATCGGCATGGGTCGATGCTTGCCGGCGAGATCTTTCCAGGAATGGATTTCGCCTTTGTCGAAGGTGCGAGCGGAGAAGGGAAATAGAATGGGGTTGCCACCGCGAGCGTGAGCTATTTCAGAGGAATCGGATAGTTCAGGCCAGGTGATAATATCGCGAAACGTACCGTCGGGATAGGAAATATTCCAGTTCATCAAGCGTGCTCCAACCTGCGGAGAAGCGAGAAAGGTGGATGCACCGACCTGCCAGCGATTTGTGAGCGTACCTAGATATTCGATCTCCTCCATTAAACGTATTGTTTAAAATCAATTTTAGTGAATTTTGAAAACGAATTATTCGTTTTCGAGGATATTTTCACTCCGAACGGGATTTGAAACGGATATTCGCAATAATATCCCCACCATCAAGCGTTTATCCGGATACCTGTCCTTGCTTTTTTAAAAACGCTCCGACACGATAAAATGTAGGCCAAAAATGAAAATTTGCTTAGCAATTTTAATCGCGATCACGTCTCTTTCGGGCGGTTTTTCTTTATTTGCTCAAGACTCCAATGTTGCGGAGGAAGTGGTGGGAAACACCGTTACGGAGGATGAGTCTTCTAGTGTTGAATCAACTGATGTAAAGGATGAGGCTGTCGTAGCGGAGTCAGCCTTGAGTAGGGATAAGAGCGAAACGTTTACGGTTTACGTAATCCCGATTCAAGATGCGATCGCTCAGCCGACTTTGTTTGGGATTCGTTCGGGGGTCAAAGACGCTATTGAAAAGGGAGCGGATCTTGTATTGTTCGACATGGATACGCCGGGTGGCGAATTGTTCACTACTTTAGAGATCATGAAGGTGATCGACCGCTTCGACGGGATGACGGCTACATTTATAGATGAAGAGGCGATTTCTGCTGGGGCGATTATCGCGTCGGTAACCCAGGATATTTATTTCATGCCGCGGGCGACGATGGGGAGTTCGGAAGTGGTTACAGGTTCCGGGGAGGATGTCGACGAATCGATGAAGCGTAAGATAAACGCGTTTTTGACTGCGAAGATCGATGCTTACATCAGCGAATATCCTTACCGGAGCCAGGTGCTAGAAGCGATGGTCGATCCGGATGTAGAGTTGATTATCGACGAGAAGGTGATCTCGAAGGAAGGCAAGTTGCTAAATTTGAATGCGCGGCGAGCTCACGAATTATATGGAGATCCGCCTAAGGAGCTTCTCGGTTCGGGGATTTTCGATGATATTGAATCCGTGATAGATTCCGTAGCCGACGGTCGTAAGGTGGTCCGTCACGATTTCGAGTCGACCTGGTCGCTTGAGTTGGCAGCACATCTCGTGACTTGGAGTCCGCTACTTTTGGGGTTGGGAATACTCGCGCTGTTGGTTGAATTTAAAACGCCTGGCTTTGGGGTATTTGGGATCGCGGGAATTTTGTTTATAGTGATCGTCAATTTCGGTCATAACGTGGCAGGCCTTTCTGGATATGAAGGGATTCTTCTATTCATTGTTGGTGCCTTGCTTGTGTTTATCGAATTGCTTTTTCTGCCTGGAGTGATGTTTCTTGCGATTCCGGGCATCTTTATGATGCTTGCCGGTTTGCTTTGGGGAATGGCGGATATTTGGCCAGCAGAGACGCCAGATTTCGATATTACTTTCGATATTTTTCTAGCCCCGCTCTATAATGTGGTTTGGGCTGTGTTGATCGCGATAGGGCTATTTCTGGCTATTTTGAAGCTGTTGCCGAAATCAATCTTTTGGGATAAACTCGTTTTGGGAGACGCGGTTGACGGTACGAGTCAGGGTGATACGTTTACCGCTTCGGACCGTCCTGGAAAGGGTGCACTTGGAATGGCGGTAACAGACTTGTATCCGACTGGAGAAATTGAAATCGATGGTCGTCGCTATGAAGCGCATGTGGAGACCGGCATGGTTGGAAAAGGGGCTCAAGTTCGTACTTTAAGAGCAAATGCTTTTGGTTATTTTGTAGAGGAGGTTAGGGAATGACGTTGGTAGTTATCTTATTTATGACGGGGATCCTTTTAATCGCCGCGGAAGTTTTTTTGCCAGGAGGGATTCTGGGTGTCATTGGGGGAGCGGCGATGGTAGGAGGCGTATTTGCGTCCTATTCGGAGTTCGGGTCTTTCGGAGCGGTCATCTCTTCTAGTATAGCGTTTGTTCTCATCATTTTCGCATTGTTCTTCGAATTCAAGATATTGCCGAAAACGAGCATTGGGAAACGGTTGTTTCTCAATAAAACGATTAAGGGTGTTTCCAACTACTCCAAGGCGAGCGACGGAGTCGTGGGACAGGTTGGGAAAACCGTGACGGCTTTAGGGCCGACCGGGTTTGTATTGCTCGATGGAGTAAAGCTAGAAGCGGCCTCGAAGTCGGGTTTTATCGAGAAGAACGAGCAAGTCAAAGTGACTGGTAAAGACAATTTTAGAATCATCGTATCCAAAATATAAAGTACCTAAATTCAATGAATACTATTACATCGAATATCCTGGCAGCAGGTCTGTTTAATCTTCCCACAATTTTCGCCGCCGCCGCGGTGCTCATTGGTGTGATCTTTGTTTTTATCGTTTTCTCGTTCCTGAGCGTATGGCTTAGGGCCTGGCTTGCGGGGGCCTATGTCGGGTTTACGAGTTTGATCGCAATGCGATTGAGGAGAGTGCCTTACGGTCTTTTGGTTGATGCTCGGATTACGGCCGTGAAAGCCGGGATCAGTCTTTCCGTTGACGAGTTGGAGGCACATTTTCTGGCTGGCGGGAATGTAATTCCGACAGTACAGGCGATCATCGCCGCTAAGAAAGCAGGGATCAACTTGGATTGGGAGCGCGCTTGTGCGATTGATTTGGCGACGAAAGGTTCGGGGAAGTCAGTCGCTGAGGCGGTGCGAACATCGGTCGATCCGAAAGTGATTGATTGTCCAAGTCAGGATGGACCGAAGCGCACCATCGATGGGGTCGCGAAAGATGGAATTCAAGTGAAAGCACGAGCTCGAGTAACCGTACGAACGAATTTGGAACGGTTTGTTGGTGGGGCGAAAGAGGAAACGATTATCGCTCGCGTGGGTGAAGGCATTGTAACGACTATTGGTTCGGCGGAAACATACAAGGTTGTCTTGGAATCTCCGGATTCGATTTCGAAGGTCGTGCTGGAGCGTGGTCTTGACGTTGGTACGGCATTTGAAATTCTATCTATCGATATTGCGGATGTAGATGTTGGGGCGAACGTGGGCGCTTCGCTTCAAGAAGCCCAAGCGGAGGCGAATAAGAACATGGCCCAGGCTGAGGCGGAAATTCGTCGCGCTGCAGCGGTCGCAGTGGAGCAGGAAATGAAGGCGAGAGTTGAAGAAATGCGTGCTAAAGTGGTAGAGGCGGAAGCTCAGGTTCCTCTAGCGATGGCAGAGGCATTTCGTAACGGGAATTTGGGTATAATGGATTATTACAAAATGAAGAATATTGATTCGGATACCCGGATGAGGGAATCTATCGCTGACCCCGACGGCAATCCTGATAACCCCGATAAAAGCCAGTAGATGATCGATAATACAATCATTTTGCAATGAATTGGATTTTAGATAATCTGGAGAAGCTTGTTCCGGTCGTTATTACGATCCTCTATTTTGTTGGCTCTAGCAAAGCGAAGAAAGTAGAGGATGGGCGCCGTGCGGCTGATCCTGGCGCTGAAGATCGGTCGCGTCGGATACAGGAGGATATCCGACGTAAGATTCTGGAGCGTCAGCAAGAAGGAAAACCTATTGTTCGAATCGAGCCACCAGAGGAGCCTTTCGTACGCCAGCCTGAATTCGAGGAAAGCGATGATCCTTTTGAACCGGAATTCGATGAAAGGCGTGGGGAACAGATGCTGTATGTTGAAGAAGAGGTTTCTACGCCGGCACCGATGTCTTCCGGTCCGGACGTTTTGTTCGAAAGGCAGCGGCAGCAAATTGAGGAGCAAATGCAAAAGGCACGCGATTTACGGAACCGATTGCCTGCGATGCATGGCAAGCTGGCTCCTACGTCTTCTAGAGGAAATGGGCTTAAGGGGATAGGCGATTTAAGAATGAACATTCGGAAGGATTTGAAGGATGCGAATTCGATACGTCGTGCAATCGTGCTTAAGGAGCTATTGGATACGCCATTGGCATTGAGGTGATTATTGTGCCGATTTGAAATCTTGTATTGTCGCATCGAACTTCCTATCGACAAGCGAAGTGACGTTTACTCTATCTGATGAATCTTGAATTATTAGCCATTTGCGATGCTGCTACTGATTATCAAGGAAGACTCAATATGCTTGGGGTATTCGAGGGGGTGGCAGCCCCCAAGGCACCGGTTATTCGGGATCGGTGTTCTATTGTGACGCGTATGCGTTTTTCGACCGAGGAATCAGGGGCTCACGCTCTTGCAATCCGTCTCCGAAATAAGAAGGGGATTCAATTAATGCCGGAAATGAAAGCGAAGGTTTCCGTTAAAGTTCCGTCTAATCGAAAGTCGATCGCAGTGAACATGGTTTTGAATATAAATCAGTTGAAAATTCCCGAATTTGGAGAGCATGAAATCGCGCTCTATTTGGACGAGGTATTCCAGTCTAGCATTCCGCTTACAGTTGCTCGCTCTGTGAAGAATCGAATGCGAGGAACGATGGAAAACTGAAGTACGCGAAGCGTACTCATTAATTTCATTTTTCGATTTTTTTGGGCAGTAATTGCTGTGCCTTAAAGGGAATTACACAATAGGCGCCTACGTTTTTATTATGTGCGTTTGTTATCTTGGGGTAGTGCTTCAGGACTCGTTTACCATTCGAGGGTCGGCTGTTGCTCAGGCTGAAGCGCTAAGCTATTTTGATGTTACTCAATCAAGCCTCTTAGTTGTTCGGCTAAATCTTCGGGAGATCGAGCGGGCAGTTGGCAGACGAAGTTTTCGCACACGAATGCGGTGGAATTGCCGTTGATCGGTTTTGTGCTTTTGATGAATTTCAGATGTTTTCCCAAGTATGCTTGGCTTGCTCCTGAGTCAGCATGAAGGAGAAGGCGATTTGGCAGGAGCGTGTTGTGGGCGACGTTTATCATCGATCGGTCTCCCAATTCGGAGGCAACTACGATTTGTATTGGTTTCTTGATGACGTATAAAGCTGCATCGACTAAAGCTGGCATGCGAGTGGGAGATTGAATAATGCCAGGTAGGAAAGTGATTACGGTTTGACGGGCTTTGTCGGTGTAATTGGCGTTGTCGAAGAATTGTCCGAGGCGGGCCAAGTTTTTCGCGCTGATCGAATTGGACGTGGGGATGGCTCCGTCGAAACTGTTCTTCGACTGATTGAAAACAATTTCGTCGTTGGCTTTAAATCCGAAGAAACCGCCATGGTCCTCATCGTAGAAGAGCGCAATTTGTGTCTTCTGAAGTTCATTTGCCCAATCCAGCCATTCAGGATTGGCAGTGGCTTCGTAAAGATCGATCAATCCTTGGATTAGATAAGCATAGTCATCTGAGAATGCTTCTACTTTGGAGGGGGCTTCGCGGAAAAGTCGGATCAGTTGACCTGTCTTGGAATCGAATAGATTGGATTTGATGAAGCGGGCTGACTGAGAGGCTGATTCCGCGTATCCGGGTTCGTTTAATACTTGAGCAGCCCGTGAAAAGGCGGAGATAACCAATCCGTTCCATGCGGTAATTATCTTGTCGTCCAAGTGCGGTCGCGGTTTTGAGGCTCGCGCTTTAAAGAGAAGTGTTTCGATTTGCGTTACTTGTTGTTCGATTTTCGATTCGCTAAGATTGAACTGACTTGCGAGATCGTTGATTGTTCGTTCGATACGGAGCGTGTTGTAACCCTGTAAGTCTTCTGAGCGAACGCTGCTCGGAGCGTTGCCCTCGTCGCGAAAGGTGAAGTAGGCGGTGGCTAGTTCAATTAAGGACTCTTCCTTTAGGGCGTTTGAAATTTCAGCTTTACTCCAAACGTAGAACGCACCCTCTCGTTTTACGGTAGCATCGGTTGATTCGTAGCTTTCGGCATCTTCTGCGGAGAAGAAGCCGCCTTGATCGTGTTGCATATCTCTCTGCAAGTATTCGAGCGTATCCAAAACGGGCTGACGGTATTTTTTGTCGCGAGTGAGTAGCCATGCGTCAAGATACGCATTTACGAGCGTGGCTTGGTCGTAGAGCATTTTTTCGTAATGCGGGATTTTCCATTCGGCATCTACCGTATATCGGTGAAATCCGCCACCAATGTGATCGCGAATACCGCCCAGGGCGATTTTATCGAGCGATCGTAGAGCCATGCTTTTCGCAGTTTGCTTTTGCGAGGAGTCGAGCTCTTTGACGGTGCTTGCCTTGAGAAGAAAGGATAAGTTGGCTGCGCTCGGGAAATTCGGTCCGGGCCCGAAGGCGCCGGTTCGTTGATTAAAGGAGGATTTGAAGGCGTCGATTACAGAATCGACGAGGGCAATGTTTAGGCCTTTTTCGGCGTTTTCGTCTTCCGGTTGCGAAATACCATTTAGTGTATCCACAATTTGTGTGCTTTGCTTTAGGATACTATCTGGATCCTTGGACCAGGTTTCTTGGATACTCGATAGAATCTCGCCAAAAGTTGCGCTGCGAATACCTCGGTTACGGTCAGGCGGGAAGTACGTGCCTCCGTAAAACGGCTTGCGATCGGGAGTGAGCCAGACGTTGAGAGGCCAACCGCCACCGCCTGTGAGTTGTTGGACGAAATTCATGTAGACGCCATCGACATCAGGGCGTTCTTCGCGGTCCACTTTGATGCAGACGAAATGCTCGTTTAGGTAGGCCGCGGTTTCGGAATTCGAAAACGATTCGCGATTCATAACGTGACACCAATGACAGGTGGAATAGCCGATAGATAGCAGGACGACTTTGTTTTCAGCCTTGGCTTTTTCGAACGCTTCGTCACCCCAGGCGAACCAGTCGACCGGATTGTAGGCGTGTTGTTGCAAGTAAGGAGACTGCTCGTGGATTAGGCGATTGGGTTTTGCGTCGGGCGATGGCATATCTGCGGCGATCAGAGTGAAGGCGAAGAGGGCGACGGCGAATCCGACGAAACGGATTGGAGTGAATCGTGGCATCGCTCTAGATGACACCGCCTTCGCGAAGGCGTTCAAGCAAAATTGAGATATTCGGCGGTCTTTGGCGGGTGGGTTTCAACCGTTAAAATTACAACGTTGTAGTTTTAA
>JABITN010000119.1 GCA_018700525.1 Opitutales bacterium
AGCTGTAACCGCCGAGCGTTGTGAGTAGGAGGGCCCGGACTGCTTGGCGTTTTGAAGGATTAGCCAGGGTTTCAAGCAATAGAGCCATGCTCTCAGATTCGTTCGTTCTAAAAACACTACGTTCAGCCTTGATTACGCTATCGATACCGCGTTGGGCGAGACTCTCCATTATTATGTCGGCTTCTGCGTTTCGGTTAACTAAGAAGGCAACTTTCCCCAGGTCGAAGCTGGGATCGTCTATGAGGCGCTGAGCCAAATCTTGAGCGGCAGATTCTGCGGCGAGGCGAGATGCATCGTTTTTGGAAAGGGGGTGGGTTTCACTTAGTCCGATCGCTTCGATTTTCAAGGGAGAATCGGAGTCGGTTTCTCTAGCGGCACGTGCGGGTGAGAAACGGATTTGATCGAAAGCGAATCCATCGGGAGCCGATTCGAAGATGGTGTTAACTGCGTCGACGAGTTTGGGAGTAGAACGGTAATTGTCAGAAAGTTGGACGCGTTTCAGATCGTTGGATTTAGTGGCTTCGAAATATGCGAATATATCGGCTCCGCGAAATTTGTAGATGGCTTGTTTGGGATCGCCGATGAAAAACAGGTATTTGGAGCCATCCCCAAAGAGCTGGTTTACGATTCGGTATTGAATGGGGTCGGTATCTTGGAATTCGTCTACGAGCGCGGCGTCGTAGCATTCGCTAATCGCTTGTACAACCGAGTCGCGGTGTTCGTCGTTTAAGGCTCGGTTTAAGATGTGGAGTAGATCGTTGAATGAAATAACGTTCCGACGTTCTTTCTCAGCCTTGAGGTTCTCGAAGAGCCAGTCGCGGTAGTTTGCTATGAGTGCATCGAAAACCAGAGTGAGCGATTGGTTGAACTCATCGACGCGTTCAAATACGGGAGGCGTTTCGAGGTGTTCACCGGACTTCTTGACTGCCTTTTTCCAGGCTCCTCCTTCCAGAGCATTGAGAAGAGGTAAGTCGTTTAGTAGAGGACTTTTGCGTTTTGCTAAGGCTGAGAGGGCATTGCACCTATCGGGATCGTTAAGCGTTTTGAAGACGATCGAACGTTTATTGAGGTGAGGAATGACGGAGTCGGCTCTTTCGAGAAAGGGCTCTATGGCTTCAATCGCTGACTGGAATGCTTTTTCTAGAATTCCTAGTTGATACTGATCGGGTTTCGGTTCGAGAAGCGCGTAGGGATGGGCGGTGCATTCGCGCGCTATCAAATCGAGACGTTTTTTGTATTTTGGGGTTTGATCGAAAACAATGCTAAGAAGTGACGATTTTTCCAGAATGTGGATACGAATGTATTCGTCCTTTAGTCGCGTAATAAGCTCTTCATCGATTTGCTCGAGATTCGCATCGAAAGCTATATCGGATTCTAGGGATACAAGGTCTAAGGACCGTTTGCAGAAACCATGGATTGTCGAAATTGAAGCTTCGTCGAATGTCTGGAGGCTGTGGCGCAAGCGTTTGCTGGCAAGCTCGGAATCGATCGAGCCGTGGCTCAGGATTTCTTGGAGAACCGTTTCCATTATCACGCCTGTTTCGAGTTCGTTTAAGCAATTTCGAAGTAATGCCCGGATTCTAGTATTGAGCTCTTCGGTGGCTGCCTGGGTGAAAGTGATCGCGAGAATACGGTCTATCGGAATTGCTTTCTCGATGATCAATTTTAAGATGATACGGCAAAGCGTATAGGTTTTCCCCGTCCCTGCACTGGCCTCTATTATTGAGGCTCCTTTTTGTAGTTCCCACATTAGGAAGCCACTCCTTTCAGGTTTAGAGCCGCCCTGCAAGGCGACCAAATTCCGAGAGAAACGGCAGCGAACGCATTATTGAAAATCGGGGTTTCACCAAAACAGGTTTGCGCGTATATATCCCATGGGTACTTCGGGGCGAAGTCGCCGTATTGAGTGTTGGTACCAAAAAGGTAATGGCTGGTTTCTATTAGAGCGTTTTCTGGGTTTGCATCTGGGATTTGGTAGCGAGCGTTGTCGAGGCGAGCTAGAGCATCCCAGCTCAATTGGGGTAGGAAGGGGATTGGTCGAGCGAGACCTTGTCTATAGTAGCCGAGCAGGTCATCGAGAATTCCAGTGGCCTCGAGTGCTGGCGGGAATTCTATTAAGGCATTGTTTTCGTGTAACGAATAGATCCAAGTGCTTTGGGGTTGGATCGCATTTGCCAACAGGTGACGTATCCAGAAGTCGATGTGGGTTTTGGCGTTCAGCTTTCCCGGATGAATGAAGTATTGCGCGTTAGATTGACAATTGCGGCGTAGCTGACCGGTTAATCTGAAATTGGCGATTGTCACGTCTATGGAAAGGGTGTCGCAGTGTTCGGAAATTCCTTCATGATTCCAAATAGTTTCGATCTGC
>JABITN010000062.1 GCA_018700525.1 Opitutales bacterium
TAATGATTCGCTTTTTCAACATCTCTCTTCAAAAGCAAGCGTGCATGGTTTAGAGCCCAGCGGCGACCATCATTTGGAGCCATCGCTAGTTCCATTTCGCCAAACGTATCACCGATCCAATTAATGTATTCTATGCGACGCACTTGAATCTTTTTTTCTAAATCCCTTGATTCATTCTCTGCAAACAAAGCGAAAGGAATTATAAGAAAAAAGGAAAACGTAACTAGAAAGTTTTTCTTTGAGTTGGTCATTGTTGATAGGAAATTCAATTGTTCCGATTTGGTTAGCGTAGAATCGCGATGGGCGTGAGTTGTTCTTCTTTTTCGAAAAGTAGAGGTTTTAGTAAAAGACGAGGAAGATCTAAGAGTCTGTTTAATAAGTCAGTGTAGGATCGGGGTTACCCCGCGATTGTGTCGGTTCGCATCAGATGGATTGAAGAATCGCGGGGTAAACCCGATCCTGCAGATTAGATGCAGGGTGATTTTCGAGTTATTAAACAGTCTCTAAACTATTTTAGGTCCTCTGCTCTTTTCACAGGTGTGCCCGTGTTCCACCGAGCTTTCCAGTCGGGCTTTTCAATCGTTGCGCGAAAAATGACGGTGTTGTGCAAATCCAGGTCACTGGTCCATACGAATTCGGCTCCTTCGAAATGATAGTCCCTAAAAACTTGGGGAGGTCGGACAGTTGCTTCTTCATAGACTGTCACGGACTCCCACTTGCTGTGGTCGAAATCTACTTCAAACCAGTTTTCGGGAATGGGAACGTGTTTAACCGCGGGAGTCTCTCCTTCCATGGGACCAAAGAAATAGCACTTGGCTTTCCAGTTGGCATCGCTCACCACATCATCGCCCAATTTAAGAATAAACCCTCCATCGCCAATCATTGTGTGTTCATACTCTTTGCCCGTAATGGCGTCGGCGTTGTCTCTGGCCATTACGGCAATGGTCATCGGGAATTCTGGTAGCACATCTACGGATACGATATTATGAGGCATAAACTCTATTGAGTCCGTCGCGATGAGCTTTCCGTTAATGTATAGTTTGAACCAATTATCGGCGTATACGTTGAGCTTAACCGTATCGGTCATGTTCGGTTTCACTATGTGAGCTGGTAGCCGACTCCTGCGTTGGGAAAAAGCGGGAGCGATTAAGGACGTAATAAGGAGTATGTAAAGAATTCTAGTCATTGTTATTATGGATTATCGATGGGGGCTCAATGGTTCCAATTTGATTAGAGGGTAGGGTGAATGCAGAAAATATTTTTTGTATTTATTATTAGGTTACAAATAATTGATTCTTAGTTGAGTAACTATTCGAAACAGCGCTTTCCATTTCCTCCTTTTGATTCTCCAATGGCAGCGGAGGCTCTTTATCGGAGTCTTAGGTAGGCTTGAGGTTGTCTTCCATGAGGGTTAGATGATGATCGTCATGTTTCTACAGGGTTTTCCTAGGGGCACAAGCTTGGATCTCGCAATGATGAAAGACCCTGGCCCAATCCTGTAAATGTTCTGGGTTTGGTTGGATCGAGGCCTCTGGATTTGGTTTTTGCCTCAGGGGGCACCGGCGTTCCTGAGGTTGGGATTATGGCTGCTCCGACTATGCTCTTCGAGCTACGGTGGACGTTGTCGCAGGTCGGTAGTTGCCTTAAATGGGGGCCTCTGGGATGTCTTATTAAACCGCCTTTAGAGAAGGTTGGGCGCGAGCCAGCGGGGTAGGAACAGAATCAGGTCCGGAAAAAGAATAACAAGGATGAGTAGGATGAACATGGGGATGAGGATGATCGCTACGTCTTTGATCGCATGGATCATTTTAATCTTTCCGAGAGTGCAAGAGATCAAAAGACAGAGCCCGTAAGGAGGTGTGACTAATCCAAATGCGAGAGAAATGACTCCAATGATGGCAAATTGTATTGGATGCATACCTACTTTAGTCGCGAGAGGAAGAAGGATTGTCCCGAGTATAATAATGGCGGGAATCGCGTCGATAAACATTCCGATGACGAGAAATGCGAGGGCTACGATGAAGCCAGTGGTAATAGGCCCAGTTCCGAAACCAGCGAGTACATTTACGAGCTCTTGAGGGACTCGGTAGTAGGCGAGGAGCCAACCGAAAGCCGATGCAGTGCCAATGCAAAAAAGAGAAATGGAGGCGAGGCTGGCTGACTCGTAGAGCACTTTTCGGAAGCTCTTGAAATCTATTTTTCTATATATGAGTCCACCGAGAATTGCCGAATAAATGACTGCGACTACGGAGGCTTCGGTGGGCGTGAAAAAACCTAGAACGATCCCGCCTACGATGATAGCGGGAGTGACGAGCGCGAAGACTGCTCGTCCTAGGGCTTGAATGAACTCCTTTAAAGAAGCTCGTTGATATATGGGGTAGTTGCGTGCTTTGGCGTACACGTACACAGTTCCCATCATGAATACAGCCATGAGAAAGCCAGGAACTACTCCTGCGAGGAAAAGGCCTCCGATTGAAACTGACATTAGCCCGCCCCACACGATCATTAGAATGCTCGGAGGTATGATGACTCCCATTACGGATGAACAAGCGGTGATCGCGACAGAGAAGCTCGTGTCGTAGCCTTGCTTTTTCATCGCGGGTATCATGAGGGAGCCAATGCCCGCCGCGTCGGCCGTCGACGATCCGGAAATGCCTGCGAAGAGCATGCTTACCATTACGTTTATGTGTCCTAGTCCGCCGGGAAGGTGACCAACGGAAGCCCGAGCGAGTCCGACTAAACGTTCTGTTATTCCGGACGCATTCATTAAATTGGCAGCGAGAAGGAAAAAGGGAACTGCCAATAAAATGAAGGCGTTGTATGATTTCCACATCTCCTGCAGCAGTACGATGGGAGTCATGCGCGGATCGAGGATGAATACTGGGATGCAAGCCAGGCCAAGGGCGAAAGAAACCGGGACTCGAAGCACGATCAGAATGGCGAACGTGCCAAATAGAATGAGGGATACTTCTCCCGCGCTCATTGTTTCGGCTCCTTTTTCACGCCCTTTATCATTCGGATATCTTCAGCGATTTTCTCGCCGACAAATAGAAGCCAAGTAAATCCGGTTAGGGGAAACGCGACATATATGCTAGCCATGTTTATCCCGCTCATTTCCGAGTTTTGGATGTATCCGATTTTTGCGAAACTTATTCCGTAAGATGAAAAGAACAAAGCCATCGTGGTGATCGCTCCATGGACGATTAGGTTTCGTCTTCCTTGGCTTTGTTTTGTTTTTGGGTGGGGTAGAAGATCGACATCGAAGTGGGCGTTATCCCGAACTGCGATCATCGCTCCAATCATAATGATCCAGACGAAGCAAAATCGCGCGATCTCCTCTGTCCATATGTAGCGCGGAATGATTCCGGTGTACCGGGAGATGATCTGGAGAGAGACAGGCAATATAATAAAGCCCATCAGTACGGTCAGCGTACGCCTCAACAATCGATAGTAGCTGTTGATGAATGAAGGCATGGATGCAGGTCAATAAACGCTACTGTACGTTAGCTACTGTACGTTATTGACTCTCTCGAGTACATCGAGGGCGTCGACTTCTTCCGCGAAAGCTATCTTGATTGGAACGGTCAATGCAAGGAGCTTGTCTCTCTCAGTGAAAACATGGGTTTTGAGTTTATCCTCTGCTTCCATTTGGGCAAGCAGTTCAGAGTCTAGGTTCGATTCAATCATCCGCCCGTAGGCTCCCGCTTCCTTGCCAGCCTTTATGATAGCCGCTTGCAAGTCTTCGGGCAGGCTTCGAAGCGTCTTGCCGCTAAAGCATAGTGGTCGAACGGTAATCGCGTGCTGAGTGAGCGATATTTGGGGGCCGACTTCGTAGAACTTCATTTGTTGAATACCGGTTGCTTCATTCTCTGCCGCATCAATGACTCCGGTCTGTATTGCGTTATAAATTTCGTTGTAGGCGATAACGGTCGGAGCCGCTCTTATCGCTTGAAAAATTCGAGTTTGTATCGGCGCTCCCATGACGCGTATATTGAGCCCTTTCAGCTCTTTCATATTTCTTACCGGTTTGTTTACGATAAGGTGACGGGTTCCGCCTCCAGCGTAGCCAATGAGTTGTACATCGGCCCTATCGGAGACGTCGTCTGCAATTGGCTGCAGAGCATCTCCATTGAGTACTTTGTTCCAATGCCCGGTATCCCTAAAGAGGAATGGCATATCCATGATTGGAGCCGCTTTTGAAAAGGTTGACATGTGGGAGGGCGAGACGATTGCGAAGTCGACGCTGAGGCCCTGGCTCATGTAAGCGAAATAGTCCTTCTCAAGGCCGAGCTCGCTGTTTCCGTAGATCTCGAATCGTACCTCGCCTCCGTAGTTCTCCTTAACGAGTTCTTCGAACTTCCGTAGCGTTTGATTGAAGGAATGGTTTTCGTCGAATTGAGAAGCCCCTCGAAGCACGATTGTATTGTCCCTTTCGGAGCACGCCGAGAAGAGCACTGCCAGCGATGATGCGATCAGGAGTGGCAGGAAAGATTGCAGCAAGCGATATTTCATGGGGTTTTTGAGTTTTAGCGGGGTGATGGATTGGAAAGGAAAAAACTGATTTCCGAGTAAAGAAGGGTTTAGAAACCTAAGCAACTCTTTGATGACGATTTTGGCGAACGTCGATTGATTTGCGAAAGTGCTTGGGTGTGATTACAGATCAGTACGTCGGATTGAAGCGCTTTTTTGCTAACCTTGGTCGCGGCCGATATCCGAGCGGCTATAGAACGATGCAATCGTTATATTACCTTATGAAAATGGCCGCTCGGAGATCGGCCGCGACCTAAGTCTTTAGCCGCAAGAAGGTGCAAGAATCGCAAAAGCCGCAAGACCGGTAGGTCGATGTCTATGCTCTCAAATTTCCAACGCGACTTTGTGAAAAAGGGCGTCATCGCTTCGCTAGGATGAACCCGCTACGGAGGGACTCAATAAGGATGGCTTGTGTCTCGCCAAATAAGGTTCATTAAGGTTTGAAAACAAAAGGGGTTCACCTCTCCCTATCTCTAAAAGTTTCTTAAATTGACAGGTATGGATGTGGGCCGATGCTAAGGAGCTTAAAAGAAGAAGGGGGACTTCGGCAATTTTTGAAATATATTTTGTAAACGATGTTTGAATACTGATTGAAACGCAGTTTCCCATTTTTGTAGGGACCTATCGCTATCGCGGAAAAGATATCCAGAACGATATTTGCGCGTTTAAGAGTGGAGTTGAGCTCCTTTCCGTGCTGATAAGGTTGAGTGTTATTGTGCTTCTCGTGTTTTCCAAAGTATGCGTGCATACGCGACCCATCAACTCCACCGATTGCTAAAATGATTCTCATAACTAAAGCTCGTCGCTATCAAACGGGACGATTGAACCTCCGTACAATCTGCCTGTTAGCTTGCCTCTTTTGGCCTTTTGCGTCCTTTGCCGAATCGGTTCCTAAAGGTCTTATTGGTGATTGGTCTCTAATTCTCTCAACGAATGAGCCTGCTTGGTTGAAAGTTGAAATAAAGGATGGAGAGCCTGTGGTTCACATGCGTGTGCATGTTCAATCCGCTGGACCGCACAAGATCATCGAATTCAAAAACAATCGTTTGACATTTCCAGTCAAGATAAAGCGAGAGGGGAAAGACGGTCCTAAGGTTACTACGAACACGGTGACGGTCGGTTTGAAAAACGGAAAACTAGATGGGATTATTGTGAACGAATCGCTAGAGAAGCCGTATGATCGCATTACGTTTACGGGAAAGAAGTTTCCTTCAATGCCTGATCGTCCCGACCTATCGAAGGTCAGATTTGGGCACCCGGTTTCGCTTTTCAATGGAAAAGATCTGACGGGCTGGCGATTGTATGATTCCAAAAAGAAAAACGGTTGGAGGGCCGAAGGCGGCATGCTGGTCAATGACACTCCAAAGACAGATTTCGGATCCACTGGTTCTTATGGGAATTTGCAAACGGAAGCGGTGTTTGACGATTTCTGGTTGCACATCGAGTTCCTGATCGAAGGCAACCGCAATAGCGGCGTATATCTCCGAGGGATGTACGAGGCTCAGGTGGTTGATCGGGATAGCCGAATGCAGGGGCTTCAAGGAGTAGGCTCTATCTTTGGGAGAATCGCTCCATCCATACAGGCGGGAAAACAGCCGGGCGAGTGGCAGACTTACGATCTCACATTGGTGGACCGGCATGTGACGGTTGTGTTGAATGGAGTGAAGGTCGTCGACAATCAACCAGTGGAAGGTCCAACGGGCGGAGCGGTTCATACAGACCCGACGGTTCCTGGTCCAATCCATTTGCAGGGTGACCATACATCGGTGAAGTATAAGAATATCTATTTGGCTCCTGTCGTTCGATAGTGCCTCATCTATCTCACTAATGAGACACGCGACCCGAGACGTCTCGCGCTACCATTGAGCAGGCAGGTGGGTCGAGACCTCTGGCCGCGATATTCAACCAAAGCTCGGTTGCTCCGTGATCTCCAGCGCAGCGGGCGGTTAAAACCCAAACTCACAAGATGCCGCATTTTTGGAAGCTGTAGTAGCCGATACGGTTGGGGTCTTTTTGAGGCGAACCGATGATTATGTGATCGAGTAGGTCGATACCGATAGTCTGGGATGCTTCTCTGAGCTGACGGGTGACTTTAATGTCTGCCGCGCTGGGGCTAGGGTCGCCGCTGGGATGATTGTGGACGCAGATGATGGCGCTGGATCCGTGTCTGATCGCCTCCCTGAAAACCTCTCTTGGGTGGACGAGACTTTGGCTGGCCGTTCCGGAGGTCACTTCGCAGGAGCGAATGAGTCGGTTTTTTCGGTCAAGACAGAGAGTCCAGAATTTTTCAATTTCCAGACCGATGGCTCGTGAACGCATGAATTCGAAAATGCGTTTAGGCGTGTCTAGAATTGGATTCGCTTCGTTGGATGCAGCGAGGACTCGTCGACAGATTTCAACTACTGTTACCAGTTGGAGCGCCTTTACTTTCCCAATACCTTTGAATCGACGGAATTCGCTGTCATCCCAGCTCACGAGATTGGATAACGATCCGGCGTCGTTTATGATGTTCGAAGCGACGTTTAGAACGTTGTGGCCTTTGCTGCCGCTTCTCAGAAGCATAGCGAGCAGTTCGGTTTCGCTGAGTGCCGATGCTCCCAATCGTTGAAGACGTTCTTGTGGACGCTCGGATTCGGCGAGTTCCATGAGTTTAGCATTCTCATTCATTGGCTAGGGTGGCTATGGAGTTGGCGAGCTCTGTCTGCCGCGAGTTGGAAGATGCAGATTTGAGATAACTACAGAGTGAATCTACTTGCGAGGCCCAAATCGATCAAGGGAATTTCGTCTTTTCGCGCTCGACCCGGGTCTTGTTGAGTCGGTAGCGTGGTTGATTCATGGTTTTTAGTTCGCCGATATTTCTGTTTGGATTTTTGCCAATCGTTTTACTGCTTTCGCTCCTAGTGGGTCGCTCTGCGCAGAATGGAATTTTGTTGGCGGCGAGTCTTTTGTTCTATGCCTGGGGCGAGCCGGTATTCGTTTTTTTGTTATTATTGTCGATTGGCGTGAATTTCGTGGTAGCTCGCGCCTTCTCAAGGGGAGGGGCCCAGCGGGCGAGTTTGTTGGGAATAGGAGTTGGCTTCAATTTGCTGCTTCTCGTTTCTTTTAAGTACGGCGCGTTTTTGTTGGAGAATACGTTTGGATTGTTTGGTGGTAGTGTAGAAGGCGCATCCAGTATGATCGAGCGATGGCCGGAGTTACCGATTGGAATCTCTTTCTACACTTTCCAGGCAATTTCGTATTTAGTAGACGTATACCGCGGTCAGTGTCGCCCACAGCGCAGTTTTTTGGATCTTGGGCTGTACATTTCAATGTTTCCTCAATTGATCGCTGGACCGATCGTTCGGTATTCGGAAATAGAGGATCAGCTAGCGAATCGCAAACGTAGCTTGGAGGGCTTTAATGCGGGGGCATCCCGGTTCGTTCGCGGATTGGCTAAAAAGGTTTTGATTGCGGATACGCTTGCTGTGGTTGCGGATGCTTCATTTGGGGGAGCTCCGGGAGGGCTTAGCGTTTCGATGGCTTGGCTCGGTTTGATCTGTTATGGGTTTCAGCTTTATTACGACTTTTCTGGCTACTCGGATATGGCGATTGGAATGGGCAAAATGTTTGGATTCCGGTTTCCGGAGAATTTCAATTTTCCCTATACGGCACGAAGCGTGAGGGAGTTTTGGAAACGCTGGCATATGACTTTGTCGCGTTGGTTTCGCGATTATCTGTACATTCCTCTTGGCGGGAATCGGAATTCGTCGGGACGGGTGGGTTTCAATCTTCTGATTGTATTCGCTTTGTGCGGATTGTGGCATGGGGCGAGTTGGGGATTTCTTGTTTGGGGGCTTTATTACGGGTGCTTTTTGTTGCTAGAACGAACAGTCTGGGGACGTTTTGTATCTAGTCTGCCGAAACTGGTGCAGCATGGCTATTTGCTTGGGATTGTTTTTTTTGGTTGGGTATTTTTTCGAAGCGAGACTTTGGCCGATGCAGGGGGGTATTTCCGGTCCCTGGTTGGGGCTGGGAATGAGGGGCTGACGAAGGGAGCGGTTTCGGTGCCTTTGGAATACGAAGCTATACTTGCGCTGGTTGTAGCGATTAGCTTTTCGACAAAGTATCCAACGCAGTTGGGAGAAGCTTTGTCGCGTGCGAGCTTTGGACGTTGGAGATCGTATGTTGGTTATGTTGGAACTTTGGTATTGCTTGTCATTTGCATGAGTGCAGTTGCTAGCAGCACGTACAGTCCTTTTCTCTATTTCCGATTCTGATATGGCGAAGGAAGCAATACAGTCGAGACAGGAGAGAGTTTTTTCAAAGACGTACGCGGTTGTGTTCATGTTCTTGCTTGGGTTACCTTTACTCTCGCTTCCGTTTTTTACGGATTCGGAGCGTACATCCGAGAAGCGGACACCGGTGGCGTTTCCTTCTTTGTCGAGCGATTACGGGGAGTTTTCGCGTGCATTCGAAGCGTGGTTCGAGGATCACTTTGGTTTTCGCGCTGCTATGATTCGGTTTTATAGGCAGTCTCGATTCGAACTTGGGTTACTTGATTCCATGAACAATGTCGTGCGTGGAAAAGAGGATTGGCTTTACTATTCGGGAGGCGGCGGTGGCGATTCGGTACAGGCCTATGCAGGAGCGAATGCTTTTAGCGAAAGCGAATTGGGTCGTTTACACCTTTATTTTGAAACGTGGGGAGCTTGGTTGGAGGGGCAGGGGATTACATTCCTCGTTTTAGTCGGTCCCGACAAGGTTTCAGTGTATCCAGAGTTTTTGCCTAACCGGATTGAGAAGAGCCCGTATGGGACTCGTGTTGAGGATTTCTTAGTGCGCATGTCCGAATCAGATTTTTCGATCGTCTTTCCGATAGACGAATTAATTGAAGCGAAGATTGGAGGATCCCAATTGTACTATAAATTGGATACTCACTGGAATGCGAAAGGGATGTTTGTTGCTTATGATGCTTTAGCTGAGAAGCTTCCCAAGTCGAATCGTCTTTCGGTGAACGATGTTCAATTCGTTGGAAGCGATCGATTAGGTGGCGATCTTGCTGAAATGCTTGGAGTCGAGAGTGATTGGGGGGATCCCACTTATAGTGTGGTTTTGAATCGAGGTAATTGGGCGATAAATGAGGGTGACAGAGAAGTGCTAGGAAAGACTGTGGATCGATTTTCGATAGACGATTCGACTTTGCCTAAGGCCTTGGTGTTTCATGACTCATTTATGGAGCCTATGAAGAATTTGCTAGCCGGTCATTTTCGTGAGACGAATTTTTTGGCCGATAAACCATTGGACAGTGCACTCGTTTTAGAGCTTCAGCCAGATGTTGTGATTGTTGAGTTTACTGAAAGGTCTCTCTATACTCATCTCAGGAAACCGTTACCCATTGGTGAGGGTGGCCAGTAGGGTTCCTGCTTTTATTCCCTTTGGGTGTAATGCCCCGAACAGTCTACGCTCTCCGAGCTTCGTCCGTCATGAACTCTTGACGGGCGAAGCCCCTTGTGGGCGAAGACTGTTGTCGTAGATCCTGAGCAGTCGAAGGGCTTCGGCTTTAGTAGGGAGGACCGGTTCGGTCCTCAGTATTGGTTGCTAAGAGGACCGTGCCGGTCCTCCCTAACTTCAGAAATACCCCGCTTGTGCGAAGTGCAAGTTGACCCCAAGGTAGAGAGCTTGCTCCGGGGATTCTTTATTGGCAGAACTATATATTGTGTAGTAGTTTATGTCGTAGAAAGGGAAATTTTCTTTAAGGGGAAAACGATTGGACCTCAGGTGGAGCGAATCGAGTTCAGTGCCTATACCTCGAAGTTGAGCTGGGTATGGGACTGCAAGCGATTGTCCTTTTGCTTTACGGAATAGCGTTAGGTGTCGCACGCCTTCGACCGCATAAACGGGCAGGACGTAGTTTTCGTCACGGTTTGGAATAGGGCGACTACGCCGATGCCGTATTGTTTCCAATGATTGAGAAATTCGACTTCGTCTCTGATTTCCTGGGCAGAGCGCGTTCCGTGATTACTGACTCGAACGAAATAATTTTCTTCGGACGAGTGTATTTTGTAGATGTCGTTGCTGCCTCGGAAAAAATATTTGTAGCGACTCGATTGGGCAAGATCGAATTGACTTCTTAGTGCTTCGAATAGTTGATCTGGATCGAGAGTCGAGTGAAGCGGTTTGATAGTAACGTAGTGTGTGGGACTTTCCGTTTTGATTGAATTAGAATGTATCCAAATCCGTGATATTGTTATTTATGTAGAGATGGGAGTCGGTTCCTGCGTCGTAGTAATGTTGGTAATCGACGCCGCCTACTGTTTCGGTTCCATCGCTTTGGAAGTCTTTCGAAATTTCAACATGATCGTCGTTACCCCCGTCAATGAAGAGTCTGTTTTCACTATCGGTCATATCGAGGATATCATCCGATCTGAGACGCAGATTGTTGCTTCCGGAACCGTCGATATCGAGCCGCTCGATGTTTTGGATGCCGCCACTGTCGAGTACTGTTAGGTCGATTTCAAGGTTGCTGCGATCGAATTCCAGGGTGTCATCACCATCTCCGCTGTCGAACATCCCGAAATTTCCTCCGCTTCCTGAACCACCACCGGATCCTGATTTTGAACCGGATCCAGTTCCGGAGCCTGATCCACCTCCGCCAGAACTGACTCCGTAGTCGATGGTAATCGTGTCATCACCTGCTCCAGTATCAACCGTGCCGTAACCGTCGGTCGCATCGATCGTATCATCTCCATCGCCGGAATCTGAAGTAATGTCGTCGTTGTGCTTGCCACCATCAATTTCGTTATCGCCGTCGCCATTGTCTAGCGTGGCGTTGTAAGAGAGTTCGTCGCCTAGGTCCTTGTCGTCGAAATTGCCGGAAACGCCGAGCGAGAAAGCATCGTCTTTGTCTGTAGTCGCATCGGGGATACTGGAGGATACGGTTGGTCCGTCGTTGGTGTTCTCGACTGAGAGGCGAAAGGTTTGGCTGGCGGATTCGCCGGAACCGTCGGTGGCGGTGATCGTTATATCTTGGTCTCCGATGTGTTCGTCGGTGGGGGTGCCGGATAGAGCTCCTGTACTAGGGTCGATAGTCAACCATGATGGGAGCTCTGCTGAATAGGATAGCGTGTCGCCGCTATCGACGTCGATGAATGTCCCATCGGGAAGGCTCATCGCGAATGCCTCATCGGTGCTAGTGGCTTGTTGTCCGATCTTTACGGATACGACAGGAGCGTCATTGGCAGCTTCGATCGAAATAGAGACAGGAGAGTTTTTAGCAGACCAGGCGCTGCCATCGAACCCGGACCATTGAAATACAGTGTTTCCATTCCAATCAGCGGTTGGCTGGAACGAGAGTTCTGCGATTTGTTCGTAGTCAATAAGTTGACCGATGGTTACGGCATCGTCTTCGAGGCTGAGCGTTCCGTTTCCAGGAAGCGTGTCGATGCGAACCATCTCAAGGTAATCGTTGTCCTCGTCCTCAAACGCAGTGTCGAAGTCATCGGGGTCAAAGTTTACTCGAATATCTTCGATATTGGAGGTAACGATAGGTGAAACGCCAGCGATTTCGTTAATATCCTTTGGCCAGATATCTATCGTTTGCTCGATTTTGTGGCCTGTTTCGTCAGTTGCGACGATTCTAATTGGGTAGCTTTCGGGATGTGTTTCGTAATCGATGCTTACGCCATCTTTTAGTTTAAGCACATTGCCGGTGATTTGGAAAAGATCGGATGAGTCTTTCGAAAGGGTGTACTCGTAGGTATGGTTTCTTCCGGCGTCATCCGTATCTAATTTTCCTATCAATGCACCTTCTTGATTCTCGGAAACTTGGTTTTGACTTAGAATTAGGTGAAATGTTTCGCCGCCTCCATCTTTGCTCTCGATGACGGTGATAGTTGTATTTTTGGTGTCGTTTCCATCGTCGACGATGATATCGATTTTAAGTTGGGTGTTGTCCTCCAAGATATCGTTCGGGATCTTGGCGATTCCTGTCAAATCGTCGATTTCGATTTCGGTTCCGTCATTCCCGGCTACAACTCCGGTGATTACTGGAGAAGGGTTGATCCCGTCGCCGCTGATATCGAGAAATTTTCTAACGTCGATTTCTATGAATTCTGGAGTTTTTGTATTGGAGGCGGTGTTGGCTGTGCCGCCGGATTGCGGGGTGCCTAAATCGCCCGAGGCGAGTTTGATTCCATCGTCATCGATGTTTTGAGCAGTTGCTTTGGAAAAAGAATCGTCTTCGGCGAGCGGATCTCCTTTGGGCTGAGACGACGTAGTTTGAGAGAATTGCTGTGGTTGGGTTGTAATTTCTGGAGATTCTTCTTCTGAGATTGGGACTTGAGCAAAGCTCCACTCAGGCGATTTGGCTGTCGCGGCGATGACTAGTAGTGGAGCGAATACGAGCGTGGGGTTATTGGGGTCGTCAACATTGAAGGCAGGGTCGATTCCTTCGGTTTGTTGGACGAAATTGTGCCAGGTAATGGAAGCGCCGTCGTTAAGCTCGAGTGAGGGTTCCTTTGTAAAGTCGACTTCAAGGAAGTTCTTCAGAATGAAGGATGTTCCGTCATGGCAAACGATTTGCAGGTCTTTGTCCTGCGGAACGAGTTGGGCGACGATTTCCGGGTTTTGTATTTGGAAGCTTTCACCGGAGAAAACTTGGATACTTTCTCCGTCTTGGAGGGTTAGGTTTTGTGGGTGAGCAGAGGAGTTGGGTGTAAAGCTGATTTCGAGACTCATAAGTATAACAGTTGGAACGCCCGAAAATGGAGCAGTTGCTTACTTCTTGTTACGGCTCGGAAACAGAGTATATTTACTGTTTAGTTTACAATTTTGTGTAATTACGAGAAGCCTCTTAGGGTCTAGAGCTCAATAGGATTGAGTTAAAACCCTATTGTTCTGGAGGTTCTTCCGATTTCTTTCTTAGGCTGTCACTGTTTGAGGAGTTACCTGAGGGGAGTTTCCCGGTTCGGGGGTAGGAAATCGGAGGCTATTCAAATCGATCTTCATCTCGAACGCCTGAAGCGTTTTACCGATTGAAAATGAGCCGTTGCGTCTGTTGACTTTTCGGACGTGGACTCCATGGGGAGTTAAGTCGACGGCGGTGGCATCTGGCCAAGGAAGAAACGAGCCTGTATTGATGACAGTTGTTTTGTCTATTGGGGTAATTGTCGGTTTATGGGTGTGACCAATGATTAGAAATCGAGGGTTTTGAATGTAGCGATGGACCATGTCGACTGCCATTTGCGGCGTTGTTTTCCAGCAATCCAATATTTTGAGAACGCGTGTCGGGGGCCAGGCTTGGCGTAGAAAAGTTTGCAGCTTACCCCAGACTGTCGGGTCGTAGTCTTTAAGTCGCGAGTGTTCTTCGACGCAAGCGTCTTTGATTGTCTGAAGAAATTCGTAGAAACTGACGCTGCCGTTGTGCTGGAGTTGCTTGAGGCCTTGTTCTGCTACGTCGCCTAGGAGTTGCGCATTTTGGCTCCATGGGGCGATATTCTTGAAAATTCCGTCGCCGTGAGTGATTAGGATTTCGCCAGCGTTTACTTCGCAGTAGTGGTGTCGCGAGATTTTCGGGTCGTGATTGCCGGTTATGAAATGGGGTTTCGTACCCCAGTTCCTGACGTAGGCTTTGAATTGATCGACCGAGGGAAGCGGGCTTTGCAAGTGCGAGGGTGTGTTCTCGAAATTTTGTTCGAGGGTATCTCCATTGAAAATAACGTCATCCGGCTCGGATAAAAGACCTTCGAGCGAATCGAGATCCTTGATAAGGCTAGCCTTATGGCCCCAATGAAGATCTGATAGTATTCTAATCACTCGTTTACGATTGGATTTAACTGACCTGGGTACATTGTGTGCATACTGTGGAATCGGTCAATTTCTCATTTCTAGTTATATGTAATTGATCGGAATGCTGATCCGAATCTAAAGAGCGCTCTGAGAAATCCGATTAGAAAAGGATGGCGTCATTGGAAACAGTTAAAATGTAATTGCTCTCATCTTCGAGCGCAGGTGGATTGAGTCACGATGCGGTTCGAAGTTTTGGAGACCTTGCGGAGTCCTTGGAGCATCCCGGCAAAAAGTTGGAGGATATCCTCGAAGCGTTGGACCCGAAGGCCCAAGGCGAACTCGCGAAGTTGCGTAAGATAAAGCAGACCATTGAGAATGGTGCCTACTTGGACTAGCTAGCCAAGGTCTTTGATAAGGATTTTTGATTGCCGATTTTCCTCCTGATAGGCTAGGCGGCGACTTTCAGGGAGGGCGTTTATATCGGTTTCACTGAAACCGCAAACCGATTGGAAAAAGCTGAAGCTTTGCGTTGAAAGGGCTAGGATCTGTTTGGAGCCAATTTCCTCGGCTTTGTGGCAAGCGAACTTAGCCAGCTTTGAGCCGATTCCTTGCCTTTGGTGCAGAGAATGCACGAATAGCGCGTTGATTTCCGCTGTATCCGGGGCTGCGTCGAATTGCGAAATGAGAACGCATCCGATTAGATTGCCATCGATTTCATAAACGTAGAAGTTTCCGATTTCACTTTCGATCGATTCGATCGAGCGGCGAGCAAGTTCTTCCTTTTCGACGGACCCACTCGTGAGATGGTAGATCCGCGTTATGTCGGAGCGTTGGGCTTGTCGAATTTGCTGATATTCGTTTCCGTATACTAGAGTACCGACACCTTCGTTCGAAAAGACTTCGCGGACAAGGCCGTCGTGAATGTTCCCATCCAATATATGGATACGAGAGATTCCGCCCTTTACTCCGATGAGGGCGTGCTTGGCTTTGCTAAGCGCTGCGTCCTCGAATGGGTTGTCGTCGGCCAGTTTCGATTCCAGTACTGCTACTGGCAATTGGCGTTTTAATTCACCATCGATTTGCAGTCCTTCGAGTTCGGTGACGAAAATAGTCTTGGTCGCTTTGAGGGCGAATGCCGTTTCGACTGCAAGTAAATCGCTGTTTATGCGCAAAGTATGCCCGTTACGGTCGAACCCGATTGGCTGGATGATTGGGATGATGCTCTGAGTGACTAGGTGATTGAGAAATTCCGCGTCGATGCGGTCGACTTTGCCGCTTCGCTGATAGTCCAGGCCCTTGATGACTCCGATCGGCGTGGAGCGGACAGAGTTGGTTATAGCGCATTTTAAGCCTGTCTGCGTGAGTGCTTCGAGGATTTGGTGGGACGTTCTAGAGGATGCTCGGATGGCTAGATCCAAAGTCGCCGGGTCAGTGGGGCCGGATCCGTCAATGTTTGAAATTTCGATTCCGCGATCGGCGGATAGCGCTGCGAGTTGCTTGCCGATCCCATGGACGATGACGACTTTTATTTGCAGGCTCCTAAGAACGGCGATGTCCAATAGAATGTTCGGCAGGTTTTCGTTGTCTATGACGGCACCGTCCAAGGATATGACGAAGGTTTGCCCCAAGAATTTTGGCACATAGTTCAATATGCCCCTGAGATCGGCAGGTGTAATGTTGGAGATGGTTTCGTCCATTTTGATCACTTGGATAGAATCGGCTAAAAAATCGCACCGCTTCAGGCATTCTTCTAAATTCGATTGTTAATCAGCCCTTTAGAGAAAGATCAAGTCGGCAATGCATACTCTGGGGCTAGAGCCGCGACCTTAGATGTGCCGTTATTTCTCTGTCGGGCCGCCAATGCGTTCGATCGTCCATTCTCGGACTTGCCCTTCGAGGTAGAACTTGGCTTTGACGCTCGCGGTTTCAATTGGAACGGTATCGATTTCGAATAGGTAGGTTTTGGAAGGGCTTTGGATGTCGAAAGCGGCGAGTGCTTTGGCGTTTTCTATGCGCATTTCGGCGAGAATGAGGAGTTCGCCTTCTTTGTAGAAAGTGGCGAGTTTGAAGTTAGGGCTGTCGCCGAAGGCTTCCGGTAGAGACAATTGGAGCTTGATCGGTTGATTGATTGAAAAGCTCGATTGGCTGGCTAGCGAATCCAGTTGCGGGATGAGAATAGGCCTTCGGGGAATGTAATAGACGATTTGCGAGGGCAGGTCGTTTTCGAGCGGACCGGAAATAAAACGGGCAGCGATATGGCCGGAGCTGAGGGTGTTGTCGTTAGTTTCTGCGCTCGGGGCAGCATTTAGGCTGAACCAATCGTAGAGGTTTTTTTCGGCGACTTGATTGCGCCGTTCCTGCATCTCGTAGTTAGGTTCGTAGGGTTTTTCTTCTTTGCGGAATTTCAGCTGAACCCACGTGTAGAGGATTATAAAAGTGAGAATCGACAAGGCGATGGGCCACATCGGCCAAGGCTTACGTTCGGTCATTGGCGATCCGGGTTTCAGGCTGGGCTCCGAGTTCTGGTTTTTCATAAAGGCGGCAAATCAATCCTTTTTGCAGACAAGTTAAAGCCTGAACGAAGCAAATGGGTTCATTTTCTCGTTGCGCGAGGAAATCCGCGAGTACATGTCATAGGATTTAGACCATGCAATTCTGGAGCCAGACATATATCCCAACTTTGAAGGAAAGCCCCGCGGAAGCGGAAATCGAGTCGCACAAACTGTTGCTACGGGCGGGCTTAGTACGTCGCGTGGGAGGCGGCCTGTACGCTTTTTTGCCTTTGGGGAAAAGGGTGTTGGATAATGTGACGGAAATCTGTCGCGAGGAAATGAATCGCGGGCAGGCGATTGAGCTTTTGATGCCTGCGGTGATCCCTACAGAGCAGTGGAAGGAAGGTCCCCGTTGGAATGCTGTGCGCGAGGTGATGTTTCAGGTCATTAGTGCGGGCAAGGATGCGAAAGTTCCGGAAGAGCCTCAGTATGTGCTCGGGCCGACGCACGAAGAAGTGATCACGCCATTGATCGGTTCCGAGATCTCGAGCTATCGGGATATGGGAAAAACATTTTATCAAATCCAGACGAAGTTTCGCAACGAGATCCGCCCCCGCTATGGGTTGATGCGGGCACGGGAGTTCATCATGAAGGATGGCTATAGCTTCGACGCGAATGACGAAGATGCGGAGGCGACTTACCATCGAATCGCGAAAGCTTATGATAGGTTTTTCGCTCGTTGCGGATTGGACTTCATTTCGGTCGAAGCGGATGCCGGTATAATGGGAGGCGCTTTTTCGCATGAGTACATGGTCCCTGCGGAAGTGGGCGATGACGATGTGGTTTATTGCCAGGAATGCGGCTATTCTGCCAACGTAGAGAAAGCAACGAGCGGATTGGTCCCGAGAGATATAGTCGACGCGGAGCCTATTGGGGAATTGGAGAAATTCGAAACTCCTGGCGCGAAGACCATTGAGAAGCTCGCTCAAGAGCCGTACAATATCCCAGCGGATGCGCAGTTCAAGACTTTGCTGTTCGTGGGCGACGAAAAGCTTTTCGTGGTTGTGGTGCGTGGTTGCGATCAAGTGGAAGAAGCGAAGTTGAGCTCACTCGGCTATCAATTGATCCGTCCTGCGACGGTGGACGAAATTTTCGAAGCGATGGGCGCTTACCCTGGAAGTCTTGGAGCGATTAAGGGAACGTTAAAGGATCGTTCCAAGCTCGATGGCATCTATGGCGATGAGGCGCTTCGTTTGATCGGCAATGGTGTAACGGGAGCGAACGAGAAAGCGATGCACGTGAAAAACGTGAACGTTAGGCGCGATCTCGATCTCGATCGTTTTGGAGATTTTCGGAAGGTTCAGGAAGGCGAACCATGTCCGAAGAGTGGCCAGCCACTGAAGATTGCCCGCGCAATCGAAGTCGGACATATCTTTAAGTTGGGCACGAAGTTCAGCGAGAACGAAAAGTTCGGCGCAATGTTCGATGACGCGGATAATAAGAGCCAAGCTGCAGTTATGGGCTGTTATGGTATTGGGATATCGCGCACATTGCAGGCGATAATCGAGCAGTCGCACGACAAGTGGGGGATCAAGTGGCCGTGGTCTGTTGCTCCTTACCAGGTAGTGATCACGCTTTTAGACCCAGATTTGGAAGAAGCGGCGACGCTGGCTAATACGATTGGCGTGGCCGCGGAAGCGGCAGGCGCTAGCGTGTTGGTGGATGATCGCGCAGAACGTCCGGGAGTGAAGTTTAAGGATGCGGATTTAATTGGCATCCCACTGCGTATCACTATTGGCGGTCGCGGTTTGAAGAATGGTGTGATTGAATTGAAATGGCGCGATGAAGACGACAAACAAGAAGTCGCGATCGCTAAAGCAACTTCGATTATTGCTTCTGCAATACGCGAAAAGGCGTCGAATTAATTAATGGTATCATTTATTGGAGGAGGATCGTCATCGCCGGAAACGGTACTTGATGAAGCAACGGAGCTTTCGGGCTTATGGAGCGTCATTGTGCTCAATGATCCGGTCAATCTCATGTCCTACGTTTCGATGGTATTTAAACGCGTATTGGGCATGAACTCAGCCAAAGCGGAAAAGCATATGCGAGAGGTTCATGAACTCGGCCGATCGGTGGTTTGGATCGGAGAGCGCGAGAAGGCGGAAACCTATTTGTATCAGTTGCAAGAGTGGCATTTAAACGCGATTTTAGAGAAGAATGAATCGACTTGAATTTAGATTGGATATCCAGTCCGTTCTGCCGCTGCTAGAGCATGTCAAACCGCTTATGAAGGATCTGGCAAATGAGTTGGCTACGCCGAATGCTCCGCCGGATGAAGACGAGCTGATGTCGGATTTCTGGTCCAAGGATCTATTGACTTCCCAGCGCAAAGATATCGCGTCGATTGCCGAACTATTCGACGACGAATTTTTGAATACAGGTAGCGCTACGGTTGAGGAAGAAGATGCGGATCTTGTATTGCGCGGTTGCTCGGCAATGCGGCTCAAGCTGCGGGAGCGGTCGCTTGAAGCGTTCTCGGATGAAGCTCTTGAAAACGGCGAGCTCGAAATCGGAGATTTCGATCAAGAACAGAGAATTGGATATGCGGCATACGCCTTGTTTGCGAGTATGCAGGAATTAATCATTTCTCAACTTGAGTTATGACGGATTCAGCGGAAACCCGATTGAGCTCATCGAGTTGCGCGGTTTGCGGTCGGTCGACTCAGGCGGGGTTCACGCGATGTTCGGTTAGCTGTGACCTCGCCTCCAAGATACCTTTGTGCGACGGAGGACCTTTACCTGCAAGTTGGCCATTGGGAGGGGCGTTGATTTCGGCGTTTATTCTCTTCAATCAGTTGATGTTTTGGAGCTTGTTTGAAGTGAAGCGATCGCAAGGGGAAGTTGAGTTGGCGGGACGATTCGATTTGGGGTCCATTATTGTCGGGGCGCTTTGGTTAATTGGAGCTCTGTGGGCTTGGGGAGTTAGTCAGCCGAAGCGAGTTGGGGATGCGGTGATAGCTTTTGCGGCCCTATTGGCTGTTTTAGGGCCAAGATTCGTTTTCGAAGAGCCGCTTACCATTTCATGTTTACTTTTCATAGCTAATTTCTTGATAGCCTGTCGCTTGTATCGGGGAAGTTTGGTGCTATGGCAGTCGTCAAAAAAGAAGGAAAAGTAGATCAATCGAACCATTCCGATTGACCCTGGGGCTCGATGACATAGGGTTTGTTTCTCACGCGCCCTGTCGTGTTCGAGGCGTTGGCTTTAATAGCTCTTAGCCTACCTTCTTTTATGGGAGACGTGATGAATGGAGGATGCCCAGCCGTAAACCGGACTGCAGAATCTGTTTTGATGTCACCCACTTTAATATACACAGGACCAAGAGCCCTGTTGGCGTACGGCACTATGGTGGGGCGCGTGAAACTCTTCTATCGAAGATGCCTCGAAATCGTTTTAACGGTTGCCCCTGGTTGAAAGATACTGGTATAGAGATCGATATGGACCCGAAAATCTATCAATTCCTCCACGTTATTTCGATAATCCTCCTGTCAGGTTTCACATTCGCTATTGCGGCGAACCCGCAAAAGCACAAGAAAAAGCTTATGTCGGTTGTCACCGGCATTCTGGGTCTCGTCGCTCTGGTTGCGGGCGCTGGATTGATGTCGAAGTTGCATAATAACGATTGGGCTCAAGGCTGGGTTGTTGCAAAAATGGCTTGTTGGCTGGTCGTAATGGGCTTGGGCGGAATGGCTTACAAGAAATCGAAGTCGTTTATTTTCACTGTGCTGATTGCTGCTGTAGGAATTGCGGTGTTCATGGTTTATTTTCGGCCTTTCTGATGACCGAAAGTAGAGCTAGCCCTTCGCTTTGCGGAATTTGGATAAATCCTAAAGGGCAGGCTTTTCAGGCTTGGGAAGATGGAGAAGGGGCTCGTCGGGTTGAGGTTCTACCATTTTCCCCTTTTGTGTGGGCGAAGGATAGCTTGACCTATGGGGAACCCGAGAATGCGTCTGTCACGCAACTTTCGGGGTACGCGCCGTTTAACCGATTGATTCATTTTGACGAGGTAGATGCGCATTCGGCCTTCGTCAAAGAACACGGGCGTCATGGGTCAATCGATTGGATACGGCAGCTCGAACAGCAGTATTTACTTTCTAATGCATCACGTTTGTACGCGGATATGCCTTATTCGAAGCTTCGACGCATGCAGCTCGATATCGAAACGGCTTGTTCGGTGCCGGGCGGGTTTAGCGATTCGAAGCGTCCGGAGGATCGCGTGTTGGCGATTGGCATTCAATGCGGGGACAAGGTAGAGACTTTGACCTTAGCTGAGAGGACGGATGAAGCAGAGCGGAAGTTGTTGGAGCAGCTGAATGTTCGTTTCGAGGAATGGGATCCGGATACGGTTGAAGGTCATAACATTTTCAAATTCGATTTGGAGTATCTGCGTCGTAGGGCGAAGCGTTTGAAGGTTCCGGTGGCGTGGGGTCGCTTTGGACAGGTAGCGAAATTTCGGAACAGCCGGTTGAGAGTGGCGGAGCGCTGGATTGATTACACGCGCTGCGATATCCCTGGTCGCGCGGTTGTGGATACGTATTTGCTGATTCAGATCTACGATATCACGACTCGCGAACTCATGTCGTACGGGCTGAAGGATGTCGCTCGTTATATGGGCGTGACGCCAGCGGACGGCGGGGATCGCGTTTATATCGAAGGATCGAAGATTCAATACATGTTCGATGATGACCGTAAGCGTTTTCTCGGATATCTTCGAGATGATCTTCGAGAAACTGCGGGGGTTGCGGATCAATTATTACCGACTTATTTCGAGCAGACGAAAGCGTTTCCGACTACGCTCCAAGAAGCTTGTCTACGCGGGACGGCAGGCAAGGTAGATCTCGTTTTTCAGGAAAAGTATTATCACTTGAAATCGTCTTGTCCGATGCCGGGCGAAGTTCGCTCTTTTGCAGGAGGCTACACGGCGAGCTTTAAGGAAGGCGTTTTCAAGAATGTGCTTCATTTCGATGTGGCATCGCTTTATCCGAGTTTGCTGTTGATGATCGGGCGGAACCCGAAGAAGGATACCGAAGGCGTATTTATTCCGATGTTGGAACAACTTAGGGAGTATCGATTTAAGTTCAAGAAACTAGCTCGAGAAACGGATGATCCTGTATTGGCATCCGAATACAATGCTCGTCAGACCAGTTTCAAGATTCTCATCAATTCTTTCTATGGCTATTTGGGCTTTGCGGGCGCTCGGTTTGGCGATTCGGAACTAGCTGCTGAAACAACAGCGAAAGGGCGCGAAATTTTGAAGTCGCTGATTTCGTTTTTCGATGAAGAAGGTTGTGAGCCGTTAGAAGCGGACACGGATGGAATCTACGTATCTGCTCACGGGTATTTCGATGATGCGGAATCATTACTTGCCAAGGCTCAGCGCATATTGCCCGAAGGAATTGAGTTGGAGTACGATGGGCGCTACGAAACGATGTTCTGCTACAAGGCCAAAAACTATGCTTTGTACGATGGCGGAAAAGTTGTGATACGCGGATCGGCAATGCGATCCCGTGGTATTGAGCCGTTTCTAAAGGAACTCACGCAAACCTTGATCCATTTTCTATTGGGGGCTTCTAAAGAAGATCCAAATGCTGCGGCTCGGGAAATCGAGTCGAAGATTAAGGCTGGCGAATTCGATGTGCGCCGATTAGCAAAATCCGAAATTCTTAGTCAGAACCCGGAAGCTTACCGCAAGAAAATCGAGACTGGCGGAAAGCCGCGACGCGCTTCGGCGGAAGTGGCATTGATGTTGGGAGATCAGGCTCGAATGGGCGATCGGATATCGTATTTTATATCGCCTAAGGAAAAAGGAAAGACCGCGGATTGGCAGCGAGCGCTACCTGTGGAGCGATTTGACAAGGAGCGTTTGCCTTATGATCCGAGCTATTATGTTAAGAAGTTAAATGATTGGCGAAAGCGTTACGCGCCGTTCTCTCCTGAGCTTGCGGAAGATCCTGACCAAGGAACGTTGTTTGGCTAGCGTTTGAAAATGAAAATCGGGTATGGAGATCGAGCGATACCCGTGGGGTGGCGTTCTATTTCGTGTCTGTAAAGTGTTGGGTCGAGTTTTTGGATCCATTTTAGAATGTCGGCGGTTTCGCTGTTTCCGCCTTCGTGTCCTGGATAAAGGACTACGCTTAGGATTCCATCAGGCCTTAGCCGGTCGAGACATTGATTAAGCGCGTCGATTGTCGTTTCGGGGCGAGTTATGAGGGATTGATCCCCTCCGGGGAGATAGCCTAGGTTGAATACTGCAGCAGCGATTGCCCTATCTTCAGGTAGGCGTTTTGAGAGGTTGGAATGAGAGTCGGCAATGAAATGAATAGGCGAGCTGCAGTTGGCCTCTTGTATTCGCTGTCGGGCGTTTTTAATTGCTTCTGTTTGTACGTCGAATGCAAATACGCACCCGTTTTCGCCGGTTCGCTGAGCGAGCCAGAGGGTGTCATGGCCATTGCCGGCAGTAGCGTCGATTGCTGAGTCGCCTGGTTTTAGAATTTTCAGTACACGTTCTTGAGCGATTCTGACTGCAATCCAGCGTTTTGGGGCTGCTTGAGTGGATTTAATGAATCTTGAAGGAAGGACGTCTGGGTGAAGGGTCTTGTCATTCCAAATGAAATCGTGAAGCGTTTGGGCGAAGTAGGGCGTTTGGTTGGCTCCTTTGCTGCCGAATCCGTTGAATGATAGGATGCGTGGGTTCTCGGGGGATGGTCCTACGACCGGTTTCGCTCCGGCTGTGGCCGGGCGAATGCCGGCTCCGATGGACGACCATTTCCAGCGGTCGCCAAGCATGCGTTCGAGAAAAGCTTCGAGTTCGGCTATTCCTTTGGGATCGGCTATTTCGTCGATCTGGTCCCAATTATAAGTAGCCCCTACGCTGATCGTTTGATCGTGTCGCGGCAGTAGGAAGTACTTTTTGATGATGGCCGTATCTCCTAATTGAATATCGGAATCGATGGTTCCTATAATCCCTTTTGCAGGTTTATAGGGGACGAAGGAAAACCATGGGTTGGTGGTTGCTAGATGCCCTTCGCAAAATATTGCGTAGTGAGCGGATCGATTTTTCCAGGTTACTTGGCCCTGGGTGGCTTCGATTTCGGCGTACTCGAATTCAGATTCTATAAGGGCTTCTTGCGAAGCAAGCGTAGATCGGATAGCGTTAACGAGATTGGGTATATCGAGGTAACCAGAGCCGTTGACGGCGAATCCCTCTTCGTTGGAGATGTCGATCTCCTGGGGTACTTTCAAGGAAGCGAGAGGAGCTGACCACGGTTGGTACTTGGCTTGATCTTTCCGTTTTTGCCATTGTTTTCGTTCGTCCGGACTGGCAAACAAGCGAGCAATTGAGCGAGGGTGATAAAACTGAACCTGATGGCTCTCTTCAAGCGATCGGTAGAAATTCGTCGCGAATGGAATGAGCGTATTGGCTTTCCAAATGAGGTTGAGTCTGCGGCCACCGATGGGATTGATCAATCCGGCGGCGACCTGGGAGCATCGCGATTTTCCTGGAAAATCGATGACGAGAGGACGTTTACCTTGTTGTGAAAAGGTGTGGGCAAGGACGGAACCGGCGAGTCCGCCACCGAAAATGAAGCAATCGTATTTGCGAGCTGTGCTTGCCATTGTGTAGGCGATCGAGAGAAAAGATAAAGAAAGGGATTGTATGGAAGCAGGACTTTTTTGAAATGCTAGCGTAATCGAATGACGGAACGATCAAAACAGTTGAAGCCCAATCTTTATTTGGTGGGATTTATGGGTACAGGCAAGAGCGCTGTCGGTAGGTCGGTGGCAAGTCGTTTGGGGTTTGCGTTTATCGATAGCGATCACGCGATCGAAGAAGCGGATGGACGATCGATTAAGGAAATCTTCGATTCCGAGGGTGAGGTGGCGTTTCGGAAATTGGAACGTAAGTTTATTGATGAAGGTCACGCGAATGAGTGTTGCGTTATTTCTTGTGGGGGTGGTCTGATCGCGCAGCCGGGTATGCTGAAACGGCTGCGAGCGAAGGGGCCGGTTGTGTGCTTGCTCGCTTCTCCAGAAACGATTTTCGAGCGCGTAAAAGGAAACGAGAAACGACCTTTGCTGAACGTTCAGGATCCGTTGGCTCGGATTCGGGAATTGTTAGGAGAGCGCGAACCGATTTACAAGAAGGCAGGAACGGAAGTATTGACTGATGGGCGCACGATTTCGGATGTAGCGTCGCATGTTTGCCGCGTTTATCGATCGGACGCACGCTCTTGGAAATGAACGCGTTGGATGGAGTTGAAAAGGAAGCTCTGAGAGAGGCGCTTATTAATCTGGGTTTTGATGATGTCCGGTTTACTGATCTTTCGCCGATTGGTCCGAACCGCCTGAAAGAGTGGGTGGAATCAGGCTACCATGCGGACATGGAATGGCTGAGGAATTCGATCGAGAAGCGTTTGAATCCGGATCTTGTTTTGGAAGGCGCGTGTTCGGCGATTATGTTGGGGGTAAACTATCTTCCAAGCGAAGCGGGTGCTGCAGAGCAAAAGCGTTGGGGGAAATACAGTTTGTATCAGGATTATCACGATACAGTGTTGAAAGGGCTGAAGGAAGCTGGAGCGTTATTGGAGGAACAATTTAATTTGGGGCCTCGGGATTATCGATATTACGTTGATACGGGGCCGGTGATGGAGCGCGGTTGGGCGGCGGCTTCCGGAATGGGATGGCAAGGGAAGAACGGGATGCTGATTTCCAAAACTCATGGAAATTGGCTGTTATTGGCGACTATGTTGACGCGCGTTCCGATTGTCCCGGATGCTCCAGTTAAAAAGCGCTCGGGTGACGATTTTGCACGGGTGGAGCTGGGCGCTTTGTGCGGAAAGTGTCGGCGTTGTATAGACGAATGTCCTACGGATGCGATTGTAGAGCCGGGGTTGCTAGATGCTAATCGCTGTATATCTTATCAGACAATCGAGAATAAGGGAGTGATCCCGCGGGACCTGCGTCCTGGGATTGGGAGCAGGATATTCGGTTGCGACATTTGTTTGGACATTTGTCCTTGGAATCGATTTGCCAAGGCGGGAAGACAGGTTTTGCTCGCGAAGCGGTATAGCGTGGTCGAGCTGCGACTGTTGGATATCCTCGAAATGGAGATCGATCAGTTTCGAGAAGCGTTTCGAAAAATGCCGATTAAGCGACTCAAGCTGAGGGGATTGTTGAGAAACGCTTGTATTGTTGCTGGGAATTTGAGGGAAGAATCGGATTGGTCGGAGGGGCGCTTGGATTCCGACTGGGGGAGGCGTGTTATGAACGCGTTGATACGATTGGCTCGTAATGAGGAGGCAATGGTTAGGCCGCATGCGGTCTGGGCACTGTTTCGGCTATGGGGCGCGGAGGCTCAGGTTTTTTTGGCCGAAGTGCGGGAGTTGGAAGATGACGAGGAAACGCTTGAAGAGTATCGTTGGTGGGATGATGGGCTTGTTTAGAGACGGCTAATTAGTGGAGGGATCTTAGGGGCGTTACTTGCCACCTTCGCCGAGTTTGGCCAGGTGGATCGGGACTGCCGGATTCGATGTCATGCAGTCCTTATTGGAATGCTTGATTGAGCGCTTCGAGGAATTTGCGAGGCGCTTTGATGGGTTGAGCTTGTTTGTTCATGAATGCGTGCACACTGCAGCCCGTAGCGATTAACTCGTCGTCTTTTAGAACTTCGTATTCGAGACGGATCCTCACGTAGGGCTTTTCTTTGATGATGGTTTTGATCGTGATGACGTCGTCGTAGGTTGCTGAGCGGCGGTATTTCATGTTGATCTCGATAACTGGTAGTAGCAGGCCTTGGGCTTCGAGCTCTTTGTATGGAAAACCGTGTTCTTTGAGCAATTGGGTGCGGCCGATCTCAAGCCAGGGGAGGTAGTTGGCGTGGTAGACGATGCCCATCATGTCGGTTTCCGCGTAACGGACAACTATTGTGGATTCACTGGTGATCATGTTGTATTAGAGGAAGTGGGTAGGTTTCGTTTCGTGTTTGAATTGGGGTCGATTTCGATGTCCCAATCGTTGAAGAGGAGTTTTGCGGATTCGACCCAGTTGTTGCGCCGTGACCATTTTCGGCCGTTTTCTCCCATTTGCGAGCGGAGGTCGTCGTCTTGTATTAAGCGAGCGAAGGCGCTGGTTAGGCCTGTGTTGTCACCCGGTTCGACCAATAAGCCATTTTCGCCATGGGAAACGGCTTCGGCTACGCCGCCAACTCGATTGGCGATAATGGGTAATCCGTGGGCAGCGGCTTCTAGGTAGACGAGACCAAAGCCTTCGACGCTTTTGCGGAAGTTGACGCTGGTCATCGAGAAAATATTGGCTCGGGAATAGAGGTCTTCGAGTTCGCTGTTGGAAACGTCGCCAAAAAAAGTGACTTCGAAATCCATTTCTTTAGCGAGCGTTTTCAGACAAGTACCGTAGCCGCGTTTGTTTCCGGTTCCGACGATCCAGAAGGTTATCCTTTGTCTTAGTTCGGTGGGGAGCGCGGCGAGAGCTTTCAAGATGAGCACTTGTCCTTTTCGTGGGTGAAGCCGTCCAACCGTTAGAATATGGATACGGTTCGATGGGCTATTAATTTTGGGTTTCGGAGTCTCGAAATTGGTCCTAAGGGCTCCGGGCGTCAGGTAGGTTTTGAGTTTAGAGGCAGGGAAGCGTTTACGGATCAACGCGTGAGTAAACTCCGACAGGGCACTGATGCGATCGGCTCGTTTGATGATTCGATTGACGAGGAAACGGCGAAAAGAATTGGAGGCAAACGTGTTAATTTCGGTACCGTGAAAGGTTAGTATTAGCCGTTTGGGTTTGAGCGCTTTGAAGAATTGCAAATAGCGCATCGTAAGGATTGGTCCGGGGTCGGATAGGTAGACGATGCCTTTGCGGAGTTTGCGGCGTTCGCGGATCCATTCTCGAGCTAATTGGAATTGGCAGGACAGGTCTTGCGAACCTTTGAGATTGAGTCGACGAACTTTGAAAGGGAAATCGGCGTCTCCTGACGGGTCGCCTCGTGGTGCCCAGACTTCAACCTCGTGGCCTATTTTAACTGCAGCACGTGCCATTTCTTCCGTAAATGTCGCGATTCCACCCTTTTTCGGGGAAAATTCGTGAGTAAGAACGTAGATTGGCAGGTTCGAGGCGACGCTCATGATTTATTAGAAAGCAAGAGGTTGAGCATCTTTAGGGGCTAGGCTATCACAAGCCCTTATTTCGTTCCTTTTTAACTACCGCTGGGGCAGGATTTACCAAAATTAGCGGTGAATTCAAAAATATTGGTAAATCCTGCCCCAGCGGTAGTTATCTTGTGTGAAAGGAGATCTATTGGAGCAAAATAGCTAGTGGCTAAAGAGTGGAGATGGGATGAGGGACTGAGTAGGGCATGACAATTATCAACAGCCCCGTTATTCTTAGTCATTTCTCCGTGCTGGATCCATTATTATCATTTACAATTAGGTGTCGGCCAACTTTGTTACTTAACGACATGTCAGACCAGACAACGATGAAGAGGGAAGTTGCGGGGGCGCCCGTTGCTGAAAGCGAAGAATCGCTCAGGGATACGCTCAAACGTTGCCCGGCGGAGACGCTTGAGGCTGCTTTGGCCTATCGCAAGAGCGGCGATGTTTCATTGGTTCCGGTTATTGTTCTTGGGATTGTCGAGCGATTTTTGGATCCGGATGTCGGGGATAAACTGCATTCAGGAGGGGATTCGATTGAATTCATGACTGATTTGGGTATGGATTCATTGACTATGATCGAAGCGATTATGATGGTCGAGGAGTCGCTTGGAGTTTCGATAAAGAACGAAGAACTCTTAAATTTGCGATCGGTTGGCGACCTTAAGAGCTTTATTCATGAGAAGCTAACGGGGATTGCTTGCGAGGAACCGAAGACATTTTACTCGGTGGATCAAATTGCGGCCATTATGCCTCAGCAAAGTCCTTTTCTTTTTCTGAGCCAGGCGACTGTGACGGAGCTTGGAGCGAACGGAAGCTATCTGATCACGGGGCAAGAAGAATTTTTAGAAGGTCATTTCAAGGGTAATCCAGTTTTCCCTGCTTCTCTTATGTTGGAAGCTTTAGGACAATTGGCGGTGTTCAAGTTGATCAAGAATCCGCCTCGAGAGGTCCAATCGACAATTGATAGCTCTGAAATTTATTTTACGGGAGTGGACAGCGTTCGTTGTCACCGAATTTGCAAGCCGGGCGATACTTTGGAGATGAAAATCCAGGTAAAACGTGTGCGTGAGCCTTTAGCGATCTTCTCGGGCCAGATCACGGTGAATGGCGAAAAGTCGGTTGTTGCGGAGGAAATCACGCTGGCTTTCAAGTCGGAAGGTGCCGCATCCTTGCTTGAAGGATCGACGAATGGCCTCAATGGAGGAACTCATTCGACAAATGGCGCTCATTGAGCCCGTCTAAGTTTCAATGCTTAAGGCCAGAGGTCTTGTAGCTTCTTTGGTGTTTAATCGTTTCGAGAGCGGGGCGAGTTCAATCTTAAAGTCTGGACTTCAAGCGTCCTAGGTTCTGTCTTTGTGAGCTGATATTAGTGTGGGGCACGGATTGCGAAGTATGGAACGAAAACGAGTTTTTATTACGGGAGTAGGAGTCATTAGCGGAATCGGCAATGACGTTCGGGGTGTTTCCGAAAGTCTGCGTGATTTGAAACATGGTTTTAGTGCGTATCCTCCTTTTTTGGACGATCCGCTTGCTCCAGTGACGCTGGTTTCTGCTCCTAAGGAATTTCAGGTTGATTCCAATGATTTCGAAGATTGGGTTTATCCTGAGCAATATCGTGTTCGTCGTGAAGTCTTACGGGGATTCGCTCCTCATGGATTGTATGTGTATTGTGCGATGAAGCAGGCAATCGAAGACGCTGGACTTGAAGAGGAAGATGTTTCCAACGTTGAAACGGGGATTTATACGGCTTCGAGCGGATCGACTCGGCTAGTTTATCATAACATGTCCCGTATGCACGAAGTGGGCCCTATGCGGTGCTCGCCAACGGGAATTGTGTCGGCGATTTCGGGAACGTTGAGTTTTAATCTCGTCGCCGGTTTTCGGATTCAAGGCAATTCATGTGGTTTTTCATCAGCTTGCGCTTCTTCCGGGCATGCATTGGGGTTTGCCTACGACGACATTGCCATGGGGCGTCAGAAGCGAATGTTTATTGCTGCGGGCGAGGATGTGAACTACGAGAGCGTGGTACCTTTCACGGGGATGCGCGCTTTGTCGCTCGAAACGGATCCAGTACGCGCGTCTTGTCCTTTCGACGCTAAGCGAAATGGTTTTGTGTGCGCGGGCGGCGGAGCGGTTCTTGTATTGGAAAGCGAAGAAGAAGCGATGCGTAGAGGGTCGACTCCTTATGTTGAATTGCTTGGTTGGGGACAGTCGAGTGACGGGCACAATGTTGCGATTTCCCATCCGGAAGGGCTTGGCTTGATTCGTGCAATCGACAAAGCGTGCGAATCGACTGGGGTCGATGCGGGGGAAATCGACTACATCAATGCTCATGCTACGTCGACTTTGATTGGCGATGCCAGCGAAGGGAAAGCTCTCGATGTTGTATTCAATTCAAAAGGCTATAGCCCGAAGATAAGTAGTACCAAAGCGATTACGGGTCATGGTTTGAGTTTGGCGAGCGCTTTAGAGGCGAGTATTATTAGCATCGCGATGAAGGAAGGGTTTACGCCAGGGTCGGCCCATATTCAAAATTTGGATTCGCAATTCGAAGCGTTTAATATTATCCGTAAAACGGAATTGGTTGCGCCTCAGGTTGCGCTGAGCAATAGCAGCGGTTTTGGCGGTGCGAATGTGTCGCTGCTTTTCAAGCGAGTGTGAGTCGCTCTTTGAGTAAGGTACATCGTTGCTTTGAGTCGCTGTTTTTCGCTGCCATCGCGTAAGCGGCAGGATCGCCGATGATTACGACTTTCTTTTTGCCTCGGGTGATCGCCGTATAGATGAGGTTTCGCTGAAGCATCATGAAATGAGCTTTGAGGATGGGAATTACGACGACGGGGTATTCGCTCCCCTGAGACTTGTGAATGCTGATTGCGTAGGCGAGTTTCAGGTCGAGGAGGTCCGCTTTTTCGTATGAAACGGATAGTCCGTCGAAATCAACTTCGACCGTACCGTTAGCGCCGTCGATGGATTCGATGATCCCTATGTCTCCATTGAACACGCCTTTGTCGTAGCTGTTGCGGGTTTGGATGATCTTGTCGCCTGGTTTGAATTTCAAATAGCGGAAGGGCATCGATTCCTGCGATCGGTTTAAGTTTTCCTGAAGGATTTCGTTTAGATTGCCCACGCCGGCGCCGCCTTTGTGCATCGGGGCGAGGGCTTGTGCATCGTTGATGGGGTCCAGATTGAGCGTTTCGCGAACGAAAACCCTAAAAACGTCTAGGGTCTTTGTTGCACAGTCTTCTTGATCGCTAGCAGCGACGAATTGAAAGTCTTTATTTTTTACCAGCTCTCTCGCGTCATTGACGGGAGTCGGCAAAGAGACTTGGCCTTGGTTAATCGCGTGGGCATAGTGAACGATACTGCTATACTTGGTTTGCCGAAAGACTACGTCTAGACGAGTGACTGGAATTCTTTTGGAGTGTATTAGATCCTTCAGGACGTTTCCGGCTCCGACGGAAGGTAACTGGTCAATGTCGCCAACGAGAATGAAATGCGCCTTGGTGGGAATAGCTTGGAAGAGGCTTGAAGCGAGCCGCGTATCGAGCATCGAGGCTTCGTCCACGATAATTACGTCTGCGTTGAGCGGTTTGTTTTCATTGACGGTGAACGAGCCTTCTGCCGGATCAAACTTTAAGAGGCGATGAATTGTTTGCCCAAAAGCTCTTGTCGTTTCGGAAAGGCGTTGGGCGGCTCGACCAGTTGGAGCTGCCAGGAGCACTCGGGCTTTTTTCGCCTTTAGGATAGCTACGACAGCTCGTAGGATGGTTGTTTTTCCGGTTCCGGGTCCGCCGGTTAAAATAGAAACCTTGTTGGCGAGAGCTTTATCAATGGCGACTTTTTGAAGATCGCCAAATTCGAAACCCGCTTTTTCTTGAGCCCAGGCGACTGCTAGGTCGCGTTTGATTGGAGGTAGACCGCTATCGGAATCGATGAGACGCTTGACGCTCGCGGCAATATTTTCTTCAGCGGTAAAATTGTAGGGGAGTTGGCTATACGCAGTATCGTCGTTGTGCACGAAGCGTTTAAGCAGTTTGTTTTCGAGGACGCGTTCGAGTCCCGTTCGGGCGATGTCCTGATCAATTTCGAGTTTTTCCGCGGCAGCGTTAGCAAGATCCCTTTCAGGGAAGGCGGTGTGGCCTTCGTCTTGGAGTTCTTGCATGACGAATTCAATTCCGGCGTCTACCCGTTGGGCGCTGTCATTGCCGATGCCCATGTTGATTCCTATACGATCGCAAGTCTTGAATCCTATTCCTTTTATGGAGCGGGCGAGTTTAAATGGATTTTCTTTTATCAGGTCGACGGCGACGAACCCGAATTCCTTGTATATCTTAAGGATTTGCGTCGGGTTGACGCCGTAGGGGGCGAGGAAGAGTGACAAATCGCGGATATGGCTTTGCTCATCCCACGCGACTTTGATTGATCGTGCGCGTTGCTTGCCGATGCCGCCCACTTCCTGGAGTCGGGCGGATTCTTCGGAAATAATTCTGAGGGTGTCTTTTCCGAAGTGCTTTACTATGCGATCGGCGATTCCTTTGGAGACGCCTTTTACTAGACCGCTGCCGAGGTATTTTCGAATTCCATAGATAGATGCGGGCAATTTCGATTCGAAACGGGTCCCTTTGAATTGCGCTCCGTGGGCGGGGTGGCGCGTCCAGTTTCCTTGGATACGTAATGTTTCGCCGCATTGGACCCCTGGAAACTTGCCGACGATGACCACAGTTTCCGTGGCCTTTTCGGGGCGAAGGTCGGCGATGAGGTAGCCATCCTCGTCATTCGAATACTTGATTCGTTCGAGGACTCCTGTGAGCGTATCGTTGGTGCTAGTCTGAGGCAAAAAAATGGGTTGTTTTAGTAAAATTTGAGAATCGCTCAATTCGTAAACTATGAAAAAACCGTGTCTGCGATTTCCTGCAAGCTTTCGAAAATATGATCGGCCCTAGCTTCCTTGAGTTCTTGGACCGAATGAGAGCCTGTAGGCACGCAAAAACTCGTCATCCCGACGCAATGTGCTGATTGAATGTCGAATGGGGAGTCGCCTATGAGAATCGCATCTGAAGCGTTGACGCCGAGTCGCTCGAGAACAATTTGAGACAATTCGACCTGAGGTTTGCGGTAAGGAGTGTCTTCGGCCCCTAAGACGAGCGTGAAGGAGTCAGTGAGTCCTAGTGAATCGATTATATTCCTTGAATGCGAACCGGTCTTATTCGTGAAGACAGCGGCTTGAATACCCTTTTTATCAAGCGCTTGCAGTAATTCTCGAGCGCCTTTGAGTAGAATAACACCTTCAAGGTGGATTTCGTCGAAACGTTGATTCCAGTGCTTTTTGGCTTCTTCGAGTTCGTCTTCGCTGAAAAACTTACGGATTGTGACTGGCATCGAGCCGCCAACTTCTCGTTTTACCTGATCGTAGGTTGGGGGCGTTTTACCCATTTCCTCAGCCGCGTATTGGTAGCAGCGACAAATTGTTTCGAAATGATCGACCAGGGTGCCATCCATATCGAGAAGGACGGCCTCTGTTTGTTGGGTTTTGGTGGTAGTTGACATTATTTTTAAAGGAAGAACTGCTTCTTGCGAGAGATTGAATCTTAGCAAACTTATTCTGGATTTCTAGATTTGAAATGGCGTCTGATATGCGCCGCTTGAAGCGGGTATGAGTGTATCGCAGGGCTTAAAGTATCTCGAGCTAGCTTTGAATAGGGCGTTCTCGGCAAGTTATGAAGATGACTAGATGAGGCTCTAAAGATTATGTGAATAACTTGAGAGTAACTTCGCAAATTGCGTTTCCCCAAGTGTTTTCGAAGCTAGTTCTACTAAATTTTAAGGATGGATCGTTATTGTATGGAACTTCAATTGTAAAAACGAGGATGGACTCGCGTTGGCTCATTTTTTACGCGATTACTCCTCGTTTTCTAGGGAGTATGTCACCCATCAATATGGGTAAAAGAGCTTATTCAATGGGTACTTCAAGCTGGTTTCTTTCAAGTTACTGATAGCCAGTTGTTTGATGGATTTATGTAGCCGGATTTCGGGGGCCGATCGGGTCTCGTCGATTATATTGGATATAGTCGAGGCACGTCGCTTTTTTAGTGCCAATGAAGAGCTGTAACTTTTGCAGAGTAGTGCTTGCTGGCTTGGGGGCGGGTTTTTACAAAGAAACAAGCTTGACGCCTCTCGAAATTACTCATGATAGCGAAGTCTATCGTAGATCCGGGTGATTTGAAATCGATTGTGAAGAATCTCAGAAAATACGGCGAATTTGCCAGTTCCCCAGAGTGTGAGAGTAGTCAGTTAGGCCCTTTTAGACCCACTGTAGTTGCATGAAGATAGGAATCGTAGGCGCGGGGGCGATTGGATTGTATTATGGAGCTCGATTGCAGAGGCTTGGGGAAGATGTTGTATTTCTCTTGCGGAGCGATTTCGACGCAATATCGAAAAATGGAATACGCGTTCGAGCATCGGATGGGAATTTTCGGTTGGAGAAGGTTAAGGGAGTTCAAAATTCTTCGGAAATGGGGGTTGTCGATTTGGTGATAGTAGGTTTGAAGGCAACCGCGAATGCGGACTTGGGCGGTTTACTCGCCCCTATTGTTGGGGCTGAGACATCTATTCTGAATCTTCAAAACGGTTTGGGCGGGGATGAGTTACTGGCGAAGCTGTTTCCAGACAACCCAGTACTCGCCGGTCTGTGTTTTACTTGCCTGAATCGAGTCGATCCTGGTGTCGTAGAAAATTACCTTCTGGGGAGCGTTGCGATAGGCGAACGGGGCGGACCGGCTTCAGGGAAAACGAGACAGATTGGCGAAATGCTTAATCGCTCCGGCGCTAATTGTCGTGTAACTGATGATCTGAGATTAATGCAATGGAAGAAGCTTGTTTGGAACGTTCCGTTCAATGGGCTTTCGATTGTCGCGGGAGAGATTAGCACCGACGTGATCGTATCGGACGAAGGCCTTAGCCGATTGGCGAGAGGATTGATGGAGGAAATTATCGCTGTCGCAGCGGCGATTGGTATGGAAATCGAATCTGATTTTATAGACGAGCAGTTCGCTCTGACGCGCTCGATGGGCGAATACAAGCCGTCGAGCCTCGTCGATTACCTAGCGGGCAGGACCGTTGAGGTAGGCGCGATTTGGGGCGAACCTTTACGTTTGGGGGTCGAAGCAGGCCTCGATCTTCCGAAATTGGAGACGTTGTACAGATTGTTGCGACTTGCGTGCGAAAGTCGTTCGGCAGATTGCTAGGGTTTCCTCATAAAGGACAGTCGAATGCTAGCAGTTCGCGCGTTTGCGGGAGGTCTTTGATTATTTGAGCTGGCATGGGACCGACTCCGAGGTAGCGAAGATTTGGCAAGGTCTCGGGCCATTCTTCGCCGTGATATGCGGAATCCAAAATGCTTCTCACCATTCCAGCTACGTAGGCTTTGGCCTCGGCAGGGAGATCGTCGAACATTCGGGCCGTTGAGATGTCTTGGCTCCATCCTGCGTATTCTTGGTACACAGGTTTTAAGGTCATGCGAAGCGCGTCGTTGCGCGGAACGCGGTAGAGGCGATTGCCGTTCTCGTCTTCGTAGGCGATGCAAATTTTCAGATTGCCGTTCCAACCGTCGCCGTGGCCGAGGGCGTCGATCTTGTTGATCATGAGATCGTCGTAACCGCCGTAGCGAAGCGTGTCGGCCTTTTCGATGGCGTCGTACCAGCCGACCATACGTTGACGTCCGGTGGACGTGCCGAATTCGAGTTTTCTCAATCGGTCGAAAAGTGGATGGGCTTCGTCGACTTTGGTGAGGAATACGTGTGTACCTACTTTCGTATCGTAAGCTTTGGCCACTCCGAAGACGTGTAGGGGTTGGACGGGTATGCAGGCGGAATTGAAGAATTCCGGGGCGTAAGTATGGGAAGCGGAAACGTTAGGAGAAAATCCTTGGCGTTTATCAAGCCAGTAGGCCTGGCCATATTCGCCGATGACGTATTTTCCTGCGGCTTCGGCCTGACGGACAATCTCGCGAACGTCTTTTATGTGTTTGCTCAGTTGCTGTCCGGCATCCCAATAGGTGTCGATTATGGCATCGAGATTTAGGGTGAAAGGAGCGTCTCCTTTAAAGCGGTTGAAATCGAATTCGCTTTCATCGAATAATTCCGCTTCTAGGGCGTCGGCGTTAGCCCTGGTTTCGGCTTGGGTAAGCGTTTCGAAAAACCCATTCCAAGCGTCTTCGGTTACTTGGCAGACGTGTTGGATTACTTTGCAGGCTCGACCGGCTTTTTGGGTGAGCTTTTCGGCATAAGCGTCTTTGCCGTAAAGGTAGTCGCAGTAGAGTATTTGGAATTGGCCGACTTCATCGGAGTAGGAAGGCGTTATGCCGCGTCCTGTGCTGCCGCGCGGTTCTTCGTTGATGATATTGACCCGGTACCATTCCCAAGCGAGATCGAGAAGTCGGTGAGTGATGTCGGAAACCATGGTCCGTTCGTCGATCGCAAGCCGCTCAGTTACGTGGTAGTCTTTTGCGTCGACGGGCTTGAGCTCCCAGAGGAATTTTCGGGGATCGGCAACGACACCGGCTCCGATTGCGAGGACCTTCACTGATTGGTTGACGACGCCGGCTGGGAGTAAGTTGAGCTTGAGGCCTCCTGCCGTGTGTCCTGAATTGGCGCCTCCATTGACCTTGATAACGACATCGACTGGGTTTGACTCTCCAGTGCTTGCGGCAAGTTCTTGAACGACTTCTGAAATGAGGCGGCCTTTGCCTTCATCGCCCATGCTAATGCCGCAATCGGCGATAAGTCTGCTTTTGAATTCGTTGAGGGCCATGATTTAAATGGATGAAATTTGGAAAGGGATTTGGTTGTTTGTGGCGGGCACAGTGGAGAGCAAGGGGAGGAAACTGTCGCTCTCGCTCTTCAAAATCGAGGAAAAGCCAGGCGTTGTTCCCAATAGTTGCGCCCGGCGCAAGAGTGGGTTGAACGTGTGACTCCGAGGCGTGACTGACTGGTTTGTCTAACCGCGCTTGGCGACTTCGATTACGTCGTGAGGAGAGGATTCTTTCATGCCGGCGGAGCTGATGCGGACGAAGCGCGCTTTTTGCTTGAGGGCAGCAAGATCCTTGGCGCCGTTGTAGCCCATTCCGGATTGAAGGCCGCCAGCCATTTCAGCGAGCATGTTTACGACGGAGCCGCGGACTTCCTTCATACCTTCGATACCTTCGGCGGTGAGCTTGCGAGCGGTGTCCTTTTTGTTGTGACCATAGCGAGCGGCGCTGCCTTTTTCCATAGCGCTGAGACTACCCATTCCGCGGTACTGTTTATAGAGAGTGTTGTTGATTTCTATAATGTCGCCAGGCGCTTCACGGCTCCCGGCGAGTAAGCCGCCGAGCATAACGCAGTCCGAAAGGGTCATTGCTTTAACGATGTCACCGGACTTTGTAATGCCGCCATCGGCGATGATGCGCACGCCTTTTTTGGCTGCTCCTTTGGCGGCTGAGTAGAGCGCGGAAAGTTGAGGAATTCCGACACCGGCGACGATGCGCGTGGTGCAAATCGAACCAGGACCTTGTCCGATTTTGATCGAATCGGCCCCGCAGTCGGCGAGGTATTCAACTCCACTGGCCGATGTGACATTGCCTGCGATTATGGTGAGATCTGGGAACTCATTGCGGAGGAGTTTTACGACTTTTCCGATGCCAGCGCTGTGGCCGTGAGCTGCGGAGACGGCAATCGCATCCACTTTTTCGTTACGCAAATTGGTGACGTGCTCGAGAATGGCGTCTTGGTCGAGGGTTCCGTCGGCTTTCCAAACGGTTGAAATGGCAGCTCCAACCAAGAGGCGGAAGTCGGAATCGCGAGCGGGCTTGAGGACGCTTTGCTTTTCGGAGATAATGCGCTCGATGTCGGAAATGCTGACGAGGCCTTTGAGGCGATTGTCGTTGTCGACGACGAGTAGTTTGTTGATTCCGAGGTGATTGCTGAAGAATTTGTCGGCTACACCGATTGGATCGGGCTTAATTTCGGATTCTTTTAATGTAAAAACGTTGTTGGCTGGGTCCATCGCTTCGCAAACCTTAATATGGCTGTAGCGGGCTTTGACGACGCGGCTGCTGAGGAGGCCGACTAATCTGCCGTCCGTTTCCGTGACCGGAAAGGTTTGGAATTTGTAGCCTTTTTCGTCGATGAGCTCGAGCACGTCACCGATGAGAATATCGGGTTGGACGGTGATGGGATTCGGGAGTAGGCCGTTGATATGGTATTTAACACGAGTGACTTGGGAGACTTGATCGCGGTAGGGCATGTTGTAGTGAATGATACCCATTCCGCCGCAAGTCGCCATGGCGATGGCCATTTCATACTCGGTGACCGTGTCCATGTCCGATGAGATTATCGGAATGTTCAGGGCGATTCGATCGGAGAGACTGGTTTCCAAATTCGCGTCCTTCGGGAGGATTTCGCTATAGTTGGTAGCGAGGGAAACGTCGTCGTATGTGAATGCTGTGTCTCGTTGTGATGAGAAGAACGCGTCAGCGTTCTGGTAGAAGTCGTTCTCGTCGAATTTCTCTGTACTCGGACTGGCCATGATCCGGCATAGAGAGTCTGAAATTCGGAATCAAGTATTTTGCGTGGTTACTCCCAAAAAAGATGGCTTAATCGCGGGTTGGTGGATTGAGTCGCAACCCATGGTTGAGTTAGAGTTCAAAGCTTATCGACGTTCTTTTGCGAAAGCGTATCAGACGGCTTCGGGTTCCATGCGGACGCGTTCGGGTATTTTGATTCGATTGAGCGACGAGGAGGGACGTGTCGGTTTTGGCGAGGCTGCGCCGATTGAGTCGTTCGGGACGGAGTCGTTTCTTTCGGCTTTGTCGGCCTGTTCGAGTTTGAAGGGAGAATTTGAATACGAAGCGGTTATGGCTGGATTGGCGGCATATCCTTGCGTGCGCTTCGGAGTGGAGTTCGCTTTGTCCATGATGGAAAGCGATGAGGAATTCACTTCGGTCGACGCTCCTTGGCCAGTGAGCTCCTTGGTGCCGAATGTCGCGGACATGGAGGCAGTGGAGGTTTGTTTGGAAGCGGGGTATCGGTGTTTGAAATTTAAGATTGGAACGCGCGATTTTGCGGAGGAACGTCGGGCATTGGATCACGTATTCGGATTGACGGAAGGAGAAGTGGCGATTCGCTTGGACGCGAATGGCGCATTGGAGCTGAGCGAAGCTCGGAATTGGTTGGAATATTTGGGCGAGACGCCGGTGGAGTTTTTGGAGCAGCCTCTAACGCGGGGCGAGGAGGAGACGATGCGTCGCTTGTCTGTGGATTATCCGACGCGAATCGCCTTGGATGAGTCGATCGCTTCGGTGGACGATTTGAATCGTTGTCGCGATCAGCATTGGGAGGGGTTGTTTGTCATTAAGCCGTCGCTGTCGGGCCAGTATGGAAAATTGATAGAGAGTTTGAAAGAGGGAGATGCTGATTCGTTGGTTTTTTCCAGTTCTTTGGAGACGATGATTGGAGCATCAGCTGCCTTATCGGTTGCGATCGAGGTGGGCGCGGGCGAGAATGCCTTGGGTTTTGGGGTTGAGTCGTTGTTCGCGGATAGGGGTGTTGGGTTATTCTTGGGCCCGTTTTTGCAGAGGGATAATTTGCCTGCTTTGGATGATTTTGAAACGTTGTGGAACCGGATTTAGACAGATTATTTGAATTCGGGCTTCGAGGCTGCTTGTTCCCTCAATTCGGGGATATGTGGAAAAGCCGTATGGATGCGGCTAGTTCTTCCGTTGATTCTTTGATTGCCAATGGGGGTTCCGAACGAATCCGGATTGCCCTTTCGGTTTCGGATCCGGAAAGTTTTTGCACATGGTTTCTAGCTTTGGGTAGGTACGATATCGATCTGTTTTGTTTTAATCCTAAGTGGGGAGAGCAGGAGCATTCGGTGGCAATGGATATCGCTAGGCCTCATTGGGTTTTGGGCGATTTTTCAGATGTTAGATTCGAGCATACCGCCGGTGTTGAAGCGAAGAGGGGGGTAGACAATATTGCGGTAGGGCTTCGCTTGATGATACCTACGGGTGGGACGTCGGGAAAAATTCGGTTTACGATGCATCGTTGGTCGTCGTTGTCTGCGTCGGTTTATGGCTTTCAGGTATTTTTCAATGTGAACCATGTTTCGTCGTTTTGCGTGTTGCCGTTATATCACGTTAGCGGATTTATGCAGCTGATTCGCGCTTTGCTGACAATGGGGAAGGTTGTGTTTGGTTCGGTGGATACGTTCAAAGAGGGGCATTCGGTTTTGGCGGATGCGAAAGAGAGGGGGTGCTTCTTGTCCTTAGTCGCCACGCAATTGGAGCGATTGCTGCGGGACGAGGCGAATGTCGCTTTGCTTCGTGGCTATCGAGCAATCTTCGTTGGGGGAGGACCCGTTCCAGATAGTCTGTTGAAAAAGGGGATTGATTTAGAGCTGCCTTTGGCTCCGACGTATGGGATGTCGGAAACGGCGGCCCAGGTTGCGACAATGGAGCCTGATGCGTTCTTGGAGGGCAGAACCGGGCAAGGGAAAGCGTTGCCGCATGCTCGCCTATCGGTCGTCGATGATGAAGGGAGTCTGCTTAAGGCTGGTGAGGTCGGGCGTATTCAGATAGCGGCGAGCTCGATCTTTAGGGGTTATTATGGCGAAGAGGAACGATTGGTGGATTCTATTGTAGCGCCAGATCTGGGATCTTTGGATGATTTTGGTAATTTGACAGTGATCGGGCGCTCCGATCGCGTGATTATTTCTGGGGGCGAGAAAATTGATTTGCATGAAATCGAACGTGTATTGGAAGAGACCCGATTGGTTTCGGATGTATTTGCTTTTGGATTAGAGGATAGTGAGTGGGGCTCGAAATTGGTTCTTGCTTACGTCCCTGTTGCCGAATCAACGGTGGACGAAGAACTGCGCGTGGCTCTACGTGGGAAGCTGTCCGATTTAAAGATGCCTAAAATTTGGCTAAGGATGAAGTCGCTTCCGCGGAATGAGGCGGGCAAAATTCAAACAGAAGTCTTATTCAAACGAATTGAGAAATCTGCTGATCGTTGGGTGGGCCCCTGTTGATAAGAAATTCAATTGTTTTGATTTAGTTCAGGATTATTTTCCCGCTATCAAGTTAGGATTTCTGCAGGTTCCGAATCTCCCGCTTGATCGCTTAAAACGATATAGCATGAGGAGGTTCTCGGAAATAAATCAGCTTCGTTTCTCGCGGATTTTCTAACGTCTGCATTGATAGCGATGCTTAATCCGAATTATAATAGGCCCAAAACCATTAGAATGCTTTTAGCTCCCAAAAATATAGCAATCGCCAAAATGGCTATGGCGCATGCATTTTGGCCCAGGCTATTGCGGTGAATCCCAAGAATCGATTGCTTGTTGGACATCCAGACAAGAACCCCTGCAACGACGGGTAATAGGAGTCCATTGGCGATTTGGGCGAACTTTATAATCTCGATCGATTTGAGCCCCGAACTCGACGAAAGCACGCCCAAGGCGAGAATGAGCATCCAAGTAAATCTAAAATTTCTCGATTTTAGGTCCGTTTCCCAACCCAGGCAGCCCGCAGCGACATACGCTGCAGCGAGGGGCGCCGTAATAGCGCTGGTTATTCCCGCGGAAAACAGTCCGACAGCGAGGGCGTATTTCGCGAATCGCCCAAACAGAGGCTCCAAGCCCAGAGCAAGATCCGATACGCTGTCGATTGTTTCCTGGCCGATCGCCGCTGCGGATACGACAATACACATCGAAACGACTCCACCTAATGCTACCGCGATGATAGTATCTTTTCTTGCTTGTTTCAGATCGCTATTCTTATTCCACTTCTCCTTGGCGAGAGACGAATGCAAGAAGAGGTTGTAAGGGACTACGGTTGTGCCAATAAGACCGATAACGGTAAGGAGGCTACCCTGAGGCAGGCTAGGAGCGAATATTCCTTTCGCGATCGCAACGATATCTGGTTTAGCGATTGCCGCTGTGATTAAGAATGCCGTGCTCATTACTAGGACTAAGGAAATAAGCGTCTTTTCGAGAGCTTTGTAACTTCCTACATAGAGTAGTGCAAAAGCGATCCCTCCAATTGCTATGCTGAAAGGATTGATGCGCCCCCCCCCCAGCTCGTAAGTTTTTTCTCCGAAGACCGCCTCCAGACCAAGAGCGCCTCCGCTAATGTTCCCCGCTTCATAAGCAGCATTTCCGACCACGATGGCCGAAAGAATCAGCAGGACAGTCAATCCCTTCAGTGCGGGATTTCCTATCTCCTTATTGATAATCTCAGCCAATCCTTTTTGGGTAACGATCCCTAATCTCGCCGACATTTCTTGGAGCGTAATCGTAGCGAAGATTGAGAGCGCCATTGCCCACAACAGAGCATAGCCGAATTGGCTTCCCGACAAGGTGCACAGGGTTACCGTTCCGGGGCCCACGAACGCAGCCGCGATAATCGGACCTGGACCGATTTCCTTAAAAGAGAGCTTAATCACCGCGGGCAGAGTTTAGGGCATAAATAGCAAAACTTCCCAGCCAGTGACCCCCTTCGTATTTGTCGCCTACAAGATTGGGCAAGGAGTAGGTGATGTGCTTGTTTGCGATAGGCTTCAAGTGATCGTATTTCGACGATCCCTCCGCTATTTTGTTCAGGCACCAGGCTCGAGAAAAATTGAGCCCATCTAAATGCACGAGTTTCCCATCGGATCTGTCGGATACGATTCCAACCTCCAAATCGAAATCCCTTTTTCCGAGCCTGGGGAGGAAAGTGCTTATCCAGGCATCGAATTCCGGTTCGTCCAAAACGCGCTTCATCAGCGCCGCTTCTTCCAAGCATGGCGATAGGAAATCATATCCGCTTGGCTCCCAGCTTAAGGGACCATTTCTGTCCATGGAATAGAAAAGTCGGGCCCGTTCGTCGATCGCGTCTTTTAGCTCTCTATGACCGCTGGCGATAGCGTAATCCCAAGCGAATGATAGGCTAAAGGCGGTGTTGGTGTGTTCTCCAATGCGAATAGGGTAATTAAGCTTGGGCAGAAATTCGATGAGTTTTTCGACAAGAAGATTCGTTAGCGGACTTAGATTGACGGACAATTCTCTAGCCATGGGTTCATCCCAAGCGTGCAGCTCCTCTGCAAGTTTGAATACCCAAGCCCAACCGTATGCCCGCTCGTACGACTTGTTGATTTCGTCATCGAAATAGGCGACCTCGGCAAAGATGTTTTCTTCGGTTATCCGGGAAAGCAGTTTTCGCTTTATAAGTTCGGCATTCTCGAGATCCGGGAAATGTCTCAGCAAGGAAACTAGGCTCCAGTGCCCATGCACAGCCGAGTGCCAATCGAAGCATCCGAAAAATGCCGGATGCAATTCCCTGGGGGATCTCAAGTCTTTAGGTCCAGCGATTACTTGATTGAGCTTATTCGGATACTCGACCTCAAGGCAATGCAATGGCAATTGCGCTAAGCGATTAGCTTGAACGAGATCGAGTTGATGTATTTCGGAAGGGTCGACCATGGTAGGTAGCGAACCTTTATTTTTAGGCGAAGAATCGCACCCTAAAAAGAAAAGGAAAGCAATTGGAAGGACGTAGCGTATCATGGTTCGGAATATTTGTGCGGCTCTTTTCGAACCGTTTATTTATGAAAATCGGTTGTATTGCTAAGCCGATTTAAGGGTTAAGATCGTTCGTATTGAGTGGCGTCTGAGCCACGATTAGCACCTCGCAAAAATAGGCGAAAAGGCTCACTATCCATAAGTTTCGTTTCATAGAGTGTCGGGATCCTCTCAAAGGTCGACAATCATACCCAATCATAACGCAAAATCCGTGCCAAGATGAAAAGCCGAAGTGGGATTACTCGAACGTGGAGGTGAACTTCCTGTTTACATCAAGCGTTATAACCGCCTCGCCGTCCACCTTTCTCAGTTTGCACTTTGCTTTCAACGAAGAGTCCAGAGCGGCTTGCTCGAAATGTTGATAGGGAATTAAATTGTTCCGATTTGGTACAGAGGGTCCATCTCGTAAAGGTACTTGGAGCAGTTCTATGTGTAGTCGTCTCTAAAGGGCGAAACCTTGCGAAATGGACGTAGATTGTAGTTGATATATTAATACAAGAAATCGCCGAAGGTAGTCTCCAGTTTGCCATAGTGGTGGATGTCGCCGCCGGTCGGCTTCTGCAGATAGCGTTAGTCCCTCGGATTCCAAACGTTTGCGAATGAAGGCATCGATTTCGTTTTCCGAGTGGTCTTTGGCAAACATAGGGACCTCCGGTTTGGCGGGGGCGACGAAAGCCCAGTGCTGATCGTACTTCGCTCCTTCATTTATCCACCGATAGAAAATGTCTTTTTCTTCCTGCGTCAGGGCGCGGTGATACTCAGGCGGGGGCATTATATCTTCCGCATCCGCTGCATTGATCATCCAGGTCAACAAACTCTCTTCAGCATCACCTGGAATAATCGCCGGTGAACCATCGCGATCGGCATAGGCCCCTTCGGGAGTGTCCAAGCGCAAATCCGCTTCACGCTGACTGGCATCCGGACCATGGCATAAAAAGCAGGTGTCCGACATTATCGGTCGTACATCGCGGTTGAATGAAATCTCGCGTTTCGCTTCAGGTTGGCCTGAAGCTGATAGAGTAGATACTAAGACTGCCAAAAGAGGTATTCGATATCTCATCGATCGGTTCATAAAGAAGTTCTAGTTAGGATAGAGTGAAAGGGAGATTTGGGTTAAAGCGTCATTAATACCGAGATGGGTCGAAACGAGAAGCTCTTTGATTACTCGCACATCATTGATGATAGGAAATTATTCTATTTCGATCAGTGGGTCACTGATTTTTCGCAATATACCTACTTCTCCGGAAATCTCCGGAAATCCGCCGCCTCTTTGTCAAAATCTGGTGTAAGTTTATTGGGATTGTAAGGCGGAGAATAGGGGTAATGGCGAGGGAGTGGAGGTTGATTCGCATTTTCAGCGTGCCAAGGCGGCGATAGGTTGCCATCTGTGTTGGTTATGACCAAGCGCGAGATAGCCGACGTGTTGAATGATATTGCGACCCTCATGGAATTGAAGGGCGAGAACCCGTTTAAAATTCGGGCGTATTCCAATGGAGCTCGAAAGCTCGAGACGCTGGACGAGGATTTGGGAGCGTTGATCGAAGCGGAGACGCTTGGCGATATTCCGGGATTCGGCAAAGCGCTCGTGGAAAAGATTGAGACGTTGTACCGGGAAGGGCGATTGGAGTTTTACGAGAAGCTGAAGGAGTCCATCGAGCCGGGGATTGTATTGATGTTGGAAATACCGGGTCTTGGTGCGAAGAAGATCAAGGCGCTGCATAAGGCTCTCGGCGTTTCGAGCATTGAGGCGTTGCAACAGGCTTGTGAGGATAATCTCGTGGCGGATCTGAAGGGGTTCGGCAAAAAATCGCAGGAAAAAATCGCTGAAGGAATCAAGAATCGGGAAGCATACGGGAAGCGGCATTTGTGGTGGCGAGCGCGAGCTGTGGCGGAGCCGATCCTGGAGGGGTTGCTGGCATTGCCGGAAGTGGAGAAAGCGTCGCATGCCGGAAGTTTCCGACGAAAACGTGAGCATGTGGGCGATTTGGATTTTATTGTGGCTTCGTCGGCACCGGCTCCGGTTATGGATTGGTTTGTTGCCCAAGAGGGTGTTAAGGAAGTCACTGCCCAGGGAGAGACGAAGGCGAGCGTCCGATTCGAAAGCGGGCTTCAAGCGGATCTCCGAGTGGTTCCGTTCAAGCAGTTTAGTTTTGCTTTACATCATTTTACGGGTTCGAAGGATCACAATGTGCTAATGCGACAGCGGGCTTTGGCTCGTGGGTTGAGTTTGAGCGAGTGGGGGTTGAAGCCGGCTGATGCGGAATCGTTCGAGAGCGGTTTGGAGGTTGATAGCGAAGAGGCTATATTTGCTTTATTGGATCTGAAATTCGTTCCTCCTGAATTGCGTGAAGGTTTCGGTGAGATCGAGGCAGCGGAAGACGCGGGGTTTCCTCAGTTGTTGAAGGTCGACGATTTGCGAGGCGTATTTCACAATCACACGACGGCGAGCGATGGCCGAGCGAGTCTAGGGGAGATGACGGAAGCGGCTCAACAGCGAGGCTGGGAATATTGGGGCGTCGCTGATCATTCGAAGGCCAGCTTTCAGGCGAATGGACTTAATGAAACCCGCGTGTTGGATCAAATTGAGCGTATCGAGAAATTGAATGCATCGAAAGCGTACTCGACTCATGTCTTCTCCGGCAATGAAACCGATATCTTGCCGGATGGTTCCTTGGATTTGGAGGAATCTGTTCTTATGCGACTGGATTACGTGGTGGCATCGGTGCATTCGTCTTTCACTCAGACCGAGGAAGCGATGACGGCTCGTATTGTTCGAGCGATCGAAAACCCTGCGACTACGATGTTGGGGCACTTAAGCGGAAGGCTTTTGCTCAGACGGGAATCCTATCAGCTCGATGTAGCGAAAGTCGTCGATGCGGCGATCGCTAACGATGTTATCATTGAACTGAATGCTAATCCTTACCGACTCGATATGGATTGGCGTTTTTGGAGGAAGGCTGCGGAAAAAGGGCTTTTGACCAGCATCAATCCGGATGCTCATGCTCCGGATCATTTCGATTTCGTGGAGGCTGGGGTGAATGCCGCCCGGAAAGGTTGGTTGTCGCCGGAGAATGTGATCAATACGCTTCCATTAAAGGCAGTGACCGCGATTCTCGCTAAAAAACGGCAGCATTTGAGAGGGGCTTAACTGGGTCACTTCATTTTGTCCCAATTTTACTGAGGTGTGACATGGGTGTGACACAATGGCCGTATTTTGACTCGGAGGATCTGGTTTCGCATAGCTTATTTGTTTGTAAGACATTGATCATAATGGGTTAGAATCTTTTTTATGAGCTTTGGTATGAGGTTTGCTAGAGGGGAGACATGGGACGAGTACTAGGAATAGATTTAGGTACCACTAACTCCTGCATGGCAGTGATGGATGGCGATGAGCCAGTCGTCGTTCCCAATGCAGAAGGAGCTCGCACGACGCCATCGATTGTGGCGTTTACGAAAACCGGCGAAAGGCTGGTTGGTCAAGCGGCCAAGCGACAAGCGGTTACCAATCCTAAGAATACAATTTTTTCGGCAAAACGACTAATTGGTCGTAAATTCGCGGAAATCGAAGACGAGGCTGCGGGCATTCCTTTCAGCATTGTAAAAGCTGATAATGGAGATGCTTTCATCGAATGTCAGGTAGGCGATAAGACGGAGCAGTTCGCGCCGCAGCAAATTGCTTCTTTCGTTCTCGCGAAGCTGAAATCCGATGCGGAAGCGTACTTGGGCGAATCGATCACCGAAGCAGTGCTTACCGTTCCGGCCTACTTTAATGACAGCCAACGCCAAGCGACGAAAGACGCGGGCAAGATCGCCGGTCTCGATGTACTTCGTATTATCAATGAACCTACCGCGGCATCGCTCGCTTACGGACTCGATAAGAAGAGCGACGAGAAGATCTCGGTATTCGACTTAGGTGGGGGTACGTTCGACGTTTCGATTCTCGAAATCGGAGACGGCGTTTTCGAAGTGAAGGCTACCAATGGCGACACCATGTTAGGTGGAGACAATTGGGACACCGCTATCATCAATTGGATGGTGGAAGAATTCAAAACCGAGAATGGTATCGATCTGAAGGGCGACCCAATGGCGCTGCAGCGTCTTAAAGAAGAAGGCGAAAAAGCGAAGATCGCTCTTTCGTCTGCAACGACCTTCGATGTTAATCTGCCGTTCATCACCGCAGACGCGACTGGTCCGAAGCACCTTAACGTTCAGTTGACCCGGGCGAAGCTCGAGCAAATTACCGACGATCTTTTCGCTCGTTGCCGCGTTCCTTTCGAGAGTTGCTTGCGCGATGCTGAGTTGTCCGCTTCTGAAATCGACGAGCTCGTACTCGTGGGCGGTATGACGCGTATGCCCAAGGTGTTCGAGATCGCCGAAGAACTTGCTGGCAAAAAGCCGCACCAAGGCGTGAATCCTGATGAAGTGGTTGCGATTGGCGCAGGCATTCAAGGGGCAGTGCTCAAGGGCGACGTTCGCGATGTTCTACTACTCGATGTGACGCCTCTGACTCTCGGTATCGAGACTGCTGGTGGAGTATCCACCGCGATGATACCACGCAATACGACGATTCCTGCGAAGAAGTCGCAAACGTTCTCTACCTACGCGGACAATCAGCCTTCGGTTGAAATCAAAGTCTTGCAAGGCGAGCGCCCGATGGCCGGCGACAACAAAGTTCTTGGTACTTTCCACTTGGACAGTATTCCGCCAGCTCCTCGAGGCACGCCTCAAATCGAGGTGACTTTCGATATCGATGCCAATGGTATTCTAAACGTTTCCGCTAAGGACAAGGGCACTGGAAAAGACCAGAGCATCACGATCACTGGATCAGGTGGCCTATCCGAGGATGACATCGATAAGATGACCAAGGAAGCTGAGCTTCACGCCGAAGAGGACAAGAAGGTTAAGGAGCAGGTTGAGAATAAGAACCAGCTAGACAGCACTATTTATCAGATGGAGAAGATGCTGAGCGAATCTGGGGATAAACTTCCAGCCGATAAGAAGGCTCCGATCGAAGCTGCGATTACCGATGCCAAAACGGCGTTGGAAAGCGGAGATTCGGATAAGATGAAGGAGGCTCTCGAAAATCTAAGCAAGCTCGGCGCGGATCTTTACCAAGCCGCAGCCGCCGATGGTGGCATGCCGGACATGGGCGATATGGCTGGTGCAGCTGGCGGTCCTCCTCCTTCCGAGGATGGGGACGCGCCTCGAGGCGAGCCTAAGCAAGCTGATGTAGTCGATGCAGACTTTGAAGTCGTCGAGGATGACGAAGAGAAAAAGTAGGCGTATCCCATTTTCAAGTAGCGTTCTCCTTATATGGGAAAGTGCCGCTTGCTCTAACCACCAACAATTCTATTTAACCCAAAGTAATCTAATAATAAAAACTCAATTATGAGCGCAGTTAAAGTAAAACCACTAGGAGATCGCGTGTTAATCAAGCACGCAGACGAAGACGAACAAGTTCGCGATGGTATCATCATCCCGGACTCCGCAAAGGAAAAGCCACAAGAGGCTGAAGTTATCGCACTCGGCACTGGCGCCAAAGACAGCGATGGGAAAGCAGTTCCGTTCAACGTAAAAGTTGGCGATCGCGTTCTCACAAGCAAGTATGGCGGCAGCGAAGTAAAGATCGATGGCGAAACCTACCTTTTGGTCCGTGAAGACGATATTCTCGGTATTATCGAGTCATAATCGAAATCGGTAGACCAAATAACCAACAGTATTTAGAAAATAATTACAATGGCTAAACAATTGATATTTGATGAAGTAGCTCGTCAGAGCATTCTCCGTGGCGTTGAAACGCTTGCGAGAGCAGTTAAGGTAACGCTAGGCCCGAAAGGCCGTAACGTTGTTATCGATAAGAAGTTCGGTTCTCCAACCGTAACCAAGGACGGTGTTACCGTTGCTAAGGAAATCGAATTGCCTGACGCGTACGAAAACATGGGCGCTCAGATGGTTCGCGAAGTCGCTTCCAAGACTTCTGATGCGGCTGGCGACGGAACAACGACTGCTACAGTACTCGCGGAAAGCATTTACCGCGCAGGATTGAAGAACGTAACAGCTGGCTCGAACCCAATCTACTTGAAACGCGGTATTGAGAAGGCCGTAGAAGCTGCCGTTGCAGAATTGAACAAGCTTTCCAAGGCTGTTGAGTCTCGCGAAGAAGTGAAGCAAGTTGCGACCGTTTCTGCAAACTGGGACGAAGCTATTGGCGACATCATCGCAGATGCGATGGATAAAGTCGGCAAGGATGGAACGATCACTGTTGAAGAAGCTAAGTCCATCGAAACGTCACTCGACGTTGTCGAAGGTATGCAGTTTGACAAGGGTTACCTTTCTCCTTACTTCGTGACCGATAGCGAGTCGATGGAAGTGTCTTTAGAAGATGCATACATCCTCATTCATGAGAAGAAGATCAGCGCTCTTAACGACTTGCTTCCACTTCTCCAAGGAGTTGCTAAGTCTGGAAAGCCATTCCTCATCATCGCTGAAGATATCGAAGGCGAAGCATTGGCTGCTCTTGTAGTTAACAAGATCCGCGGCACGTTGAACGTTTGTGCGGTTAAAGCTCCTGGTTTCGGCGATCGTCGCAAAGCGATGCTCGAAGATATCGCGATCCTAACGGGTGCGCGTTGCATTACCGAAGATCTCGGCATCAAGCTTGAGAACGTTGAACTCAGCGATCTCGGACAAGCTAAGAGCGTCAAAATCGACAAGGAAAACACGACTATCGTCGAAGGCGGAGGGTCTGCAAACGACATCCAAGGCCGCGTTAAGCAAATCCGTCGTCAAATCGAAGAAACATCTTCGGACTACGATCGCGAAAAACTGCAAGAACGCCTCGCCAAACTTGCGGGCGGTGTTGCAGTAATCAGCGTCGGAGCAGCGACTGAGCCGGAAATGAAAGAAAAGAAGGCTCGTGTTGAAGATGCATTGCATGCAACTCGTGCTGCGGTTGAAGAAGGTATTGTCCCTGGTGGCGGTGTTGCTTTGATCCGTGCGGCTCAAGCAATCGATTCTCTTTCGCTCGAGGGTGACGAAGCAATCGGCGCGCAGATCATCAAGACTGCTGTTGCTGGTCCAATTCGTCAGCTCTGTGAAAACGCAGGTGTTGAAGGTTCCGTTGTTGTTAAGGAAATCCTCGCTAGCGAAGGAAATATTGGATACAATGTAGCGACTGATGTATACGAAGACTTGCTCGGTGCAGGCGTTGTTGACCCGACTAAGGTTACGCGCTCCGCTCTTCAGAATGCAGCTTCGATCTCCGGCCTGCTCCTCACTACCGAATGTATGATCACCGATATTCCTGAAAAGGAAGCAGCTCCTGCTGGCGGTGGACATGACCACGGTGGTATGGGCGGTATGGGCGGTATGATGTAGTCCGCGTCTCAAACGCCGTTTGAAAATTTCAAAGCGACCCTCTATGAGGGTCGCTTTTTTTATTTAAAAATTCCCTGAAATGCTGGGTTTTCATGTATTTGAGTGAGAAATGGAGCTTTTTCCAGTTTGAGTGGTCAAAGAATATACAATTAATTGACGACACTAAGGTGTTTTTCTGTGGGAGGGAGGCAATCATAGTTGGCTTGAAAAAAGGGGCAGAGGCAAATGGAAGAAATCCTAGTAATAGACGATGAACCAATGATTCGGTCGATGATGAAAATGGCACTGGCGGAAATGGGATATACCGTTACGGGTGCGCATTTTGTAGAAGAGGCCTTGGGTACTTACGAAAACGATACTTGCCGATTTAGCGCTATGGTGACCGACTTCAATTTAGAGGACGGTACTGGATTGGATATTGTGAACACGGTTAACGATAATGAAGAATCTATTCCAGCTATTCTAATGACAGGGAGCGCGAAGATCTCCCCTCGAGATAGTTATCGGGCCGGGTTTTCAGCCTTTTTCCATAAACCCTTCGGCTGCGCTGAGATCGGTCACGAGATCGATGAGCTTCTCGGCAAAGCGAGCTAACTCAGTTCGCTAATTTCCTAGTTGTATTCGGCTGTTGGATTTCGAGGTTTTCATAGCGGATTCTATTTGCGATACCCGGATGATAAAGGGGTATTTTGAATGTGATTTCTTGCGAATTAAGGGTAACAATCCGCTCCGATGAAATTACTCCGGCTTCTAACCCTGGCTTTGCTGCTCCTAAATAGTTTTGCCTGCGCCCAAAAGGCGGCTCCCGCGTCGAAGATTCGTTGAATATTGGACACTTCAAAAAATTTGAGGATTCGATGCTCTCACGTTCTTTGCACGAATGGTACCTGAAGCAGCAAGCGATCCTAAAACTCCTACCTCCCGGAAAAAAACCGGATGAAAAGAAGGGGGCTTAGGAAAACGCTTTGTTGTTTCGGTAAAGGATCCGCGTTTCGTGTAGTGGTAATAAAGGTTAGGATAATCGATGTTGTTATTGCCGTTGTCTTATTGCTGCTTAGTATTGGGTGTGCATCGATTGAGCGTATTTTATCGTTTATCCAAGCCATGGGGAGGATACCAATAGCCTGCAGCCCTGGGTGAAGGTTAATAGGCTTATCGGTTTTTCGTGCCTGGTTGAGTCGCCTAAAAATGTTTGGCTTTTGATTCATGGAAATCGGGGCCAGGTCGCTGATCGCGAGTATGTAATCCACTGCTTATCTATTGAGGACTCAGTGTTTATTCTCGAGTATCCAGGTTATGGTAATCGTTCAGGAAAGCCTTCACGAAAATCGTTTAACGAGGCGGCGGAGGAAGCTTATTGGGAGTTGAGGGAACGGTTTCCGGGGACTCCGGTTTGCGTGGCTGGAGAATCGATTGGAAGCGGCGGAGCGTGTTATCTCGCTTCGCTGAATTCCCCTCCTGACAAAGTTGCGCTTGTAGTGCCTTTCGATGTTTTGTCGTCCGTGGCGAAAGAGAAATTCCCATCAGTGATTGTGAATCTCGTTTTGAAGTCGAACTGGAATAATGTGGATTCTCTTTCTGGATACAAAGGTCCTGTCGATATATTCGGAGCTAAATTGGATACGATTATCCCTGTCAGTCACGAGCAAGCAATTGTGTAATCGGTTCCGAATTCGGAATTAACTTTGATCGAGGGTGGACACAACGATTGGAGCCGCGAAGATAGAGTGACGTTTCGAAATCCTTGAGATCTCAGAATCTCAGTGCTTTAATAAGGTAACGGCCGATCTCTGAGCGGCCATATCAAGAAGATGATTGCTCCTGTAGCCGCTCGGAGGTCGGCCGCTACATCTTAAATTAAGAGTTTTTCTCACAGATAACATCGAAATGGACACCTTCTTTTTCTGAAGGGGTAAAATTGATCTGGTTTTTAAATAGTTTGAGGCTTTCGTCTTTACGATGACTTACGAATAGCAGAGTTGTGCGTTTTAGCGCAGCAAGCTTTTCGATAAAGGCTAGGACGAGGTGACGGTTAAGGTCGTCAAGCCCTTGCGTGGGTTCGTCGAGGATGAGGAGTGACGGTTGTTTTATGAGTCCACGGGCGATCAGCACGAGGCGTTGATGCCCCCAGGAAAGTTGACGAAAATAGGTGTTGGCTTGATCGGATAGACCCATGACCTCGAGCCATTGGAGAGCTAGCTGGCGCTGGGCTTCGGTCGCTTGTTGATAGAGACCGATGCTGTCGTAGAATCCGGATACAATGGTCGTGAGCGCATTGCCAGGAGCTCGATAATCGCGATGCAGGGATGCGGAGATGATCCCGATATGTTTTTTTATTTCCCAGATGCTCTCGCCGGACCCTCGTTGGAAATCGAAAATCTGGAGATCGTTGCTGTAGCATTGCGGATGGTCGCCGGAAAGCAGTTGGAGCAAGGTGGATTTTCCCGCTCCGTTGGGACCGGTTATGATGGTGTGCTCTCCCGAGTTGAGTTTCCAGTCGAAGTCTTCGAATTGAATTTCGTCACCGTATTGGACACGGCATTGGGTCATGCGAGCAATCGTGTCGAATACGGGCGCGTTGCCAGGGGGAGGCGGTGGGAGGTCCGGAATATTTGCAGCGTCGAGAGTAAGGATTTGTCGAATCTCAGGTTGGCTTTCGATGATTGCTTTGGGACCTGCAGCGATTAGTTGACCACGTTGCAGAATGCCTAAGTGAGTTGAGCAGGGCGGGATGTCGTCGATTCGGTTGGCGAGAAAGAGCAGGTCATGACCTTCGTCGACGAGGCTTTGGCAAAGCGAGGTCAGTTCTTCGCGAGAAACCGTATCGAGTCCTTCGAAAGGTTCGTCGAGGATGAGCAGATCGGGGTTCGAAAGGATATCTTTTAGAAGAAGTAACTTTCGGGCTTCGCCGCTCGACAGCAGCTTGTAACCTCGGTCGAGGATGTAATCGACGCGCAGCTTGCTTGCGAAATCGCGAGCTTGGGATTCATCGGCTCCCGATTGGAGAAGGATTTGGAGGCCCGTAGAACCGTGGTCGATCCGATCGAGGTAGTCAGTGTCGTCGTTCTCGATCTCAGCCTCGTAGGTCGATTGCTGGACTTCGAAGGATGCCCAGCTGACTCGTTTGGGGAGTTGTTCTATGGAGCCGTTTTCTGGAGTGGAATCGCCGCTAAGGACAGAGGCTAGCAGGCTTTTGCCGGAAGCGTTTCCGCCGATCAGACACCAGATTTCTCCAGGATTCGTCTCCCAACGATCTATGCGGAGGCTTCGGCATCTTAGATTTTCGAGGAGCATGTAGGATGAAGACGATTGGAAAACGGCCAACCTGGGAAGCTTTTTGTGGAAGAAACTTGTTTCGAAAACGGATAGAGCGAAGAAATAGCCCTTGCCAGTCGTTCAGGACTAAAATTGCCCTTTACGAGGGTGGCGCTACCTGCATAGGGTCTGCGATTCTATTTTTACCGGATCTCGCGATGAGCAGAAAAAACTACTTTAACACTCTGACATTGGCTCAGAAATTGGAACAACTCGGCCGCTGCCGCTTCATGGATAGCTCGGAGTTCAATGGCGTGGAAGCGCTGAAGGGCAAAAAGATCGTCATCGTGGGATGCGGAGCCCAAGGTCTGAACCAAGGTTTGAATCTACGCGATTCCGGTTTGGACGTTAGCTACACTTTGCGCGCCTCTGCTATCGAGGAAAAACGCCAATCGTGGAAGAACGCTTCGGAAAACGGATTTACAGTGGGCACTTATGATGAGTTGCTGCCAACGGCGGACCTCGTTTTGAACCTTACTCCAGATAAGCAGCATGCTGCAGTTGTTGAAGCCGTTCAGCCTCACATGAAGCATGGAGCTTGTCTCTCTTACAGTCACGGATTCAACATCGTTGAAGAAGGCGCCAATGTCCGTGAGGATCTAACCGTGGTTATGGTCGCTCCAAAGAGCCCAGGCACGGAAGTGCGTGAAGAGTACAAGCGCGGCTTTGGCGTTCCGACTCTTTTGGCGGTTCACACGGAAAACGATCCGAATGGCGAAGGTTGGGATATTGCTAAAGCCTACGCAGCAGGAACGGGCGGAGACCGCGCCGGATGTCTCGAGTCGAGCTTCATTGCGGAAGTGAAGTCCGATCTTATGGGCGAGCAGACGATTCTTTGCGGAATGCTACAAGCGGGTTCGCTACTCTGCTACGATAAGATGATCGAGCAAGGCATGGACGCAGGTTGGGCGAGCAAGTACGTTCAGCACGCTTTCGATACAATTTGCGAATCGCTGAAGCATGGTGGCATCACCAACATGATGGATCGCTTAAGCAATCCAGCGAAGCTCAAGGCTTTCGAGCTTTCCGAGCAGTTGAAGGACATCATGCGCGATCTGTTCGACAAGCATCAAGAAGACATTATGAGCGGCGCGTTCTCGTCGGGAATGATGGCGGACTGGGATAATGACGATAAGGATTTGTTGGGATGGCGCGAAGCGACTAACGGGTCGGCTTTCGAAAAGTCAGTTCCTGCGGATGTCGAGATCGGCGAGCAAGAGTATTACGATAAAGGCATTCTCATGGTAGCGATGGTTCGTGCCGGAGTTGAGTTGGCGTTCGAAGCGATGACCAATGCTGGCATCAAAGCGGAATCGGCTTACTACGAGTCTTTGCATGAAACGCCGCTTATCGCGAATTTGATCGGTCGCAAGAAGCTCTACGAAATGAATAAGGTAATTTCGGATACAGCTGAGTATGGATGCTACCTGTTCTCGAATGTAGCAGAGCCGCTTTTGGGCGATTTTATGAAGGGCGTGAATGTCGATGTGATTGGCAAGGGTCTCGACGTGGCCGACAATCAAGTGGACAACCAGCGTCTCATCGAAGTGAACGCTGCCATTCGCAATCATCCTGTCGAAGCGGTTGGCGCGATATTGCGTGGTCATATGACGGCGATGAAGCAGATTGCCGTTGGTTGATCGACGTTCCTTCCAAACGGTTTTTTGTAAAGACTCTGTGCGTATTGCGTAGAGTTTTTTTACTTTAGAAGGAGCGTGTTGGCGTAGCTACGCCAAGGACTCGCGTGGTTTTCGATAATAGCGGAATATGGCCGCTCGAAGATCGGTCGCTACCTTTAGGGTGCTTCGGTGGGTATTCCGAGTTTTCTGATTTTCAACGTCCTGAGCCGATTGAGGGCAGCCATAAGTTCCTGGATACGGATTTCGGCTAGGTCGTTTCCGTCGAGGGCTGAGAGGCCTTTTTCGTCCATGAGTGCTACAATAGTCTCAAGCGCTTGGATAATCGATTGATCATTGAAGAGTTTATTCTCGCAGGCATAGGCGAGGGCAGCTCCGATTGTTCGAGTTTGGGATGGGTTAACGAGTTGGGAGAGGAGGGATAGGTCAATTTCTTGGGTTCCGAAGATTAGTGAACGCGTGTTTTGCGCTTTGATGTTTTTGCGGGGTGGGCGTTGTTGGCGATGCCCACCATGCCTCGATCCTCTGTAGGGAACAGCGTGTTTGTAGGGATTTATTGATGAGGAATCAGCGAATCGTTTGGCTATTCCAATATTAAATGGCGTCGTTTCTTCGGTTGATGGTGAAATTGAGAAATCGTCTCCGCAGAGGGCTTTTGCCTGGGGAGTTAGGTCCTTGGGTAGATAGTTGTCTAAGGCGATGACGCGATGGGCCGGTTCGAAGTAGTCGCCAGAGCCTCCTAGTACTAGGATTGTGGAGACTCGGTATTGATCGTAGAGCGAGCGGACGCGTTGGACAAAAGGGGTGATGGGCTCTTTTTCTGGAGCGATGAGCTGTTGCATGCGAGCATCGCGTATTAGAAAATTGGTGGCGGAAATATCTTCGTCGATCAGCAGGGCGTGCGAGCCGGTTTCTAGGGTTTCGATAATGCTAGCGGCCTGTGAAGTTGAACCCGAGGCGTTCTCTGTGGTGAAGTTTTGAGTATCTTTATCTCCGGGCAAATTGTTAATGAATGGAGAGAGGTCGACTGAAGCGACTGAGCGAGCATCTTCAGCTCGAACTTTAGTAGCGTCCTTTCGAGCTACGACTTGTTCGCGCCCATCGCCTGGGATATGATTGTAGACGCCGCGTTCGATGGCATTGAGCAGGGTGGATTTGCCGTGATAACCTCCACCGACGATGAGGGTGATTCCATCGGATATTCCCATTCCAGAAATCTCTCCCGCGTGAGGAACAGTTAGACGAACGCGTTGGGACGCCGGCGATTCGAATGGAACCGCATTGGAAAGCGGATGCTGGTCGATACCTGATGCTCGGGGTAGGATAGCTCCGTCCGCAATAAACGCGACTAGACGATGATCCTCTAACTGCGAGCGTAGGTGATCAGCATCTTCATTGGTATCGGCGAATGAATTGATGTCGGTTTTATCATTTTTCGATAGTACGAGAGCCTGTGACACTATTTCTGGGAGCGTTTCGGTTAGTAGTCCAATTGCGGCTTTCCCGAGGATTCGCCGTCCATTCGCCGGGAGACCGACTGAGAAGCGGACGATTGTTTCGGTTTTGCCGATTTCGACGCAGGTTCGCTTTAGGATTTCTTGAACTGGAGTATCGATCTCGAGGCGTCCGGATTTTCCGGATCCGAGTGACGTTTGCCCGTGTCGACAGGCTGCAGAAAAGGAGCGAGCTAGATAGGTTTCCGATCCTGTGCGACGGGATGCGTTGGAGAATAAGCTGGAATCGATCAAGGAGCTTCGATGATCGATGCGAATAGAAAGTCGAGATGGGGAGGCGAAGGGGTCGCCTTGTACGCGCTCGATTGACAAGGTGAACTTATTGAATTTATAGCTTCCTCGTATGTTCTTATATGCAGGATACGGCTTTCCGTCAATCTTGCAAAGCGAATGGTGAAGATCTTCTGAAGTCATGTATTGAAAATTTATTTGGATCTAGGAGACTGATAAATAAGTCGAAGATTGTTATGCTGCCTACACTGGCTTATTTAACAGTCTCTAAGTCCTAGTCAATCGTAGGGCTGGCACTCGTTCCGGCCCTACCACAGGTGAGCATGTCCAGCGGGACAAGCGACGCAGTTTTCGGCTTGGGGAATTGGAATGCCAATTCCTTGGTTTCCGTTTTGCCAGAAGAAATTGGGCTGTGCTGGCTCTTGGGTTCCGTATTCGGTCATGGTGGCTGCGTTGAATAGCTTTCCGTTTGCCATGGTGTATTGGATACGTTCGCTGTGACGAATGTTCTTTGTCGGGTCGAATCCTTTTTCGATGACAATGAGGTCGGCGAGTTTTCCTTTTTCCAATGAGCCGATTTCGCCATCGAGGCCAAGATACTTCGCTCCGTATAACGTGCCGCAGGTGAGGGCTTCTTCTGGTGTCATGCCGCCTTGTACGAAACTCCAGATTTCCCAATGGGTGCAGATTCCATTTAGCTGGCCATGGCCACCGGCTTGGACGAGGCCGCCTTGGTCGAAGCTGGCTTTGGCGATGGTGGCGACGTCCATGTGATTGTAGTCATCCTCATGGGCTTTAATTGGACGACGCGATTTTGGCTGGAGAATGTGAGGTGGTATGAATGCATTGAGTCGAGAATGTGTCCAAAGGTCGTCGTGGGCGTACCAGTAGTTCTCGCCCCAGAGGCCGCCGTAAGCGACGGAGAGCGTGGGGGTGTAACCAACTCCCGTTCCGCGCCAGAGATCGAGGACATCGTCATAGATGTACTGAACCGGCATGGTGTGCTCGATGCCTGTGTGGCCATCTACGATCATGGTTAAGTTGTGCATGAAAGTCGAACCGCCTTCGGGTACCACCATCATTTCTTTTTCACGTGCGGCGGCTATTATTTGCTGACGCTGATCGCGTCGCGGCTGATTGTAGCTTTTAACACTGATAGCTCCGACTGATTTCATGCGACCCAGGTGGAATTGGGCGTCTTTTAGGGATTTAACCTCGGCTTTGTATGAACCAGTTGCTCCGTAAAGAATGGTTCCTGTGGAAAATATGCGCGGAGCGGTGAGGAGACCAATTTTGCCCAGCTCGCTCGATGCGAAAATGGTTTCGGTATCGCTTGAGGGGTTGTGGATTGTCGTTACCCCGAAAGATAATCGAGCTTTGTCGACCCAGTTGTTTTGAGGAATAATGCCATGGGTGGCTTGGGAGCCGTGTGCATGCGTATCCACAAAACCAGGAAGGATGACTTGATTGAATACATCGACGATTTTCGCTTTCTTGGGAACCTTTATTTTCGATCGCTTCCCAATTCGAGTGATTCGATTTCCTTCAATGACGATGGTCCCATCTTCAATGGTTCCGTCTTCGCCCATGGTGACAATCTTGGCACCGACTAAAGCAATGGTCGTGTCTGGCTTTGCATGTGCGGCTTTGAAGCCAATAGCTTGTTCGATAATCGACTCTTCCGGAGTGACTTTCGCACCATTGTTTAGGAATGCGTAGGCGCTTGCGAGTTCTCTTGTGAAGAGATTGGGGCCGAGCGACCAATGAAGGCGTTGGCTATCGCCTGAAAAACGGATGGAAATGCCCGCCTCTTCGCTGACTTGGGCGATAGGTAGCGTTTTTCCTTTGGGACCAACGAGTATGGATCGACTAGTCGCAACGAAGGGAGCGACGTATACGTTGAAGCGTTCGACGAAAGCGAGCCACTTGCCATCGGGAGAAATTTGGTAATCAGTCGCCCATTTGCTTGTGTAGTGAGTTTGTGGTTCTTTGCCATCCATGTCTACGGAAACAAAGACTCGATTGTCCGCATCTTTTTCACGCTTTGCTTGTTGATAGAAGAAGCGGTCATTGATGGCTCCGAATTGCGGGTCGTTACCTTTTTTGAGGATACGTTTGGCTTCGCCACCACGTGCTGGAATTCGATAAATGCCTTGTTCACGCGACCAGAGTGATGAACGGATGAGTCCACCACCTACGCGACTAAAGAGAATAGTTTGCCCATCCGGCGAGAAAACAGGTTGCGTATAGTGGCCCGGGTCTTGAGTGACGATCCAATCTTCCTGGTTAGTCTCTCGTTCGAGAGAAGCCACTCGTACGCTACCAAGTTCTTCGTCGTTCCAAGTAGTGTAGACGACGTATCGGCCATCTCTGGACAAGTTGGGAAACATTTCGAAATGTTCGGTTTGATCGGTGAGTCGTTTTGCCTCGCCGTTTGGCAAATTGCGAACGTAGAGATGTCCCAGGGCTTGAAATAGGACTTGACTGCCGTCGGGTGTGACTTGTGTCCAGCGAAGCATTCGCACGTCAAATTCTTCTGGAGCCACTGCGACCGGATTTCGAAGGGCTTCGGATACGCGGCGCTCGTCTTGGATGTGAAATGGAATGATGGTATCGCTGCCGTCAGTTACACTTATTTTGCGGATTTTTCCGCGTGCCCAGATGACGATGTATTCACCGTCTGGAGTCCATTCGAAGGAAGGGTAGACTCCGTGGATCGCCCAAGTCTCCTGCATGTCGCGTTCAAGCTGATCGTTTAGCAATCGGATAGCTCCCGTTTCAGTATCGAAAAGGTGTAGGCCTGTTTTTCCGTCTACGCGTCGGACGAATGCAATTATTTTACCGTCCGGAGAAGGAGTTGGACGGCAGGCTCCTCCGGGACCAGTGATGTAGGATTCGGTTTCATCGGTCGCTAGTTCTATTCGCTTGATCGCATAGATTTGCTTGTGGGGATCTTTGCTGTATTCGAATTCACTGCCTGGGCTGACATCTTGCGAGTAATAGAGGTATTTGCCGTCTGGGGAAAAAATCGGTTCGTTTACGTCCTTCTGTTCGGTTGGCTTTTTAGTCAGCTGTACGCCGCCTTGAGCATTGGAATCGACACCGCTTTTGTGGTAGAGCCACATCTCGCCAGCTCCGAGAGAGCGACGACTTGTGAAGTGCTTGCGAGCTACGATGTAGTTGCCGTCTGGTGACCAGGCGGGTCCATTGAGCAACTGGTACGATTCATCGGTTATTTGAGATAATGAGTCGTCTTCCGGTTTGATTAGCCAAATATTGTCTCCAGCCAATTTACTTTTGCCCGTTCGGTCGCTGGTGAATGCTATGGTTTTGCCGTCAGGACTGTAGCGTGGTTGCATATCCCAAGCCATTCCTTTGGTAAGCCTTTCGGGATGGATGCCATTGGAGCCATCTGCTCCGCTGATTGGCATTCGGTAGAGATCGCCAAGAAGGTCGAAAACGATTTCTTTGCCGTCGGGACTAACGTCTAGGCTGATCCAGGTGCCCTCGGTAACGTCGATTGCCTGATCGTGCGTGGGGCCAGGTGGATTTTCGATGTCCCAAGCTGGGGTTTCCTCCTTTTTTGAGTCGGGTTCTTTCGCTTCGTCCTCGGCGAAGGAAATGAAAATTGTGGAAAAGCTGGCTAGGAGGGCGAGAGCCTTAGCGCAACGATATGGAAAAGGGGTGAGCCATGTCATTGCCAAAGATTGCAATCCGAAGGGATTGCAGTGGCAAGACAGGATTTTGGAATGATCCAACGTTGGAAGATGAAAAGTAGTACAGGCTTCCAGCCTGTTTCTTCACAGGAAAAATGCCTGTGCTACTATTGCTTTAGCGTCCGTCGCCGGTGTAGATGATAATGCCGTCCTTGGGAGCTTGAGGCCAAGGCGTGGTTCCAGGAGCCCATTCCTTGGGCTGAGTTGCTCGGACTTTCCCGACTGCTTCTTTGATCCATTCGGGTGCGTTTACATTTTCGTTTTGCCCATAAACCCAAGGGAGTGGGGGATCCATAAGTAGGGTCATATCTGGCATGGGTGGACGTTCGTCCCCAACTTGGGCTACGCGTTTCGAGAGGCGTTCGACAATTTGGGGATGCACTGCGGCGATGTTTTCCTTTTCGCTAGGATCGGTAACGATGTTGTAGAGTTCTTCACCGACTAGTTTGTAGTCACCCTTTCGGATAGCAGGAAAACGAACGCTGCCGGATACTTCGAAAATGATTTCGTCACGCTTGCTTGATTTGCCAGAAAAAATGGTGTCGGTCATATCGATACCGTCTACTTTTCGTTTTTGTTTCATGCTTCCGCCGGCGAGCGTAATGAACGTGTTGTAGAAGTCGACAATGTGCATAAGGCCATCATTGGAGCTGTTGGCTTCGAGTTTGCCTGGCCAGCGCATGACGCAGGGGACGCGTACGCCACCTTCGTAATTCGTGTTCTTAGTTCCGCGATAGGGCGCATTCATTTCTTCGCGTAGGCCGCCGTTGTCGTTGGCGAAAATGACGAGCGTGTCGTTCGTGTATCCGTATTGATCGACTGCGCCGACAATGCGACCGATCGCATCGTCTAGGCATTTGAGAGCGGCGTAACGTTTTTCGTATTTGTTGGTGTAGCGAGGGATTTCTTCGAGCGGTCCGTGGACTGCGTTAAATGGGACGTAAATGAAGAACGGCTGTTTTGACCGTTTCTTGTCTTTGTCATGGTCAGCGATGAGGCGTACGGTTTCATTGGCGATAAGATCGGTTGTGTAGCCTTGCTCGAAGATTGGTTCTTGGTTTCGATGCCAGTCGTAGACCGCGTAGCGAGCGGGGGCGTTGTGTGGAATCGTGTAGTTGTTGTAGTCGATGCCCCATGCATAATGTCCGTATTGCGTTGCGAAGCCCTGACCCATCGGGAGATGCTCCGGCAACCATTCACCGCAATGCCATTTGCCCACTAGGGAAGTGCGATAGCCGACGTCTCTTAGTGCTTCGGCGATAGTGCGTTCGTTTGTATCGAGAGCATGAATGCGGCGTGTTTCCTCTCCGCGTTCATTAATTGGCAAGGTAAGGTCTAGTTTTTCCAGGTAGCTAGGCTTTCCGAAATCTTCTGAGCGCCAATCGCTCCAAGTGCGGAAAGCGAAGCGGCCCGTCAAGAAAGCTGCCCGGGTTGGGGCGCAAACCGCGTGAGAATAGAATTGAGTGAGTTTGAGTCCATCGGCTCTCAGGCGGTCCATGTTTGGAGTCAACTCGGGGTTGCCGCCGTTGAAGCCTACTTCGTTCCAGCCCATATCGTCGGCCAGCATGAACACGATGTTAGGGCGGCTGCCATCGACGGAGGCTGCTTGGCCTAGGCTATGGA
>JABITN010000160.1 GCA_018700525.1 Opitutales bacterium
GCCTGTGGTGTTGCGGCTCATGCTCTTTTTCCGGTCTTGCCTGTACCCGCGTGGGGGGCTTTGCACACTCTCGCAGGGGCAGTGCTTGTTTGTGTCAAAAAGCGGTTCAAAGTGCGCCACCCGTCATCGGTTCAAAAGGCGCCACCTGAGCGAGTGTTTTTTCATGGGTTTTATGCGGTTTGAGGGCAAGCCTGATTTCTCATTCGGTAGCTTTTACCTTTGATCTTGATGAGTTGAGCGTGGTGCAGGAAGCGGTCTAGGATAGCCGTGGCGGCGGGCACGTCGCCTATTAGCTTGCCCCATTCTTCCAAGGGTCGATTAGAGGTCATCATAGTGGATTTCACTTCATAACGGCGCATCACGATTTCGAAGAGATATTCGCCGGATTTGGGCGGTAGCTGCTTGATGCCCATGTCGTCGATTATCAGCAGATCGCATTTGAGATAGCGGGTCATTATCTTCTTATGCCGGATCATCAGGTCGTCCTCCATAAGCTCGGCCACGACGTCGAAAATCGATCGGTAGAGCACCGTCTTTCCCGCCTTTATTAGCGATTGGCCGATGGCTTGGGCCAAGTGGCTTTTGCCGACTCCGGGCGGACCGATAAGTAGGACGTCGTGGGCTTGCTCGACGAAACGCCCGGCGGCGAGGTCGAAGACGATCTTGCGATCGATGCTTGTATTGAAGGAGAAGTCGAAGCTCTCCAGCGAGCGGGGCTCGCGGAACGCGGCCAGCTTCACCCGGCGTTCGATCGAGCGTTGCTCGCGGATGTCGAGCTCGTCCTGCAGGGCGAGTTCGAGGAACTCGAGATGATCGAGATCATTGCCCCGCGCTTCCTGCAGCCGAAGATCCAGGGTCGATGCCATTCCGGAAAGCCGTAGCTTTGCCAGGCGTTTCATTATCGTTTCTTTCATATGTTTTTCCTTAGTCGCTATTGTTTTTGTGGATACGGCTAATTGCCGTCGAAAAGTTCCTTGCTTCCGATGCTCTGGTCGTAGCTTCCGGGCTGCCGGATGATCTCGTGGCTTTCCATGAAGCTGAAGCTTTCCTGGTTCTGCGGACTCGATATCCAGCTTTTGAGATCGCTCAGTCGATACTGTCCGTGAAGGGCCGCCTTGACGCAGGCCTTCTCGATTTGATTCTTGCTGTATTTGCCCGTCATGGACACCAGGCCCTGCATTATGCGAACGGCCATCTGGTCGCGGTTGGCGATCACTCCGTCCGCCCATCCGCCGGCGCCGCAGCCGATACGCGAGCAGCGTTTTCGCCAATAGGCGGCGGACTCCTCGAAGCTGCCGCGCCTGCCGTCGGCCCCTAGAACAGAGGTGAACTTGCCTGCGGCGATCCGAGCATGCGAGCAGATCAACTCGATCGAAGCGTCCAGGACGCGCACCATGCGCGCGTCCCAGCGAACCCATACGTGACGCCCCATGTATTGTTCGGGAACGTCGTAGAAGGCGCCCTCTACTATGACGTAGCAATCCCGGCCCACTTTGCGCCGGCCTTCCTGGTAGCAGGGAAACAGGCCCGAGGGAAGCGGCCGCAGAGCGGACTTCTCCTCGCAAAGGAAATGCTCCTGGACTTGGCGCTTGGTCGTTCCGTGTATCCGCTGGTCGGAGACATTGGATTCCCAGGATCGGAGGTATTCGTTTAGGTCGGCGAGACTCTTGAAGCTCCGCCCTTTGAGCTCGCGTTTGAGACTCTTAATATTGCGCTCTATCTTGCCCTTGTGCTGAGGGCTGCGGGGGCGCGTCGGCATGATCGCCGTATCGTAGTGGCGAGCGAAGGACAGCAGCTTCGGGTTGACTTCCGGATCATGCCAGTGGGCCTTTAGGATTGCCGCCTTGAGATTGTCCGGACACAGCCTTACGGGAACCCCGCCGAAGTGACGAAGCGCGTTCTCCAACCCCCTTATGAAGCTCTCCGTATCCTGGCGAAGCATCGCCTCGCTGTAGCTCTTGCACGAAAACGACAGGGTAATGCGAAGCAATTGGGTTCGCTTGGGCCGACCGTCCTCGCCTTGGGTCAGCATCATCGTTCCGTAGTCGATCTGGGCCTCTTCGCCGGGCTCGACCTCCATCCGCCACACCCGTTTGGGGTTGACGCTTCTCAATGCCTTGACGAAGCGCTGGACCGAAGCGTACGAACCCTCGAACGCCGCTTCGCTCTGCAGGTCCTCGTAGATGCGCTTGGCGTCCAGGCCGCTTTCGAGCTTCGCTTCGATCGAGGCTCGAAAGGGCTCGCATTTGCTCGTCCGACCCGGTCCATTGCCGGTCATCGAAATGGCGCCTTTTGAATCGTCGATCGATTTAATCAGGCGCGTCACCGTACGGCGGTGAACGCCTAGATCCTTCGCTATGCGACGTTGGGACCAACCTTGATTCGCAAGGCTGGTTATTGCTTGTTTCGTGTCCATCTTGAGCTCGTTTGCCATTCCGCATGATAGCGGAAATGCTTCGCTCAAGGTGGCGCCTTTTAAATCGCTTTTAGGTGGCGCACTTTAACCGCTGTTCGACAAGATGCTCGGCGAAGTCCCGCATCGGAGCATGTTTGTGGTTGTAACGAAGGGGTTGAGGGCCTTGATCTCTGCAAACTATAGCATCACAGGACTTCAGCTTCATTGTTTTGTACGCGGACCGTACAGCGGAAGTGGTTTGCCGTACTCGTAGGCGCCCAGATCGGGAGCCTTTCCGGTGAAGCCCTCAGTCAAGGTGGGTAATTCGCATCCTGCATCTACCGCAGCTGATCCCGCGCGGAGTCGGAAATCGAACTCTTCCAGTTGAAAGACAAGCGACGGGTCATCCGGGTCCGGTGGTCGCACCTTTTCGAATACATCGTAGTCGAGCATGACACCATGCTTTTCTTGTCCGGTTGCTGCGCTGAATGCTTTGAGTGAATCAAACCAACGGGTGCTTCCACTCGGGTTTTTCTGCCCCCTTTGAAATGTAAGCGTGTAGTTCTGCAGCCTATCAGTCGGCTGACACCACTCAAACAGTGGATTGGCTGTTGGCTTTTTCCGATAGCCGTTGTAATCGAACGACGTATAAGAGGTGTAACTCATCGATGAGAGTGTTGGGCGGTCTGGGAATTGTCCAAGGAACAGATTATTTCGGAAAAGAGCATTGGAGTATTGGGACGGTTTTGTTTCAGAACAGAATGTATTGTTGTAGACAATAAGCCCAGTGGGACGGGCTGCGAACTTCAGGGAATCTCCCCACGAATGGCAGACATTTCTGATATAGTAAGCCGGGCCTCCGAAAACGGGCTGACCGCTCAACGCCGATTGGTAGACATTGATGCCACGGTTTTCGAAGATGCGTATGTTGTACGCGCCGCCGTCCGCCTCGATGAAGTTATCAGCCATCAGGAAGATGTCGTTGTTGTAGATATCGATGGAAGCACACTCCTTGCCGGGACCGCCCTCCGGACGTCCGTGGGTGTCGATGCAGATACCGTCATGGTAATAGGCAATGTAATTGTGGCAAACCACATGTCCTTGACCGTATACCTTGATGGCGTTGTAGGAGGTGATGGGCGCGGGATCTTTAAGCCCGGCCCAGCCATGGACCCGAGTGCGGTCATGCATGCCGATTATGGTATTGTCCGCGATATAAAAATCGTTCGAACCAGCCCAGTGGGTCATTACGCCCTGGCCTACTTGGTCCATTTTGCAATTCACGACTGAAAGCCCTGAGCAACCCAAGACCCGCTTGAGCCCTGCATAAAAGGCTATCTCGGTGTTAATGATAGTGAGACCTTCGAAATAGTGGTGGTCCGCGGCCATGACATCGAACAGCCGATAGTTCCCATCGCCGTCGAAGATCACTTCGCCATCACCTGCCGCCTTGATAGTGATGGGACGCTCCGCAGTACCGTCCTGGGTGAGTACGTAAGTTCCGTGAAAATCGAGCCCGAGTTTATCGGCATAACGATAACGGTTGCCCTTGTAGGTCCCGGTATGGACTAGGATAACATCACCCGGTCGCACCCGTGGTTCGGAATACAACCACCAGTCCCCACTGCCATTGTAGCCGTAGTAGGCCTCGTTCAATCCCGTGAAAGCCGGCTCTTCGCGAGGGCCCTCGTACCCCAGAGGATAGACATGATAGACGTTGCCGTGCTCGTATGGTTTCGGAACGGACCTGGTGGTTACGGTTTCTGATTTTTCCACCTCACCGATGTGACCGTCAGGGTCCGCCATGGTGAATTCGCATTCATAGGTCGTTGCTGGCTCAAGTCCGAAAATACTGCCGGCAAACATGTTTGGCGTTTCGTAAACATCCCGCTGTTCGTGGCCCCATATTTTCTCCCGCTGTATGCGCAACAACGGCAGACCCTCACGCCAGGAGGAGGTGCCCACCTCGCGGAATCGGACCGTCACGGTGGCGTCGTGGTTGTCGTCGCCGGATACATACCATTCGAAGCCCGCGCACTTGAGCGTCGGCCGCTCGATGTAGAACTCCTGGGGAATGACGGTGTCGCCGGGCAAGGCATTGATCGTTCGGCCTCCCGCAATAGGTTGTCGTGGACGCTGCTGAGCAGTCAAAGCGCTAGCCACGAAGAGCACTGCTACGATTAAAAAAGAAGCGATTGATATTTGGGGTTTCATGGGTGGGGTCTTTCAGGTGATGTGATCAAGTAATACCATTTTATAATTTGAAATCTAATTTGGTATAGGACCAATAACTTATCGAGTTAGGCTGAAAATTTAGGCTATACAGACACTCCCTAGTCCTCC
>JABITN010000051.1 GCA_018700525.1 Opitutales bacterium
CGGATATGAATACAATGTTTCCCTCGACGCCACAGACGCGTTTCTTACTATTCTACTGGTCGATGTCTGGCATTGGACTCCGCTCGTGGCACTATTGGCCTACGCTGGCTTACAGGCCATCCCGCAAACCTTCTACCAGGCCGCCGAAGTGGACGGAGCCTCGACCTGGAAAACATTCCGTTACGTCACGCTCCCGAAGCTGCGATCCGTTCTGACTCTCGGACTGCTGATCCGCTTTATGGATTCCTTCAAGGTTTACTCGGAACCGTTGCTTTTAACTGGAGGCGGTCCTGGAAACGCCACTACGTTCATGAGTCTGTTTGTAGCGCGCAAGGCCGAAGCCTATGAACTTGGCTACGCGGGAGCGTCGTCAATCATATATCTCTACGTGGTTATTGTGATGAGCTACATACTGTTTCAGTTTATAAACCGTCCACCCGAGGGCAAACGAGCATGAGAAAGCGATCCATCACGCTAACGATTTATTTCCTCCTTTTGTTCGTACCGATCTACTGGATGGTAATTACCTCTTTAAAAACCGATGTGGAAATCCTGCAGAGTTTCACTTTGTTTCCCCAGCAGATAACCTTTGAAAACTACAAGGAAATATTTACCTCTGAGGTTTGGCGAAGCAGTTTTTTCAATTCCATCACTTACGTGTTGCTAAACGTAGTTATGACATTAGCGGCGGCAATCCCAGCCGCTTACGCTTTTTCCCGTTGGAATTTTAGGGGAGATCATCATTTATTCTTCTGGCTATTGACCAACCGGATGGCACCAGCTGCCGTATTCATGGTTCCCTTTACGGAACTCTACTACATGCTCAACATCTATGACACCCACTTCGCGGTGGCCTTAGCTCATTGCCTGTTCAATTTGCCGCTGACAATATGGATACTAGAAGGATTCATGAGTGGAATTCCGAAGGAAATCGACGAGACTGCATTTGTGGACGGATATCGATTCCCCCAATTTTTTCGTACCATTTTCCTACCCCTAATTGCGCCTGGCATCGGCGTGGGAGCTTTCTTCTGCTTCACTTTCTCTTGGGTAGAATTGATTCTGGCCAAAGCGATAACCTTAACCGAAGCCAAACCGGTGGTAGTGACCTTGACGGTTGGAATCGGTGCGGAAGGAGTCAAATGGGGACTATTGGCGAGCGCCGGAGTACTCACCATCATCCCAGGAATACTGGTAGTCTATTTCGTGCGAAACTACATGGCGAAGGGATTCGCATTAGGAAGGGTTTAAGAAATGGAATGGATCATAAACGAATTTAGGTGGATGCAATGGAACTGGGCGGGAAGTACCTTTTTCATACTGCTCTTCCTTTCGATAACAGGTCTTACCGTCTGGGACGCCATATCGCCTGGAAGCAGTAAGAAAGGACTTCTACCCATTCCGACCACAAGAGGAGATCGGTTGTTTATTGGAATCATGGGCTCGATCGGACTGACCCTTCTTTGGCTAGCCATTATTGGAAACCACGCTCTTTGGCTGATCCTCGGATTGGTAGCAATTTACAACCTAGTACTGGCGTTTCGGGGATAAAACAAATTTTTTCTAACGCCAAACCTAACCGATTTCTATACAAAACGTCACTCCCACCAATAAGAGTCGCAAAGACCCCTTAATCATTGAAATTAACTTCAGACACTCACATTAATTCAGCCTAATCGACCATTATGCGCTTCACCATCCCGTCTATTAAACCCTCATCCAAAACACGTAGGCTCTCTCAGGCAGTTTTACTACTGACCCTGCCCTTTATTTTTGCTGGCTGCGGCGGCAATAAAGAACCTGATACCAACCCATCGGCCTCAATTGATGACTGGATCGAACAATTCCAGCCATCGGCGCTTAGCAAGGAGGAGCAACGTGCGGAACTCGAGTGGTTCGCCAAGGCTGCAGCACCCTACATAGGGATGGAGATCAAATCCGTCGCGGAAGGAATCAAAACGCATCAATGGGAATCCGAAGTTCTCGCCAAGGCATTTTTCGACATTACCGGAATCAAAGTCACCCACGACATTATCGGAGAAGGAGAAATCGTAGACCGGATCCAACGCCAGATTCAGACCAACCGAAAACTCTACGACATTTATGTCAACGACGCCGATCTTATCGGAACCCATTTACGACTCGATAGCGCCTTGAATCTCTCCGAATTCATCCAGGGAGACGGGAAAGGAGTCACTAACCCAATGCTAGACCTCGACGATTTCCTCAATCTCGAGTTTGGGCAGGATTACGAAGGAAACCAATTGCAATTGCCCGACCAACAGTTCGCCAATCTCTACTGGTTTCGTTACGACTGGTTCGCCCGCGATGATCTGAAAACCGCGTTCAAATCCAAATATGGATACGAGCTGGGGGTCCCGCTCAATTGGCAGGCTTATGAGGATATCGCGGAATTTTTCACCGGACGCGAAATAGACGGACAAACGGTTTACGGACACATGGATTACGGCAAAAAATCGCCTTCCCTGGGTTGGCGTTTCACCGATGCCTGGCTCTCTATGGCCGGTGTGGGAGACAAGGGATTGCCCAATGGACTGCCCGTTGACGAATGGGGCATTCGCGTTGAAAACAGCATTCCAGTGGGGTCCTCCGTGACTCGAGGAGGAGGTGCCAACGGTCCAGCCGCTGTATATGCGCTAACTAAGTACGTCGACTGGATGAAGGAATACGCACCTCCTTTCGCGGCGTCGATGACGTGGTCCGAAGCCGGACCAGTCCCTGCCCGTGGCAACATTGCCCAACGAGTATTCCAATACATTACCTGGTTATCCGATGATGCGTTCACCGCCGCAGAAAGCCCGGTCACTGACAGTGACGGAAAGCCGCTTTGGCGCGTCGCTCCGTCTCCACACGGCAAATATTGGGACGAAGGCATGAAGGTCGGTTATCAAGATGCCGGTAGTTGGACTATCTTGAAGAACAGCGTCGAAGGAAAAGACAGAGAAGCCGCTTGGCTATGGGCCCAATTCTGCGTGTCGAAATCGGTTTCCCTAAAAAAATTCATGATAGGGAAAACGCCCATCCGCAAATCGACCGTGAACTCTGAATACCTTGCTGGTCTCGAAGGAGATTTTGGTGGACTCATTACATTCTACAAATCTTCAGTCGAAAACCAGTGGACCGATTCCGGCCCCAACGTTCCGCACTATCCCTTACTCGCGGAACAATGGTGGCAAAATATCGCTCCCGCTGTAACTGGAGACGTTACGCCTCAGCAAGCCATGGATAACATCGCGGCAGCAATGGATGAGCGCATGGGTAAACTGGAGGGAAAGATGAAACGATTCTCTCCAAAACTGAACCCGGAATCCTCAGCCAAGGAATGGTTGAATAAACCAGGCGCCCCCAAAGCAGAGCGCCCGGATGAAGCCGGCGAAACAATGGCTTACGATGAGCTGATCAAAGTCTGGCGAAGCCAGTAGCTTTAGCTACTCTGAGATTTAATACGCCCTCCTCGAGACGTTTGTTACAATGATTTAGGCTATTTTGGTTCTCAAAAGATAAAGCATCCCCGGGGCAAGCCCCGAGGTATTTCAAAGGTAGCGACGAACCCGTCGATAGGCTCCGGATAAGGGACCAGCTTCGAAGTATTCAACCAAAGAGAATGGATCCTAATCTAACGATAGACCCTATTTTCGCCTATCTAAACGAAATTCGAAAC
>JABITN010000061.1 GCA_018700525.1 Opitutales bacterium
CACATACACGGTCGGTCTCACCAAAGGAAACCAATGGTACCCCTCTCCGACTGCAGCCGCATCAGGGATTGAGTTTGGCTCTTTTTTCGCGGACAATGAAATCATTGACCGGTCCGTATTCGACTGGGTTGAAAAAAGGCTCGACGGACCAAACGCTTTCGAGCGCGAGGAGTTCGACGTCATCAACGCGAGTTACGACCAATCTTGGGATTACGCTTTGGGCTCCTATGGCTTCGAGCTTTCTTATATGAAAGAATCGATGAAGCGGAGCTGGTTCGACCTCATTGGGGGTGGCCGCGGCTATTTCATCACTATGGATATCAACACCACTCTAAACTGGGGTGGAGCCAATCCTAACTTTGGCCGCCCCTACGTCGCTTCCCAAAGTCAGCGCCAGCAAAACGATATCGACCGCAATGTGAAACGGGGAACTGCGTTTTATGAACTGAACCTGAAGAATACGGACGGAAATGTATTGAAATGGTTCGGCCGTCACACAGGCACCGTCTTCGCCCAGGAATACGAAGTTGACCGCGGCACCATCAATGGCCGCAATATGGTAGACGCGGCCTATCTAGCAGCTTCGCAAAATGGCTCAACCAATATGAATTCCGGTGGTGCGCAGGCTCGTACCCAGTTTTTTGTTGGACCTAGTCTAGCAGGAGCGAGCACTCATGTGGGAGCTAATCTACCCGGGATTACGCAAATCCTGAGAACCGATTCGACAACCGGCTGGTACTTCGATGAAAACGCGGGCGGCGAAGGAAGTGATGGAGCATGGGCGACCATGCAAACCGCAATCGGCGACGTCCGAGACGAATCCACGTTCCTAAACCAAATCTACAGCGAATCTATGAATCGTCAGGTTACCGATTCCGAAGCCTATGTGCATCAAGCCTACTTCTTCGAAAAAGAATGGCTGGTCGGAACATACGGCCGCCGCACCGATGAGGTGAACTCTTTTGGGGCTACTTCCTCAAGAGATTCCAGAAACTTAATCGACCTGGCTTCTCGTCAGCTAAACTCGGATCCATCGGGAACGCCTTTCAAGGCGACGACCGAAACCTTCGGTGCCGTATTGCACGTGCCAGACGCCATTCCTCTACCAGATGGAGTAGACCTATCCTTCCACTGGGGTGAATCCGAGAATTTCCAAATCTCCGCGCCCCGTATTGATGTTTTCGGCAATCTAATATCGCCTCCACAGGGAACAACAACCGACGAAGGGTTCAGCATTGGATTGTTCGAGAACAAGTTCCTCATGAAATTCAACTGGTACGAAACCGTTGCCGGAAATGTATCGTTCAACTATCCAGGTTTTCTTTTCGAAGCCGACCGCCGCATCATCGAATACAATACACAAGCTGTGCGCGATGCCGCGGGCTATGAAGGTCCACCAGACTTCTACAAGACACTGACAGGTTGGCAGATTGTTCCTGACTCTGGTACGGATAGTGGACAAGGCGTCGAGCAAACTCCTACGAGTTTCAGTCTCCGGGATACGCAAAGCACCGCTTCAAAAGGCAAAGAGATAGACATCATCTACAACCCATCAAGCAATTGGCGCGTTTCACTTAATATTTCACAACAGCAGGCGACCACGAGCAACATCGCTCCTGCAACTGTCGAGTACTTGACCTACCGCGTCGACGAATGGACCAACACCAGCAATCCGGCTTCTTTCCTGATCGCTGATGAATCGGACCAACCTGAAAATGTCCGCATCTTCGACACTCTGTTAAATTCACTCAACAGCTCTTTAGCTCGCGAGGGCCAGCTAGTGGGCGAGCTTCGCGAATGGAGATGGAATCTGACCACCAACTATCGCTTCGAGGAAGATTCAGCCCTTGGCGGATGGCATATTGGCGGCGCATTCCGCTGGGAAGATACAAAAGCAGTTGGCTATCCAATCACGCTTCAGTCAGTTGGTGAACAAACCTTGGCTCTCCCCAATCTAGCAAGTCCTTACAGTGATGGCGCGATCGAGAGACTCGACGCTTGGGTGGGATACTCCACCAAAATATTCAATGACAAAGTAGACTGGAGACTACAGCTGAACCTCGCCAATGCTCTTAGTAGCGGCGACATCATCACTACAGTCGTCCAGCCAGACGGAAGTCCGCGTTCGGTCACCTGGAGAGAAGGACGTACGTTCCGCTTGCGCTCCACATTCGAATTCTAGACCGCCAATTGGATAGAAACAATTTTTCAAGCTCGGACGCTCAGGCGTCCGGGCTTTTTTATTGGTCGACGATGTTCGCTTGCCCAAACGTATTTGCCCGCCAATCTCAAAGCGTAACAAAATGCACCGCATTCTAAACATAATCGCTCTATCGATTCCACTGGCTGGGAACTTCCTAGCCCAGTCCGAAACCGATAGCGTCAATTTCGCCGAACACGTCGCGCCCATCCTTTACGAAAATTGCGTCGTTTGCCACCGACCCGATGGCGTGGGCCCCTTTAGCCTAATTGGATACGAAACGGCTAGAAAACGCTCTCGGCAAATCAGCGAAGTTACTGCTTCGCGATTCATGCCACCATGGAAACCTAACCCGAATTACGGTCCCAAGTTTCAAGGCGAACGCGCGCTAACCGCCGACCAAATCACAACATTAACAACTTGGTACGAACAAGGAATGCCAGCAGGCGACTTAAGCAAAGCTCCAAAACCTCCTTCCTTTCCTAAAACCTGGCAACTCGGCCAACCCGATCTAATCCTCGAATTTCCAGAATCCTATCAGCTCCAAGCCGACGGTACGGACATCTATCGAAATTTCGTAATACCCATCCCGCTAGATTCGCCCAAATACGTTCGAGCAATCGAGTTTCTCCCGAGCTCCCAACTCGTGATTCACCACGCGGTCATCCAAGTAGACAAAACCGCTACTTCCCGAGAAAAAGACCAACTCGAACCCGGCCCAGGCTTTGACGGAATGGGGATCGGAGCCGCTGCTCCTCCTGAGGGACAACTCGTAGGCTGGACCCCAGGGCAATCGCCTTACCAAAGCTACCCCGGCACAGCCTGGGAACTCGAACCAGGCTCCGACGTCGTTATCCAACTACACCTACAACCAAGTGGCAAAACCGAATCCGTATCGCCTAAAGTCGGCCTCTACTTCACCGACGAAGCCCCCACGCGATCCTCTTACATAATGCAGTTAAGAGAGTTCGATCTAAACATCGACCCAGAAGACTCGAACTATACCATTGAGGAATCCATAAAAATCCCCGTCGACTCGGAGATTATAGGACTATATCCCCATGCTCATTACATTGGAAAGGACCTAGGAGCCTATGCAATTTTTCCCGACGGCTCCAAGAATTGGCTATTCAGGATAACGGACTGGGATTTCAATTGGCAAAGCGACTACCGCTACGAAACGCCGATAAAGATCCCTGCGGGATCGAAGATCCATATGTCCTACGTATTCGACAATTCGAGCGACAATATCCGAAACCCCAATGCCCCTCCTCAACGAATCCTAAGCGGCTGGACTTCGACCGATGAAATGGCCGAGCTATCGATCCAAATTATCCCGAGCGACGAACAAGACCTAGATCAACTTAAACAAGCCCAAGTCCAATACGAAATCGATTCTGCCGGCGGTCGATCTCAATATTCCTACAACCTTGGAAGCTATTACGAACTTCAAGGACTCATGGAAAAAGCGGCCGAATACTATTATGGAGCAATTCAAGACGATCCAGCATTCGCCAGCGCCCATTTCAAACTGGGCCATATTCTAGAACGCCGAGGAAATATTCCCGCCGCCGAAAGCCGATACCGACAAGCCCTCGCGCTTCGCCCTGAGCTCATTCCAGCGAACATCGGGCTTGCTCGTATTCATTATTTGAACCGAGCCGACTTCCTCGCCGTCGACCTCCTCGAACAAGTTCTAGAATGGGAACCCCGAAATTCCGAAGCTCGCATCTACCTTGCTCGTATCCACCAGTCCAACTCGAAACTCGACAAAGCGCTCGACACCCTAAAACCAGGCTTAGCCTTCCATAAAGAAAACCTATTTTTCCGTCTGGAAATCGGAAAGCTCAACTACGCAACCGGCAACCCCGACGAAGCCCTAATCGACTACCGGTACATCATCGAAAACCAAATTGATTCGATAGACCCTGTCTCTCAAAAAGAAGCTCAATCCCTCAAGTCCGAAGCCTTCAGCTCCATAGCCCAATTACACCTAGACAACAGCGACTCAATCCAAGCCGAAGAATACCTCCAAAAGGCAATCGAAACGATGCCATACAACTTCCCCGCGCTTTTAAAATCCGCCCTTATCGCATTCAATCAAGACGATCGCTCACACGCCCTCAATCGTCTAAAACAAATCGCCTCGCTCCCAGAAGAAATCCGCCCACCACTCCAA
>JABITN010000236.1 GCA_018700525.1 Opitutales bacterium
CGAGAAAATAGATTCGAGTGTCGGGCAGATTGGTGCGGATTGTGGTGATAAGAGCCTCCGCAGACTCGCGGACCTGTGCCGGCGTGCTGCCTGCCCCCATGTCATTGCCGCCGGCATTGAAAAGGATAACTTTCGGAGCATAAGGGAGGATAATGCGATCCGCAAAGTGAAGTATTTCTGTAAGTCGGGCTCCGCCAAATCCACGGTTGATGATCCGATGTTTCGGAAAATACTCGTCAACGTCGGTCCAGCGGCGCGCATTCGAGCCGCCGACGAGCAGCACAGCACCACGGGGCGACGGAGTCTTGGTATCGAGCGACTCAAAACCCTTAATCGTTTGTTCCCACTTCGCGACCCGAGGAGCAGCTTGCGCTCCCGGTTCGGCGGCAGGTAGCATGCTGACAAATACGCTAGCGAGAATACAGTATAAAGGTTTCATCATTTTCGTAATTCTTTTTTTCGAACGCTGAGGTTAGTGGCTGGATGATTCGCGAAGCGGACAAGCCAGTTAGTTATACCGACTTGTTAGATTGTCGACAGGAAATTCAATTGTACCGATTTGGTTCAGGTCGATACACCACCAAGCATACATGTTCCCCGCAATAAGGAGCCCACAGTGGGTAAGTATAACTAAAACGAGGGTCTTTACAGCAAAAAGGAGTCTTCCCAGTCTCCAATAGAATTAGAGCCGATTTGCGCGATGATTCTAGCGGTTTTAGTTTGGCCGGAGAGTGAAACGATGTCGGGCGGGTTTTACTTAGGGGCGGCTATCGTGGTGGCGATGATTTTTATTAATGCGTTGGTGTCGAAGCGTCGAGCGATTGTGTAGTGGATTGACTAAGACCCTCTGGACTCGCACGTTTTGTTGACACTTGGGCTATGGGGCTAGAGCTTGTCGGGATGGCGAGAGGCACCCATGATAGCGTAGCGGACGATCGGAATGATTCGATCTTGATTTACGTTAACGGAAAAATGTTGCCGAGGGATGACGCGAAGATCTCCGTTTTCGACAGCGGCTATCTTGTGGGCGATGGCGTTTGGGAAGGTTTGCGAATGCATAGAGGAGTGTTTGTATTCTTGGAGGATCACTTGGATCGTTTATTCGAAGGCGCGCGTATGATCTTCTTGGATATTGGAAAGAGCCGAGAAGAATTAAAGGCTGCCTTAGTGCAGACGGTTGAAGCAAATGGAATGAAGGATGGGGCCCATGTGCGCTTGATGGTGACGCGTGGCAATAAGAAGACGCCTTCCCAGGATCCTCGATTGACGGTGACGCCGCCGAACATTGTCATTATCGCTGAATACAAAGCAGCGAATCCAGAAACGAAAAAAACAGGTGTTCGCTTGTTCACTTCGGCGATTCGCCGGGGTTCACCGGACTATTTGGATCCGCGGCTGAATTGCCATAGCAAATTGCACGAGGTCATTGCTCTGACGCAGGCTTTTCATGCGGGGGCGGATGAGGCGTTGATGTTGGATATTCACGGGTTTGTATCCACTTGCAACGCGACGAATTTTTTTATCGTTCGCAAAGGCGAAGTGTGGACGTCGACGGGTAATTATTGCATGAACGGAATTACGCGAGCGAAGGTGATCGATGTGTGCGAAAAGAATGAGATCGTAGTACGGCAAAAAGACTTTTCGTTGTTGGATGTTTACGGTGCTGACGAAGCGTTCGTAACGGGAACATTTGGCGGATTGACGCCTGTATCGGAGATCGATCACCGAAAATTGCAGGGCGATTCGTTACCTGGATCAATGACGGCGCGACTCAGCGATTGGTACGATCTTGAGATTCGAAACGTCATCGCCTGCAATCCATAATGAGCGAGCAATCGCCTAAGCGCATTTCTGTCTGGTCGGGCCCCCGTAACGTTTCGACGGCTTTGATGTATTCGTTCGCTCAGCGGGCGGACACCAAGGTCTTTGATGAGCCTTTGTACGCCCACTATTTGTCATCGATTGCAGATCGGCCTGAACACCCAGGAGAGGGAGATATTTTGCGGGCCCAGGAGAATGTCGGAATACGCGTTGTCGATAGCATATTAATGGCGGATCAAGGAAAGCCGGTTCTGTTTTTCAAGAACATGGCACACCATCTCGTAGATTTGGACTGGGATTTCCTTGATGAAATGACCAATATTCTGCTGACTCGCCAGCCTAGAGACATGTTGCATTCCTATTCGAAGATGATACCGGAATTCGGCCTCTCGGATACTGGCTACGATAAACTGAAGCAATTAGCAGATGCGATTGTAGCGAAAGGTCAGGAGCCGGTAGTGATCGACTCGAAGCGTTTGCTAGAGTCGCCGGAATCGATTTTACGGCAGTTGTGCGATCGGGTCGGCATCCAATTCGAGGAATCCATGTTGTCGTGGGAAGCTGGTCCGAAACCTGATGAAGGCGTTTGGGCTCCTCATTGGTATCACAATGCTCATCGATCGTCCGGTTTCGTTGCGTATAAGCCGAATACAGAGGAGTTCCCAGAGCGATTGCAGCCGCTTTTGGAGGAATGTCAGGAGCTCTACGATGAGTTGTTACCATTTGCTATTGAGTAGGTGGACCTGCCGTTCGGTACACGAAAAAGCCCGTTTCGCGTTAGCGAAACGGGCTGGAAGGTTTATCGAAAGCTTTACCGCTTAGCAGTTCAGCCTTTCTTTTGCTTAACCGATGATGGGATTAGCATTAGTTTGCCGTCTTCTCTTTTGACGACTCCTGTAACGAGGAGATTCTCTGTTTTGCCTTTGCAGAAGAATTTGCCGTGCTCCATATTTTCGGTGAGCAGGTAAGTACGTACTTTTCCGCTCTTCTTGTTAGTCACTTGCAAGGCATTGGTGCATTTTTCGGTCTCGTTAAGAGAGCATTTAGCGCAAAGACCTGTGCCTGTTAGTTTAACGACTTTTTCTTCTGCAGCGTATAAAGAGAATGAGAGCGCGATGCTCGCGACGATAATCAGTAGCTTTTTCATAACAACGTTTGGTTTAGGGGTGAATGACCGACTATCGGTCTGCTAGAAACAAGAAACTAGGGGTTAGGTACCCGGGTGGCAAGATCGGAATCCGATGATGGTTTTTGGGTTTACTTGGCTTTTGACGTGGCTTCTATTGGAGAGTATCTTGTAATCCGGTTGTAATCCCAGGAATTAAAAAACATGAACCGTCTCAATCGAACATCTTCTCGTCGCGACTTCGTGACCCGCGTTTCAGCCGGAATCGGTGCATTTTCTCTCGTGAACGCCTTGCCTAGCCTCTCGGCCGCTTCGTCCGTTAATAAATCGAGTAAACTAGGCATCGCTTTCATTGGGCTGGGGAACTACGCGACCAAGCAATTGGCTCCTGCCATGGAGCAGGCGGAGGATTGCTATTTGGCGGGAATCGTAACGGGCACTAAGGCAAAGGAAGCGGTTTGGAGGGAGAAGTACGGGATTAAGAAGGAAAATATCTATAACTACGAAAATTTCGATTTAATTGCTGCGAATGCGGATATAGACATCGTCTACGTCGTATTGCCGAATTCGATGCATGCTGAGTACACGATTCGAGCGGCAAAAGCGGGTAAGCATGTTATTTGCGAGAAGCCGATGGCTCTGACTGCGAAAGAGGGTCAAACAATGATCGATGCCTGCGAGAAGTACAATGTTCTACTTTCGATTGGCTATCGATTGCATTTCGATCCGAATACGCGCGAGATTATGAAAGTCGCGGCTGAGAAGCCGTATGGGAAGGCTCAATACGTACATTCGGAGGCTGCTTTCATTATGGGCGGCAACAAGGGGTGGCGCTTGAGTAAGGAGATGGCCGGGGGAGGAGCTATGATGGATATGGGAATATATAGTATCCAGGCGGCTCGTTACGCAACAGGGGAAGAGCCCATCGCCGTTCGGGCTCAGGAATACAAGACTGACCAGGATAAATTCAAGGAGGTCGATGAGACCGTGACTTGGCAGATGGAATTTCCAGGCGGAGCCTATTCGAATTCGATGACTTCATACAACGCTCGGGCCAATCGACTGTATGTAAGTTACCAGAAAGGCGCGGCATTGTTAGAGCCAGCGACTAAGTATACGGGAATAAAGGGCAATATTCAGAAACGGGTACTCGAAGTTCAGCCAATTAACCAGCAGGCTCGCCAGATGGATGGGTTCGCTCAAAGCGTTAAGAGCGGCACGCCGTCGATCGTGCCTGGCGAAGAGGGGATGCGGGACATGAGAGTGATCGATGCGATCTATCGTTCGCTAGCCAATGGCGGTCGGCGCGAGTTGATTTAGGCGGGTTTTAATTGCAGAGGGTCAAGCGGTGGTTTCTCGGCATTCGCGATGTCTATTTGGGAGAGAAATTGGCCTGAAGTGGGTTGCAGTGCGGGAGAGTGAAAAATATCTCATTAGATGTTCTTATTTAGGAATTGGTAGGGTCATTCTCTTTTCCTGGGGTATTTCCTGTGGTCGAGTAGGCGGGCTAATGAAATTGAAATTTCATTAAAATGAATCTGAATAGGAGCCATTTTTGCTTCGTCTGAATGCCCGGAAAGCGCTTATATGGCATCTGGAGTCAGTTCTTTATGCGTCGCAGCGCTTAGAAATAAATCGAAAGGGAATGCTATGAAAAAATCATGCCAGGGGAATGAAGCAATGGGAATACTGAGGCTTGGGTCGTTATGCGTGATTTATGTTTTCTCGATTGTAGGGGAGTCCGCGCTATCGGCGGCTACACGCAGCCGCTCTCGGGTGCCGAGTTCGCCAGAAAGTAAATCGTCTTCATCTTCGAATATTCAGTCGACATCGAGACAGAGAAGTAGCGCTCCAAGCACGCCGTCTCCTTCTCGATCCGTCAGTCCAGCCCCTCGGACTTCGCGTTCGTCATCGCCTCCGCGTTCTGCTTCCCCATCTTCGTCACGCTCGTCGAGTCGTTCGCCAAGCGTTTCTCCTTCGCCTCGGTCATCTTCGTCTTCTTCATCGGGAAATTCCCGCAGTTCGTCTAGGTCGCAAGTTTCACCTTCCAGAACTCCGAGTGCCTCGCTCCAGTCGAGCCGTCCATCGCATTCGCCCCCGAAGGTTTCGCCCTCCACAAGGTCATCTCGGACGCCTAGCGTTTCGTCGTCGCAAAGATCTTCGGCTCAGCCATCTTCTGGTTACTCTCGCTCGCGCTCTTCGTCTCCATCTTCTACACGATCGAGTTCTACTAGGCCTTCGGTTTCGCCTGTTCGTCCGAGCAGTACTCCTAGACAGGACGTTTCCACCTCTCGCAGTTCGTCTGGGTCGAGCAATGTAACTCGGTCGTCTGGTTCTGATTCTTCTAGAAGTTCGAGATCGTCTTCGACGATTCGTTCAAATAATAGTTCTTCAAGGCCAACCGTTTCTAGGCCCTCTTCAAGCGCGTCATTATCTCGGTCTCGGTCGTCTAGCCCAACGCCCCAAGCGACTCCGAGCCGCGCTCCAAACCGGCCTTCGGTATCGCCGAGTTTGAGTTCCAGGTCTTCAACGCGAGCCGTGTCCGAAAGCAGGCGATCTCGCGAAACGACGGTTCGTCCGGCACCTCAAACGAGGACTCCGAGTATCACCTTGGGCCAGGGGAGCGAATTGAAGAGTGGCATTTCTTTTTCGAGCAATCGGAATGTAGATACAAGGGGTATTAGTCGAGTGCGGACGCCGACATCGAATCGGCAAAATGGCGATCGATCGAATCCATTGGTTTTAGGCCCCAAAGATATCAGTGGAGAGGTTTCGAGTGCCGCCGGAATCTATGGAGAAAGTCGTACGCTTTCCCAGGATGTCTATCGCAACTCGCGAAGAGAGGTTAGCCAGCGTTCGACTGAGCGTCGCGAGAATGATCGAAATTCTGTGGTTGCGAGCGTAGCGAACAACCGTCCAGGCACTGGGAAGCGCATCGAGGCCCAAACGGCAACGGTTGCGCCGCAAACGTCCACGATAGCTCCTCAGGTTGAGCATCGGTCGAAGCATGGGGAAAGTAGAGGTCCCGCTCGAATCGCTCATTTCGACGTGAGTCATAAGCACGTACATGGCCCTAGTTGCGGCCATCATAACTATAGCGGGCGGTGGCACGACTATCCGCGGTCTCATAGGCATGGCCCTAGCTGTGGGCACCATTATTCAGGCGGTGCTTGGATTTCATTTTCGATTGGTCATAGGCATGGAGTAGGTTGCGGTCATTTCTACGAAGGTAGTCATTGGTTGTCGCATTTGGGCCATCACCACGTTCATGGAGTGAGTTGCGGTCATTATTACTACGATAGGCTCTGGTGGAATTATCCTCGTTTGCACTCTCATTTTAATGGATGTGGTCATTATTACCATAACGATCGATGGCTGGATTTTCCGGTCGCTCACATTCATTCGTCAAGTTGCGGTCATTTGTATGATGGCTTGAGTTGGTATGCTCATGGCCATTCGGGGCATGTTCACGGGTCTAATTGCGGGCATTATTATTACGAACGGCGTTGGAATTCGTATCCGAGGAGGTACTACACGCGAAACCGTCACGAAAGCTTCTACTTTTTCGTGGATCTTGGTGACTATAGGCGTCGTAATGTTTCAACGCACGTTTACGAGCAGTCGCTTGATTATGGGAAGGAACCTGTGGATATCTTCAATGATGAAGACGCCCTCAGTCGGGCCTACTCGGCATTCAATGCGGGAAAGTTTTACGAGTCGGTGATAGCGTTCAATCAAGCGATTGAGGAAGATCCTGAAAATGGGGTTCTTTATATTGCTCGAGCTCAGGCGCAGGTAGCGATTAGGGATTACCGGTCGGCTTACGATGATTTGATCCTTGGCTTGGAAATGGTCCCGGAGTGGACCGAAGTCGAATTGAACTTAGCTGAGATTTACGGAAATCCTGATTGGTTTCAGGAGCATTACGATGAACTCAGCAATTGGGTCGGAGAGTATCCGAGAGACTATAAAGCGCATTTCGTTTTGGGTTACTTCCACTATTTTCGTCAGGATTACGATGCGGCTAAGAGCGAATTCGTTTACACGTTAGCGTGGGACGAATCGCATCTTCAAGCTAAGCAGTTAATGGAGTCTATTTTAGTTTTCGAAGCGGAAACGGAAGTCTTGGCGGCAGAGAATGAGGATTTGGAAATCGCTCCGCCGGAGAAGGAGTTGTAGGGGGAAGGACAGCTCTGGGCATGAAAAAGCTGTGATTCGATTGAACCACAGCTTTTGGAAATTAGCGTTTTGGAGTTGCGAGAGCCTATGCGCCGCCTCCGCCGCGGGGTCCTCGTGGACCGCCTTGCCCACCAGCTCCACCTCGACCTCGGTTTCCGCCAGCTCCTTGAGCCATTTTGCCGAATTCTTCTTTTGAAAGTTCGCCGCTTTCATCTGCGTCGGCCTGCTTGAAGACTACGGCCATGCGTTCTGTCATTTGCGCTTTCATAGCGGCTGGATCTCTTCCTCCGCCACGTTGCCCGCCGCCGCGTTGGGGGCCTTGTCCCCCTCGGCGAGACATTTGCTCTAATCGGCTATTGACGAGCTCTTCTAGGGTTACTCCGCCGCTTTTGTCTTTGTCGGCCAGGGCGAATTGATCGGGCCGTTCGCGGTTGCCACCTTGTCCGCGCTGCGGACGTTCAGCGTCTTGGGCGTTAAGGGTGGAGCTGTTGACCAAGGCTAGGGCTGATAAAAGCGCAATGGTTTGTATCTTCATAGTGGTTCTTTCGTATCTTGGTTTTCGTGAGCAATCGTCCGCTTGGGGCAATGGCGTGTATTCTACTAACGCTAGGAACTCAGGTGGGGTTTCACCTTTATGTCCGAGGGCTTTCGGAGCGTTCCGCAATTTAAGAGAGTGTCGCGGGATACATCTTGCTGTTACCTCGGATTCTCATACCAGAAGACCCCGAGACCGGTCTTTTTGTTGAGCGTCTTGTTTATGTGATGTTCTTCGCAAGTGAGGACGTCTAGATCGCCATCCATATCTAGGTCGAGCAGTTCGATGCGATCGAATTTGAGACCTTCTGGGCCGGCTATTCCGAAGGAATTCCATTTCTCGAAGGGTTTGTCGGCCGATTGTTTAATCCAGAAAACGCCTTGATTCGGTGGGTCCGCGTTTTCGCAGGTGACTACGAGATCAAGTAACCCATCGTGATCGAGGTCCCCGACTGCGACTGCTTTCGCTCGCCCGGTATTTTCGGGGTATTCGAGGACGCGTTTTTCCCAGGACAGGCCGCTCGAGTCGAGACGGCGCCACCAAACGATTTGTCGATCCTTGGCGACGAGGAGGACATCCTCGAGGCCGTCTTGGTCAAGGTCTGCAATCTTTCCGAAGAGTTGTTCGAGGTCGGTTCCACCAATTAAGTGTTGCGGCCAGTCGGCATCGAGCGAGCCGGGGTTTTCGATCCAGTAGGCGCCGCGGGTTTCGTCTTTTCGATCTACGTAAAACAGATCGGGGTCTGAGTCGCCGTTCATGTCTTCAACGAATATTGACATGACCCAACTAGCTTCCGCAAGAGGGCGCCATTCCCAGTCGCCTGGATGGTTTTCGGGATCGTCGGGAATTTTCCAGTAGCCGATTGTTCCGTGGGGGTTCTTGCTAGCGGCAAAGAGGAGGCGTTCCGTGCTCGAACCGAAATCCAGTTCGGCGGGTTCGGCGAACATCCAACGCGTCATGTTTTTGGAACCGGGTAGAAGGATTTGCGTCCATTGGCTTGAGTCTAGGATTTCGCCGTTTTTTGGGGCGAAGATCAGATAGATGGCTTGGTCCTTACCCTCGCAGCTTACGACGACGTCTAAGTAATGGTCGCCGTTGAGATCAACGAATACGGCGTCTTCGGCGGAGGGCGTTCTGCCAATGATGGCGGACGGCCATTTTTGGGTTACCTTTCCCTTCCCGGGGTGGAGATAGATGCGGGTGTTAAACCCTTCTTCCCAGCCCGTGACTACATCGGGAAGGCCGTCATTGTTCAAGTCTCCTAGCTTCACGCCATCGGCTCCTCTTGAGCTGTTGTCGATGATGTGTCGAGGCCAGGATTGTTCCGAAACGAGAGCGGGTTCATCGCCAAGACAATGCGCTATAGCGAGGAAGGAAAGGGCGCTGAAAAGTGGATACATGGAGTGGATTAGGCTTTAGTTTTATGGGGACTTGATTGACAGGTTGGGAGTTACGGCGTTTTATCATGCCGAAGTGTTATATAGTTACTCTCAAAAACAATCATTATGAAGACAATTAAAGTATTGATAGCAGTATTCCTCGCTTGGGGGCTTATCGGATCGGCAATCGCAGACCACCATAAGAAGGGGGAGCAGTCGGTTTTCCAGGCGACCTTCCTTGGAGCTTACGGGGGCGAAACCGATAAGTTGGTGAGTTTGGTAGAGGAGTTCTCTGAAAAAGGTTTCGAATGGCGACCGGCGGAGGGAATTCGATCGGTTCACGAAGCGGTTTTACACGTGACGACCGCTAATTACGGGATCGGATCCCGATTCCTTGGGAAGGCGTTGCCGGAAGGGATCAATCCGCGTGAATTAGGCAAGACGATCAAAAACAGAGAAGAAGCGATCGCGGTTCTCAAGGATTCAATTCAGTTCGTAAAGGAAGCGGTTGGCTCTCTCGACGATGCTGCCTTGGCCGAGCCGATTAAGCTTTTCGGCAGTGACTCCAACCGCATGGGTGCGGTCTTGGTTCTTGGCGGTCACGCATATGAGCACTTAGGTCAGCTGATCGCTTATGCTCGTTCAAGTGGCGTGGTTCCTCCATGGAGCCAATAGTGCGTTTGTTTCCAATCTTCAAAAAGAAGGCCCGTCGTTAGGCGGGTCTTTCTGTTATCTAAAACGGGCTGTACTCTGGAAAGAATTTCACCAGCAGATGCATCAGAACAAATGACGACGCGTTGAAGAACCCGTGGGCTAGGACGGCGTCCCAAATCGATTTGTGGAAGACCATGATGGCCCCCAGTCCAACGCCAAGTCCGGTAGTCAATGCGACACCGCCCCAACCTTGGGAGAAGTGGCCGAGTCCGAATATGACGGCGACGATTGCCACGGCGCCGAGTTTGCCGACTACGGAATCAAAGAGACGTGGAAACAACGCTGCTAAGCCCGCTAGAACACCGGCTCGCCAAAGTTCTTCTCTTAATCCAGCAAATACAAAACTGACCAGGGTAACATTGATGAACAAGTAAAGCGGGCTGGTTTCGATCGCTTCGATATCAATGGTGCGCTCCACCTTCGGACGTAGTTCTTGAATGGTTTCCTCGTCGAGCCCGCCTAGCATCATTCCAACCACTACGGCGCAGACTGCTAGGATTCCAATCGCTAGACGTAGTCCGATCGAATAGGCAAGGCCTCGCAAAATAGGTCCGATGCCGCCTTTCCATCCGAGAAGCAATTGCTTTCCTGTTGCGCGAGAAGCAAGCCAGGCGAGTCCGAACAGGACGAAAAAGAAGCCCAGTTGTTCCGCGATCTGAACCAGGAGCACGAAAGGATCGGCGGACAAAGCGGCCTCTGATACATCGATTGAATCTGCCGCGTAAAAACTCATCAACCCAATTGCCAGAGGATAGCTGGCGAGCAATACGAGATGCGTCCACCAGCGAGCTTTTGAAATAGGCTTGGCAAAAAGGGGGGGGTCGGAAGCGACGTCTTGTGGCCGTTCGGGTGGTGTAGTCGAATTGTCGGGTTCTCTCACGCAGCGAAATCTAGGTGGTCCGGCTTTCACCGTCAAGGCACGGACTTCAGTTTACTAGAAGCTGGAAATTGGTTCAGTTTCCGTGTAGGGTTCTAGGCCATCCTCAATGGTGACTGCAATCTCGTCATCCAACTCATTTTCGGCTTCTTTCAAAAGAGAGAGCCCAACCCAAAGAGAGCCTCGTTCGCTTATCCTTGCGGGCGGCGCCAGGTGGCTTCAGGATCGTAGTTGGGATTTGGGTACGGAATTTGAGCTCCGATGCGCTTACGCCATCGTGTGAGTTTCTTGTGGAGGCGTTTGGCGACTTCAGGTTGTTCTTTGGCTAGGTCCTGGGATTCGGTGGGATCGTTGGAGAGCTCGTAGAGCTCGAGCTTTCCATCTTCGAAATATTCGATTAGCTTTAGGTTTCCGTCACGCACGGCGCTGTAGGGATTGGCTTTGTGGTAGTGAGGGTAGTGCCAGTAGAGAGCGTCGCGCTCGAGGTCGTTTTTTTGGGTGAGCAATGGAACGAGGCTCAGGCCGTCGCGGTGTTCCCTCGGTTTTAGCGGAAGACCGGCGATGTCTAGCAATGTCGGGTAGATGTCGGTGCCGATGACGGGCGTTTCGTTCTCGGATCCGGCTTGGATTGCGCCAGGCCATTTGATGATAAGCGGTTCGCGGATGCCTCCTTCGTAGGGTGTTGCTTTTCCGTCCCGAAAAGGACCGTTGTTGCCGCGCGCGTTGACGCCGCCGTTGTCGGAAGTGAAAACGATGACGGTATCTTTGTCGAGTCCTTGCGCTTCCAGAGCGGACACAACTCGGCCTACGCTTTCGTCGAGGGACTGAACCATGGCGGCATATTTGTCGGCAGCTGGGTAGTCGGTTTTGTCGTTTTCATTGAAGGTCTGTTTAGAGGCGTACTTTGCGGTAAGATCATCTTTGGCGATGATGGGCCCGTGAACGGTGTAGTAGGCGAAATAGAGTAGGAATGGGGCATCTTTGTCGGCAGTCTCGATGAAATCGACAGCGGCGTCGGTGAGAGCGTCGGTTAGGTAGTCACCTTCTTTGCCTTCTAGGTTCGGCATGCCGAAAGGGTGGAAGTACTTTCCGGGTCCTTTAGGTTGTCCCCATTCGCGGCCGCCTATGTTGCTGTCGAAGCCGTGTTTGTTTGGGTAGTGATTTATCCAATCGTCGGTATCGGGAACGGGAAGGAGGTGCCACTTGCCGATGAACTGGGTTTGGTAGCCGGCTTCGTTTAAGGCTTCGGCGATGGTCACTCGTTCATGTTCGATGTGCATGGTCCAGTCGGGAACGTTTAGTTTTCCTTTGGGATTTTTGTGGCCAGGAATCCAGTCGGTCAGTTTCAAGCGGGCGGGGTATTGGCCGGTTAGAATGGCGGCTCGGCTTGGCGAGCAAACGGCACAGGCTGCATAGGCTTGGTTGAATTTCATGCCTTCGCTGGCGAGTTGGTCAATATTAGGCGTTTCGTGGTATTCGCTGTCGTAGGCGGCAACGTCGCCCCAGCCCATATCGTCGACGAGGAAGACGACGAAGTTGGGTTTGTCAGGTTTCGCGGATACGAATGGCGCGAGGAGGAAGGCGGATATAGCGAGAGCGGTTGAGATGAGTTTCATTTGGCAGATCGGGAACGAATTCTATTATCTATTGTATTAAAAAACCAGCTCCGCCGAAACAGAGCTACCTTGAAAATAGGTATATTTGAATACACTGCGCTTCGCAAGTGAAGGCCCTACATTGGGTTTCCGTTTAGGCTTTGATTTCCTCGAACTCCCAGCCTTTGCGGTATTCGCGTTTGATCATCGCATCGGCTTCTGGGATACCCTTGACCTTGAGGTTCTTGGAATCCCATTCGATTGGTTTGCCGAGGCGTACGGCCAAATTGCCGAGCAGTACCACTTCGGTGAGGCGCGAGGCGTACTCGAAGTTGGCTCCGGGCTGGGTGCCAGCGTGGATGCAGTCGATCCATTCCTTGACGGGACCGCCTTTGACGCGGGCGTATTTCTTTTCGGGCTTGGCGTCGCGTGCGCGTTGCATTTCCTTTTCGGGGAAAAGCCGGAGCGATTCGCAATAGCCACCGGCAGAGTAGATCTGGCCTTTGGTGCCGTAGATTAGCTGGCCGAATTGGCGATCAAGTTCTTGGCCTTCGGGAAGGCCGTCCGGGCGCTTTGGCTTGAGACCACCATCGGACCAGAGGAACTCGAACGGTTTTTTGAGCTTCTTGCCTTTGGCCGAATCGAATTGGTAACGAATAACCGAGTTACTCGGCGCGACGGTGTCGCTGAAAGGCGTGCTCATTTCGGCTTCCACGCGATTTGGAATATCGAGATCGAATGCCCAGAAGGCAGCATCGATAAGGTGACAACCGATGTCGCCCATTGCTCCGCATCCATAATCCCAGGACGCGCGCCATGCGAATGGGTGGAGCGAGGGACTGTATGGTTGCTCTCTGGCGGTGGTGCCTTTCCAAACATTCCAGTTGATATGGTCGGGCTTTTGGGCGGTCTTGAATTTTAGCTTTTCATCCTGAGGCCAGATTGGGCGATTCGTCCAGTAGCGAACGCTCTCTGGTCGGCCGATGACTCCAGCTTCGGTCCATTCTTTGAGGAGGCGCTGTCCTTCGAAGGTATGTCCTTGGATGCCCATCTGAGTGGTGACGCCGTATTTGCGAGCAGCGAGTAGCAGCTGGCGGCATTCCCAGATCGTATTAGCGAGGGGTTTCTGGACGAATACATGCTTTCCGAGGGCCATGGCGTACATGGCGGCGGGGAAATGGGAGTGGTCGGGGACGGAAATCGTGACTGCGTCGATCTCCTTGCCCATCTTGTCGAACATGACTCGATAGTCGGTGAAGCGCTTGGCATTGGGATAATCTTTGAGCGACCTGGCGGCCCGGTCTTGGAGGTCGATGTCGCAGACAGCGACGATGTTGCCGTACATGGCAGCAGCTGCGGAGTCGGAGCGGCCTTTGCCGCCGACGCCAATACAGGCGATGTTGAGAGTCCCGTTATGGGAGCTGTTTTCGTGGTGAGCGGCTCTCAGGATATTGGGGAGAGCAAGTCCTCCCGCGGCGAGAGCGCCGGTTTTAAGAAACGAACGCCGGTTTGGAGTGAATGAGTCTACGGAATAGTTCATTTTGGTATAGTAGTAACTTTAGTTTTTTGCGAATGTTGAAGCAGTACTACATCTAGCGGAAAAGTTCCGAAAGGGTACCGTTAATCTCTTGCAGCAGATTGCTCGAACATGGGGGAAGGAAACTTTCTTCGTAAAGGAATGACGAGGCAAGCGGGAAAGCGGATGAAGCTTATAGCTTCGGTCTCGAGGCAGGCGTGTGTGTGAATTAAGGTGTCCGGCTGGTGTCGCGGGAATCGAGGCAGGCTCGCGAGACTTTGTGCATGAACTCCAAATACATCAAACGTTCCGCCTCGCTTAGACTATCCATGATTTCATCTTCAAGTGTGTGAGCAACTGCCTGGCCTTTGAAATATAAGGCTTCCCCGGCTTCCTGGATGCTGAGTTGCTTGGCTCGTTGGTCGTGGAAGTGGGGTGAGCGCTTGACCCAGCCGTTTGTTTCCATGCGGTTAATGATAGAGGTTATGGTGTTGTTGTCACTCGACATTAATTGTGCCAAATCGGATTGGCGGATGCACTCGCCTTTCTTTTCATGTAACCAGCGCAGCACGGTGAATTGGTCAGGCGTCAGCCCGAATGGCTTTATGCGAATACGGAAACTCTGGTTGAGGCCAAACCAAGCGGAACGCAGCAAGAGCGGGAAGCGTTTTTGCGGGGCGTTGGCCTGGCTTTCGAGTTTTTGTGATGATGGATTCATTGAGGTCTATTAATACGTATGCATAGTAAAGTCAGCTCTGCTTGTCTACTGAGAACTGATCTATTCTGAAATTGCGATAGTATTTCCCTCAAAATCACTATTAGAGGTGTGATAAACAGATTGACATTATGATACGTACTCGTATCAAATTCGAAAGTGAGTGCGTAAATACCTGTCACCCCCTAATTTCTGCAAGAGTTGCTTGTTTGACTTCAATTGCCGACACTATTAAAATTCTAAAAAGGGAAACCTTGTAAGAGTCCCAATCGTTATATTTTTCAATACCTGATCGTTATGTATGGAACTGAAGTAGGCGTTTCGCCTAAATCCACGAACACTCGCCCCCGTCGAAACAACGCATTGCTGTTTGCAATACTCGCAACAGCTGGCCTGACGCTCATGCCGCTCCTTTCGGGGAAGACGGTCGATGGATGGCTTTCTTGGCGGGGTCCGCTCCAGACGGGCGCTTCGCTTGAGACGAATCTACCGGATTCGCTTGAGCTCGATGGCGAGGACCATCTCTGGAGCTATCCCGTCAAAGGCGGCGGCGCTCCGGTTATCGCTGACGGCCGCGCTTACATCTTCGGCTACTATGAAGAGGATGAGGGTAAATTGGTCGAGGAGACCTTGCTTTGCCTCGATGCGAAATCGGGCGAGAAAATCTGGGAATACCGCTCAAGAGACTTTCTAAGCGACAACGTTTACAATCGCTACGGTATTGGTTCGCCCTGTGTGGATCCTGAAACGGGCAATGTCTATGTAATGATCACTTCCGGCCTCGCTCTGGCGTTCGACCGCGACGGCAACAAGCTTTGGGAGCATTCGATGCTGGAAGAATTCTGGCGCTTGACCTTTCCGAATGGCCGTACTGGCGGACCGGTAGTCGATGGCGATTTCGTGGTTTTTCGCGGAATTACTGCAAATTGGGGTCCGAGTGGTCCTCCGGGTGACCGTTTCTATGGTTTCGAAAAACGAACGGGCGAGTTGGCTTGGTGGTCTGCTCCGGACATCAAGCCGGTAGACAGTTCCAATTCCTCGCCAACCTTCACTAATATAGATGAACGACGCGTATTCATCGCTGGAACCGGCTCCGGCAGTATCGTTTGTTCGAATGCGCGCACGGGAGAACCGATATGGCGGACGACAATATCTACTGGAGGAGTTAATGCTTCGGTACTGCTTTACGGCGACGACAAGGTTATAGCGGTCCACGGGAAGGAGAACATCGACTCGACTTCTAAGGGTCGTATGGTTTGCTATCGTATGCCGTCCAAATACCCGACAGGCGATAAGCCCGTTATTCTCGGAGAGGCCGATGAAGTATGGCGCAATGACGAGCATGTGTCGTTCAGCAGTTCTCCGACTTTGCATGACGGTCGTATCTACACTACAATTGCGACAGGTAGTTTGCTTTGCGTGGATGCGGATACTGGAAAGACGCTCTGGAGTCTCAAACTCGGGCCAGATCAATTGCACGCCTCGCCGCTTTATGCAGATGGAAAGCTCTACGTGCCGATGGCCGAGGGAAATGTGTTCGTCGTAAAGCCTCACGATGATCACGGCGAGATCATTAGCGAAGCCGAAATGGGCGCGGTTTGCTTGGCGGCTCCATCGGCTTACGAAGGCAAAGTTTATGTTCAAACCAAGGAAGCCTTGCATTGTTTCGGCAACGAGAAAGGCAAGTTCGTTGGAGTTAAAACCTCTGTAGCCAAGGTGAAGGACAAGAAGATCGCCGCCCTGCAAGTCGTGCCTGCGGAAATAGCGTTAATACAGGGCCAATCGGTCGATTTCACAGTCTGGGGACTGAATGCAGTCGGCCAACGCGTGAAGCGAATCTCTGGGGCGTCCTGGGATACTGGAAGTTTAGGAGCGAGCCTGAAGGGCAATTCCCTGACGGTTGCCAAAGACGCTAGGCATGCCGCGGGCGTGATCAAAGCTTCGGCCAACGGCCTAACGACGGCGATTCGCGCTCGTATTGTAGCGGGACCGAGCTATAGCGAAGATTTCGAAAGTTTCGAGCTGACCAATAAGAACCATCTCGGCGAAGCCGTTTCGTTTCCGCCATCTACCTGGCTCGGTGCTCGAGTCAAGTGGAGCGTAGTCGAACGGGAGGGAGAGAAGGTTATCACAAACGTCCTGGATATTGTTATCAAGCAGCGCACGACCAATTTCGTGGGACACCACGACATGAGCGACTACACGTTCACGGCCGACGTACTAACGGACGGCAATCGCCGTATCCTATCGTCCATTGGATTGGTCAATCAACGCTACCTCATCGCCCTGGTTGGCAACTGGCGTATTTTGGAGGTTTCGAGCAATCACGACCGCCTAAAGCAAAGCGTTCCATTTAATGTTAAAGCGAACACTTGGTACACTTTGAAGACTAAGGTGAAGGACAATGGCGACGGTTCGGGCGTTGTGATGGCGAAAGCTTGGATCCGCGGCGAGGCAGAGCCGGACGCTTGGACGATCGAAGTGCCAGTAGACAAATTACATCCAAAGGGAGCGCCGGCAATTTACGCCTTGTCGCCGCAAGCTCAGAAACGCGTGTATCTAGACAATCTTAAAATCACTCCGAACAACTAAGGAATCATGAGTCATCGAAATCTAATCAGCACAGCAATTGCCGCGATCGCGTTGGGAGCGACCCTTCAGGCGAATCATCACGAAAGCCATGGTTCCGATTGGCCCATGTGGGGCGGTTCTCCAGACCGAAACATGGTGGGCGAAGCCAAAAACTTGCCCGTCGCCGTTGAGCCAGGAAAATATCTTTCGGGCAGCGACGAAATCGACATGGCCACTACCGAGAACGTACTCTGGGTCGCCAAAGCTGGTTCTCAAGCTTACGGTAATGTAACGGTTGCCGGAGGTCGCGTATACGTTGGAACGAACAACGAATCCCCTCGCGATCCAAAGCAGCAAGGCGACCGTGGAGTACTCATGGCATTCAATGAAAAGACCGGTGACTTCGAATGGCAGTTGCTTATCCCAAAGCTCGGAGCAGGCAAAGTGAGCGACTGGGAATACGTTGGACTTTGCTCTTCTCCTGCAGTGGAAGGTGACAAGGTATATATCGTAACCAATAGAGGCGAGGCGATGTGTCTCGATGCAAATGGACTTGCCGACGGCAATGACGGAACCTTTAAGGATGAAGCGACGTACATGTCGGCTGATGGAAAGCCGGTCGAACTCGGTGGTCAACACGCGGATATTCTCTGGGTTTTCGACATGCGCGAAGAGCTAGGGATCTTTCCTCACAATGTATCCAGTTGTTCGCCACTAGTGGTCGGTAACACGCTTTTTGTATCCACCTCCAATGGGGTGGATTGGTCGCACAACAACATTCCTGCTCCTTTTTCGCCGGCTCTAGTTGCTCTCGATAAAGCGACTGGCGATTTGCTCGGCGAGGAGGCTTCGCAAGTTTCCGAGCGCGTGTTACACGCGAGCTGGAGCTCTCCGGCATTCGGTAATATTGACGGCAAGGATCAAATCATCTGGGGTGGCGGAGATGGATTTTGCTACGCATACGATCCGAAGCCTGTCGTAGGTCCTGATGGATACGAAATTTTGAAGGAGCTTTGGCGCTACGACTGCAATCCTCCGGAGTATAGGAATAAGGATGGCAAACCCATTAAGTATGCTACTTATCCTGGACCGAGCGAAGTTATCAGTACGGTGGTCGTCAGTGGCGATCGGGCGTATGCTCTTATCGGTCAAGATCCGGAGCATGGCGACGGTGTAGGGATGCTCAGTGCTCTCGATGCGAAAACCGGAAAGCCGGTCTGGACTTACCGAAATATTGGACGCACGGTTTCGACGCCAAGCGTTTACAACGGTATGATCTTCGTCGCCGAGTATGACGGTGATATCCATTGTTTGGATGCGGATACTGGCAAGGTTCACTGGGTACACGCTACGGATAGCCGAATTTGGGGATCGACCCTCGTGGCAGATGGCAAGGTTTACCTTCCGAACGAAGACGGCCAAGTGGTCGTGCTCTCCGCTACGAAGGAAAAAGAAGAGCTCGGTACGATGGAATTCTACACGCCAATCTACAGTAGCCCAGTTGTGGCTAAGAACGTTTTGTACGTCGCTACGCAAACGCATTTGTACGCCTTGAAGAAGGGTGGCAAATGAAAACGCTAGCGATTGCGTTCATGTTCGTGTTGTTTGTTCTTCACCAGGATTTCTGGTTGAAGGATAATGGCACACTTGTCTTGGGCATCGTTCCAGCGAGTCTTGCCTATCATATGGCGTTCACGCTTTTGGCCGCGATCGGCTGGTATTTCATGGTCCGGTTCGCTTGGCCTCGTTTTACGGATGACGATGAAACGGAGGGTGCAGAATCATGACCCAGACAATTATCGTTATCATATACCTCGTTCTGTTGCTCGGGCTTGGGTATTTAAGCGGCCGGCTTTTCCGGGGGAATTCGAATGACTTTTTCGTAGCGAGCCGTTCGATTGGACCGGTGGTTCTTTTCATGTCGATCTTCGGTACGACGATGACTGCATTTGCCATGGTTGGCAGCACGGGCGAATCATTTCGGGTCGGTGTCGCGACTTATGGAAAGATCGCATCTTCTTCGGCTTTGATTCATTCGGCGTGTTTTTTCATGGTGGGACTCCCGCTGTGGGCACTGGGCAAACGTAATGGTTTTCATACTCAGATAGAGTTTTTCCGTTCGCGTTTCGAGAGCCGAAAAATCGGCTACTTGCTATTTCCCATTTTGGTGGGACTGATCATTCCTTACCTCCTTGTGGGATTGATGGGGGCTGGCTCCGTTATGCAAGGCGTGACGCGTGGAGCGTTTCCGGATTTGTTCAGCAGCACCGGCGGAGCGGTTCCGCCTTGGTTGACCGCCTTGGTTATTTCTTGCGTAGTGCTTTACTACATATTCGCAGGAGGGGTTCGAAGCGCTGCCTGGGCGAATACGTTTCAGACGGTAGTATTCATAATCATGGGATTTATCGCTTTTGTGACGATCTCTTCAAAGCTGGGAGGTATGCAAGTCGCTTCGTCGATGATAGATACGGCTAAAACGGTACGGTCTGGCAACATTACTGAACTCCAGTTTTTCTCCTATTGCTTGATTCCGTTGTCGGTGGGGATGTTTCCGCATCTCTTTCAAAATTGCCTCACGGCAAAATCGGCAAGGTCTTTCAAGCTTACGTTGATTGCTCATCCTCTAGCGATCATGCTTACTTGGATACCATGTATTCTAATCGGATTGTGGGCGACTGGAGCGGTTATGCCAGACGGTGGTACGCCTGTTATCCCGGAAGGCGCCAGTCCAAACGCGGTATTGGGAATGATGGTAGGCAAATTGACGACTCCGATAATCGGAGGACTGGTCACCGCCGGTATCTTGGCTGCGGTCATGTCGTCGCTCGACTCTCAGTTCGTGGCGGTGGGGACGATGTTCACTAAGGATATCGTCGTTCATGGTTTTGGCGCAGATCGTTTTTCCGAAAAGCAATTGGTGATGCTCGCTCGTGGGTTCATCTGTTTCATCGTTTTGGTGACATATCTGTTCACCTTGGTTGAGCCTCGGCAGGTTTTCTCGTTAGGCATTTGGTGTTTCAGTGGATTTGCTGGATTGTTTCCTTTGGTGTTCGCTTCGATCTATTGGAAGCGGGCGACTAAGGCAGGCGCCTATGCGGGAGTAATTGGAGGAGCGCTCATGTGGCTTGTCTTGTTTCAGGCTTCAGGCTTTGGCGCTGACAAGGAATACAGCATCGGCGGCACGATGCCAGTTGTGCCGATCTTCTTCACCTGCGCGATTGCTCTTGTCGTGGTATCGCTTTTCACATCGGCTCCGTCGCAAACGACACTCGATAAATTCTTTACCAAAAAATCGTAATCACTGCCTGTTAATTAGCGCGAATGTATCCAATAGGATCTTTTATCGTTAGTGTAGTTCGAGGGCCGAAAACCTTTCTTCAAAAATGACTCAAACAATGGATAGCACAAACGCGGTGGATGCCGCAAAGGAAGACCTAGATCGTTATACCCGGGAAATGGTTCAGTGGCATTTCTCATCTGAAACCGGCAGCCCTTACTGGCTCGATTGGGCGAAGGAAGCTGGTTGGAATCCTGCGGAAGAGGTGAAGGCGTTCGAGGACTTGATGCGTTTCGAAAACTTCGATGATGAAGTTTTGCGGGATACGGATCCCGCTCGATTCATTCCAGCAGCTTTTGGAGACCGTCCGTATAATATATTCGAGACGGGTGGCACTACGGGCATGCCTAAGCAACGTATCGGCTGGGAAGACTACAAAGTCGATTATTCTGAATTCAGCGACTACTACACCGACGACTTTTTCCCTAAGGGAGAGAATTGGTTGATGGTCGGACCGACAGGTCCTCGTCGTCTCCGCCTGGCGATAGAGCATTTGGCTAACAGACGTGGAGGCGCTTGTTATTTCATCGATTTAGATCCCCGTTGGGTTAAACGGCTTATTCGCGATGGCGAGTATGACATGGCTCGTAAGTACAAGGAGCACGTGGCTGAACAGGCGATTACGATCATGAAGGGTCGAAAAATCGGCTGCATGTTCACCACGCCGACGATTTTGGAAAGCTTGGCGGAACGTATCTCTATTCCCGGGGCGGGCATTAAAGGTGTTTTTGTGGGCGGTACTACGATGACGCCGCAATACGTGCGTTTCCTCACGGAGGAAGTTCTTGAAGGAAAAGTCAATTTCGCTCCTACCTACGGCAATACCCTCATGGGCTTGGCAATTAGCCGCCCTTTGACAGCAGAAGACAACTACAGTTTAACGTATTACGCTCCGCAACCGCGAGCAATACTACGTATTGTAAACCCGAAGGATTCGACTCAAGGCGTGGAGTATGACGAATACGGACGTGTCGAGCTCTCGACGATGACCAAGGAGTTTTTCATGCCTCGTTTTCTCGAGCGTGATGAGGCGATTCGTCGCCAACCCTGCGAACGTTTCCCTTGGGATGGAGTTGGAGATGTGCGGCCTTTCGAATCGACCACGAAGAAGGTGATAGAAGGTGTGTATTAGAAGGGGGATTTTTATTGAATATGGAAGAGAAAATTTCACATATACCGGTTCTGCGCTTCGGTGAAGCGTATAGGAGTTTGGATACGAATGATTTGGGGAATGTTCTTAGATCTGGAGTGCGATTGGAAGTCAGCGTTGCTAATGCGGGAATAATCCGTCGAGACAAGCTTTCGATCGAGAAGGGTCGTTCGGCATTACGAGCGATTCCAGCGGATACGTTGCTTGATTATGCGGAAAAAGCAGCAGAGTTGTATCTCGATGGCGAGTTGCCGTTCGGTATGGATGGCGAGACGCAATCGGTGGGCGATTACGTGGCGGCTTTGTCGGAGTTGACAGGCTTGCCGCATTCGCTCTGCCGCTCCAATATGTTCAAGGTCGCTGCAGCTCTGCAGAATATCCGGGCAGTTCTCACTGGACTGACTCGAGGCCTGCCGCCAGAGCTTTTCGATAAGGGCTGTGCTCGCTTGGGCGATATCGATATGAACTTCTATCCGATCGCCGATAGCTTAGGCGTGACGTTGCCCAGCAATTCGCCGGGAGTGAATTCGCTATGGCTGCCGGCGTTGGTTATGAAGACGCCCGTCTTCCTCAAGCCAGGCCGCGAAGATCCGCTGACTCCGTATCGTATTATCCAAGCGATGATTGCGGCGGGTTTCCCTAAAGAGGCTTTTGGCTTTTATCCAACGACGCATGAAGGCGGCGATGCGATCCTGCTTTCCTGCGGGCGTGGTATCGTATTCGGTAGCGATGCGACGGTTAAGAAATACTCTGGCTATAGCAATATTCAGGTTCATGGCTCGGGACGTAGCAAGGTGCTGATCGGCGACGATATGGCGGAGGACTGGGAGAGTCATTTGGACGTAATGGTCGAGTCCGTATCCGCGAATGGAGGACGTAGTTGCATCAATGCATCTTCAGTAATGGTCCCATCGCATTTCGATGAAATTTCAAACGCGATGGCCAAAAAAATGGCTGCGATAGAACCTCGAGCCCGGGCTGAAGAAGATGCATTGATTTGCGGATTCGCCAACGCTGATTTCGCGAAGGCGATGGACGAGGCGATCGATGATGCTCTGAAAACGCCTGGAGCAGTTGATCTGACAGCTAAGTATCGCAATGGACCGCGTTTAGTAGAAAAGTATGGTCAGACGTTTTTGTGTCCTACCTTGATCGCATGTTCGGATCCTGATCATCCATTGGCGAATACCGAGTATATGTTTCCATTCGTGAGCGTCGTAGAACGTCCGCAGTCGGAAATGCTGGCTGCGATTGGTTCGACTTTAGTGGTTTCCGCTGTGACGGAGAGCGAGGAGTGGATGAGCGATTTGATGGCGAGTCCGGATATCGATCGTCTGAATCTTGGTTCGGTACCGACTAACTGGGTACAGTGGGAACAGCCGCACGAGGGGAATTTGTTCGAATTCCTTTACCGTCGCCGGGCTATCCAGAGCAAGACCCGTAGGATTGCTTGATGGTTGAGTTTGTTACAAGACCGAGTCCCCGTATCGCTTTTGGTTCGGGCATGTTGGCCAAACTTCCCGAGTTTCTTCGGGATATTGGTAGCGTCCACCCGTTGCTGGTAACGGATAAGGGAATTCGGGCGGCTGGGCATTTGGATCGCACGCTTTCGATATTGGAAGAAGCCGGTTTCGAAGTGTCGGTGTTCGATAATGTTCAGGAAAATCCTACGAACGCATGCATTTCCTCTTGTAAGGACTTTGCCGCTAAAGCGGGCATCGACTCGTTTATCGGCTTGGGCGGTGGTAGCAGTATGGATACAGCCAAAGGGTGCAATTTTTTGCTGACTAATGGCGGCCAGATGGAGGACTACCATGGTTATGGAAAGGCTGATAAAGCGATGCTTCCGTTTATAGCGATTCCAACAACTTCGGGGACGGGAAGCGAATGCCAATCTTATGCTTTAGTGAGTGATGATGAGACGCATGTCAAAATGGCTTGCGGCGATGCAAAGGCGTTAGCCAACGTGGCCTTGTTGGATCCGGAATTGACGGTTTCTCAACCTAGCCGGATTGCCATTTTAACTGGCTTGGACGCGTTGGCTCATTCTGTTGAAACAGCGGTGTGCCTGTCGCGAAATCCGATATCGAAGATCCATTCGATGGAGGCTTTCCGATTAATGGCCCGGTCTATCGAGACAGTGATATCGGGTGATGCGCAACTTGTGGATCGAAGCAATATGCAGATGGGAGCTGCATTGGCTGGACTAGCTATCGAAAACAGCATGCTGGGGGCTTCTCACGCATCCGCGAATCCGCTAACTGCTTCTTATGATGTGACACATGGTCATGCGGTTGCGTTGATGCTGCCGCATGTAATTCGATTTAATAAAAAGGATACTGCAGCGAAAGAAATTTATCAATCCTATGAAAGATGGATTCCCAACAATGAACAAAGATGCGTGGATATGGCTGACTGGTTTGAGTCGTTGATCAATGCGGCTGGACTTTCGAATCTTGCGGCTCTAGGGGCGTCGGAAAGCGACGTGAGTAAATTGGCCAATGCTGCTACGCAGCAATGGACAGGGCGTTTCAACCCTCTCCCGGTAGGTCAGGGGGAATTCGAGGAGTTGTACCGGAACGCATTGGAACGAGTTGCCGAAAGTGCTTGAGATTGGATTATGGGAGAATCGCAACAGGTTTTGAAGGGTGACTGGGTGGCAAAGCAGGCGGTTTTCTCGATGCATTGGATCTTGTTGCCGTTTTTCGTCTTGTTCGGAGCTTGTCAACCCTCTGGAACGGGGGAAGGGGTGAGCAGCAAATCTGACAAACCAAATTACCAAACCATGAGCTGGCCTGTTTCGAGGGGTAGTCAATTTCTCAGCGGATCGATCCCGGATGCGGCGATTGTTTCGCCAATGATCGCTTGGACTTTTGAAACGGGTTCGGCTATATCCGGTGATGCGGGGATTTACGGGAATACGGTGTACGTCGGGTCGGATGAGGGCTTATTTTTTGCAGTGGATCTGGATACGGGTGTCGAACGCTGGAGATTCGAGGGGGAGGATGTTATCGAGTCGGAGCCGGCTTTGACGGAGGATGCGGTATTCATGGGAGCTAACGACGGCCAATTCTATGCTTTGAGCCGAGAGACAGGTACGTTGCTTTGGAAATTGCAGTTCAATGACAAAATCACCGCAGGAGCGAATTTGGTCGCGAGTCCGATAAATGGCGAACCATGGTTGCTGATCGCCGGAAACGATGGAATGTTGCGTTGCTTGAGAACAGGAAACGGTTCGGAGGTTTGGTCTTATCAGACGGACAATCTTATCAACGGCTCGCCAGCGATGCTCGACAACGAGCGGATCATTTTTGGCGGATGCGACTCGCTTTTGCATATTGTAAGTCTTGCTGATGGCGAATCAATCGAGCAGTACGAGACTGAAGCCTATATTCCTTCGTCCGTAGCTGTATATGGAGGCGTTGGGTATAGCGGGAATTACGCGAATCAAGTACTTGCGTTCGACCCAGGCGATCTTGGTGAGCTATGGACCTATTCGGATAAATCGTTTCCGTTTTTCAGCTCTCCTGCGGTGAACGAGACACTGGTCTTCATCGGTTCGAGGGACAAGCATTTGCATGCGATTAACCGAGAGACTGGAGAGGCAGCCTGGACTTATCGCACCAGCGGTCGAGTCGACAGTTCGCCATTGGCCTTTAGCGATGGGGTCGTATTTGGATCGACTGATGGATGGCTTTACGCTTTGAATCAGTCTAACGGAGAGGAGCTGTGGAAGCTCGAGTTGGGAGGCTCGTTAATAGCCTCGCCAGTTTTTGCGAAGGGGAAACTAATCATTGGAAGTCAGGGAGGCACTCTTTTTGCTTTGGAATCGGGGTTTTCTGAACATTAATTTAAGTTACTATGAGTTCTACAACTGAGCCGACACTTGAGCCAAAAAAGAAGCCAACGGAGGCGGGGAATTACTTCATTTCGAATTATCCTCCATTTTCATTTTGGTCGCCGGACAATAAAAAAGATGTCGACGATGCCTTTCAGCAACCGCACGACGATGAGGCGTCTTTGGGGATATATCATCATATTCCCTTTTGCCGCAAGCGTTGCCATTTCTGCTACTTTCGCGTCTATACGGACAAGAATGCCTCCGAGATCAAAGAGTATCTGGATTCGACGATTACCGAGCTAAAGTATTTCGCCAAGCAACCTCGTATCGCCGGTCGCAAGCCGAAATTCGTCTATTTTGGTGGAGGCACGCCTTCTTATTTGTCTGGTAAGCAACTGACAGATCTGACGGATGAGATGAAAGCGATTCTCCCCTGGAATGAAGCCGAGGAAGTAGCGTTCGAAGGCGAGCCGGGTACCTTGAATCCACGTAAGGTGAAAGCGATCAAGGATATTGGGGTTACGCGTCTGAGCTTAGGGGTGGAGAATTTCGATGCGCACATTTTGGAGATCAATGGTCGGGCTCACAAGGCCGATGAAGTCTACAAGGCTTATGAAGCGGCCAAGAACCAAGATTTCGATCAATTGAACATCGATTTGATCGCGGGAATGATCGAGGAAACGGAAGCTAACTGGCAGCGTAATATCGAGGAAACGCTCAAATTGCGTCCCGATTGCGTGACCATCTACCAGATGGAAATTCCTTATAATACTACGATTTACAAAGAAATGCAGACGAAGGGAGCATTGGTTGCTCCTGTGGCGGATTGGCAAGTAAAGCGCCGCTGGGTGAAAGAAGCCTTTGAGGCATTAGAGAGCGCAGGCTATACGGTCACGAGCGGGTATACGGCGGTATTGAATCCTGATAAAACGAAATTCCTCTACCGCGATGAATTGTGGACGGGCGCGGATTTACTAGGTCTCGGTGTGGCTTCCATATCGCATATCGCGGGCGTTCATTATCAGAATGTGAATGAGATTACGCAATATACGGAAGCGATTGAAAAGGGTGAGTTACCGGTTAATCGCGCGCTGAAGACCTCGCAAGAAGAGCGGATGATTCGGGAATTCCTGCTTCAGATGAAACTGGGGCACGTGGCTGCCAGCTATTTTAAAATCAAATTCTCAGTCAACTTGATTGAGCGTTATGCAGAGCAATTGAAGGAACTGGCTGAAGAAGGATTTCTTGAATATGACGATGAGAATATTCGCCTCCATCGCCGCGGATTGCTTTGCGTCGATAATTTGCTTTTCAAGTTTTTCCTGCCGGAGCACGTGACATCGCGTATCGTTTAATTAACTTTTGGAGTATACCTAGCCTAGTGTATCGAATTTCTGAATTCCTGGAGCGAATATTAAGCGAACGCGGAATATCTCCTAATGCATTTAAGTGGATAGCGGGCGAAGATGTGCCGTTGCCCTATCGCGATTTGTTGGTTCACGACCGAGATATGACTTCGACCTTGGCGGACTTTCATAGATCTGCGTTGGGCTTGGATGTTTTGAATATGAGTCATGACCAAGGCGAATACGCCCGTGAAGTAATCTTGTTTGCCAAGGATACCCGGGTGCCTGTCGAGTACGGAGCGATCGACCTTATTTTGGATCATTTCAAACCAGAGGAACGAGAGGCGATCATCGAAGGAAATGAGCCTTTGGGCAGTATTTTAAATCGCTTGGAGTACCCTTATCGAAGTCATCCGAATGGATTCTTTTCGATCAAGGCACCTGCGGTTTGCCGAGAACAGTTTGGCTGCAGTGAAGATGTGAAGCTTTATGGGCGTTATAATAAGCTCATGAATGCAGAGGGTAGGGTCCTGGCGTTGATCGTTGAAATATTGCCGGAAATTAAATTAGGGAATTTGTGAATTGAGAATATGATTGAGTGGAGACTGATTTTGGAACCTTCAGCACGGCGGTTGGTTTAAATAGAACGGATACTTTTTAAGATGAGTGAATACGATACTATAATCATAGGTGGTGGACCTGCTGGATCGACTGCGGGCGCTTTGTTGGCGGAAAAGGGGCGTAAAGTTCTGATTCTCGAAAAGGAGAAGTTTCCTCGCTATCATGTGGGCGAGTCCTTGATGCCGTTTTGCTATTTCACTTTCGAGCGTCTTGGAATTTTGGATATGCTGAACGAGCGAGCTTACACGAATAAGCACAGCGTGCAGTTCGTAACCAAGGATGGAAAAATGTCTGCGCCGTTCTATTTTTTTCAGCATTTGGATCATCCTGCAGCGACCACCTGGCAGGTTAAGCGATCGGAGTTTGACGAGTTGATGCTTGATAACGCGCGATCGAAAGGAGCCGAAGTTCGCGAGGAAACTCAAGTGATTGATTTTATTTACGAAGGTGAACGTGTTGTTGGAGTGACAGCGAAAACGAAGGGCGGCGAAAGTTATGAGTTAAGAGCTTCGGTGACTGTGGATGCCTCAGGTCGCGATGCGCTTTTTCAGTCGAAACGTCGCTGGCGCAAACGTGATCCCATGTTGAACAAGATTGCGATCTGGACCTTGTTCAAAGGCGCCAAGCGAGACCCAGGTTTGGACGAAGGGGCTACGACGGTCGCTTATTTGGATAATCGCGGCTGGTTTTGGAATATTCCGATGAAGGATGATATCGTGAGTTCGGGAATCGTTGCAGAGCGCGATTACCTTTACAAAGATACGCGCGATCCTGCGGCAATATTTAAGCGGGAGATTGAAAATAACGTTTGGATCAAGGATCACCTCTCTTGTGGTGAACAGTTTGGCGAGTACTGGGTGACTGGCGAATATTCTTATCGTTCCGAACATTGTGCTGCCGATGGGGTTGTGTTGATTGGCGATGCGTTTGCATTTCTCGATCCGGTATTTTCTTCAGGAGTGTTCCTTGCGTTGAAAAGCGGAGAAATGGCTGCGGATGCGATAGACGCGTCATTGGCCAGCGGGGATGTCTCGGCGTCGGCGTTCAATGCTTACGGAGAAGAGTTGTGTTCGGCGATAGAGACGATGCGTAGCCTTGTTTATGCGTTTTACGACAACGATTTCAGCTTTGGTAAACTCATCCGCAAGAACGGCGATTTACGCGGTACGCTCACGGATTGCCTAATCGGAGATTTGGCGGATAAAGACTTCGAGCCGTTGATGAAGGCGGTCGGAGAAATCACCAAATTGCCAGAGCGTCTGCCATACGGTCGGGCTGCTTCAGCATAAGCGAAAACGCTTGTTCCTAGTCCGCGTAGGTGCGAGCTTAGTCGCTTCGAAGTATTGAGCGATCCAATATGAAGATCACCTTTTTAACGCCAGGGACTGGGAGCTACTATTGTGGCGCGTGCATGCGCGACAATGCGTTGGCTAATGCGTTGATCCAAGCGGGGCATGAAGCGGATTTGCTGCCGATGTATCTGCCATTGATGTTGGACGAAAATTCGGAAGGCATGGAAAGCGAAACGCCGGTTTTCTTTGGCGGGATTAATATTTTCCTTCAGCAGAAATTTTCCTTGTTCAGACACACTCCTAAGTGGATGGATCGCGCCTTGAATCGCCCGAGCCTGCTACGCTCGGCAGCCAAACGAAGTCATATGACCTCGGCTCACACGCACGGAGCGATGTGTTTCGAGATGTTGAAGTTAGATGGTGATGACTTCGATAAAGAACTGAAGAAGTTGTATTCTTGGATCAATGACACGGGAGTTCCTGATGTTCTGTGTTTATCTACTGCTCTACAGGCAGGTTTCGCTCGAGAAGTGAAAAAACAATGGGACATTCCGATACTGCTTTGTTTTCAAGGCGAAGATTCTTTCTTGGACAGCCTACCAGATGAGTATCGAGATGAGTGCTGGGAATTGATGGCCGATCGCTGCCGCTATGCGGATGCTATGTTAGCTCCTAGCAAATCCTACGCTCGAATGATGGAGAAGCGAATGGGCTTGGAATCGGGCTCGATTTCAGTTCACCCCAATGGAATTAACCTTGAGGGTTATAGCGCTCCTCGGGAAGTTGATCCGCCGGCGATCGGGTTTTTGGCCCGTATGTGCGAGGTCAAAGGACTTGGGCTTTTGGTGGATGCATTCATTCATTTGAGAACGGATTTGGGAGATACTGCGACTCGTTTGAAAATAGCCGGAGCCGTGACGCTCGGGGACGTTTCGTTCATCGATAACTTGAAGGCGAAATTGGAGTCGGCGGGTTTAACCGATTCGGTAGATTGGCATCCGAATATTTCTCGCGAGGAAAAGTTGGAATTCCTCAACGAATTGTCGCTCTTTTCTGTGCCCGTGCTTTACGAAGAAGCGTTTGGTTTGTACGCGATTGAAGCGATGGCAGCTTCGGTGCCGATTGTTCAGCCGGATTTTGCGGCTTTCCCTGAACTGGTTGAAGCGACTGGAGGCGGAGTTTGCGTTTCCATAGAAACCGCCGATGGTTTGGCGCGCGCTTATGATGAGCTATTGCGCTCGCCGGAACTCATGAAGGAAATGGGAGAACGGGGTCGACTTGGCGTAGAGAAACGCTTCAGTATGGAGGCGATGAAGAATTCTTTCATCAATGCCATGGAATCATTGTTACAATCTAAAAGCGTATGAGTTTACCCGAACTGCAACCCTATTGCTTTGAGTTCCAACGTCGCGTCGAATTTTCCGAAACGGACATGGCGGGCATCATGCACTTTTCGAATTTCTACCGTTTTATGGAATCGGCGGAGCACGCGTTCTTTCGTTCGCTCGATCATGGCATCCATCAAAAGATTGATGGAGAAACGGTCGGCTGGCCGCGGGTTCACTCGTCCTGCAATTTCTTTCGCCCGCTTCGCTTCGAAGATACGGTAATGATGCGCCTGACGATTGAAGAAATTCGCCGATGCTCGGTCCGCTACATTCATACGTTTCTTTTAGGCGGAGGCAACGATACTGCAGTGGTGGCCTCAGGTCGGATGACTACTGCTTGCGTTCGTTTGGATCGCACATTGGGAAAGATCGAATCGATTAACATTCCGGATGAGCTGCGCGGAAAACTGGAGACTGCGAAAGCGACGCAGGAATGAAGGTCTTCCAGCGCGTTTGAGCCATTAGGATTCGCGTAGCTTATACAAATTTAGAATTTTAAATCCTCAATACAAAATTATGAACTGGTTAGCTTACTCCTTAATGACGGCCCTCTTTTTCGGGTTGTACGGTATATTTTTGCACACGGGCCAAATAGCGATGAAAGACCCGGTCATGGGCCGCTATAAGGCCTTTCTGTTCGTGGGCGTCGCCTACCTGGTTATTGCGGTGATCGTTCCGATTATCATGCTCAAGTTCCAGGGCTCGTCGTTTTCGTTTACGGGCAAAGGAATTACGCTTTCGTTCATCGCGGGATTGTTGGGCGCTCTCGGCGCATTTTGCATCCTCTTGGCCTTTGGCGCTAGAGGCACTCCTGCGGTGGTTATGTCGATTGTCTTCGCTGGAGCTCCCGTAGTGAATGCTATTGTTTCGATGAGCCTTCATCCGCCAAAGGGAGGCGTATCCGCTATTCCATGGCAGTTTTTCCTGGGAATCGTGCTTGCGGCGTTTGGGGGTTGTCTCGTTACGATTTATAAGCCGGCTCCGGCGCCTGCTCTTACCAAGACTCCACCTCCGGCGGCGGTGACAGACGCGTAAGGCTTCTGATTCTTCTTAACTTCGTGTCCTCCAGGGCAGCAGATGGTTTAAATGGATTTACAAGCAAAACATCTCAAGGCTCTTAATAAACTCGTCGGCGAAATCGCTTCGACGAACGGGTTCTATTCGAAGAAGCTTCAAGCTTGCGGAGGAGCTGATGGCTTCGAAAGCCTTGAAGCATATTCCCGCTTGATGCCGTATACGACTAAGAGCGAACTTGCAGCCGATCATGTGGAGAATCCTCCGTATGGCACGAATTTGACGTACCCGATCGATCAGTACACGCGTTTGCATCAAACAAGCGGAACGACGGGCAGTCCGATGGCTTGGTTGGATTCGCCGAAGGATTGGCAATGGGTGTTGGATAATTGGAAGACCGTGTGGATTGAGTGTGGGGCGAAGCCAGGCGATACCGCGATCTTTCCGTTTTCGTTTGGTCCATTTCTCGGTTTTTGGGCGGCGTTCGAGGCGGGCGTCCAGGCAGGTATTCGCTGTTTGCCTGCGGGGGGACAAACGAGTCTGCAACGTTTGAAGATGATTTTTCGATACAAGCCGGAGTGGATTTGCTGCACTCCTACTTATGCATTGCATTTGAGTGGCGTGGCTTCTCAGGAGGGCTTGGATTTGTCGACCAGCTCGGTTTGTGGCATCATTGTCGGTGGCGAGCCGGGTGGGAGTATTCCTGAGGTGCGCGAGCGAATTGAAACTGGTTGGGGCGGCGCTCGGGTATTCGATCATCATGGTATGACTGAAGTAGGACCGGTTACGTATTCGGATATGGATGATCCGGATCTGCTACGGATCGTTCATGACACTTATTTAGCGGAAGTCGTTGATCGGGAAACCGACAAGCCCGTGCCTTATTGCGAAGTTGGGGAGTTGATTCTGACGACTTTGGGTCGAGCGGGGTGTCCTTTGCTCCGCTATCGCACGGGCGACTTGGTGCGTCCGGTTGCCGTACCTGGTGAAGACCCCACAGCCTTTGCCTTGCAGGGAGGTATCCTTGGGAGAGCGGATGATATGGTCGTCGTGCGGGGAGTGAATCTCTATCCAAGCGCGATCGACGCGGTCGTGCGTTCGTTTGATGGAATAGGCGAATACCAGGTAACGATCGATCAGACTCAACTAATGGTTCAAGTTTCAATTGCAGCGGAAAACGAATCGGGAGGAAGCGACGATGTTCTAATCGAGAAATTCGAAAAGCAGCTTCGCGAGGCATTCTCTTTACGCATTCCGGTGTCCGTATCGGCGCCGGGCAGTTTGCCACGATTTGAAATGAAAGCCAGACGATGGAACGTGATTGGATAGATTCGAACCGAACCCTTCTAGAATTATGCTCAAGGTTGAAAAGTTAACGAAAGAATACTCGGGTCCAGCCGGTAGTATCTCCGTATTGGATGACCTGGACTTGGAAGTGGCGAAGGGCGAATCGGTCGCGATAGTCGGACCATCTGGTTGCGGCAAGACTACTTTATTGAACATCCTCGGCACACTGGATATCCCGACAGGCGGATCGGTTTCGATCGGTGGTCATGCAGTTGAAACGATGTCTGTCGATGAACGAACTCGATTTCGGAATCGCTCGCTTGGTTTCGTGTTTCAGCAGCACTTTCTTCTTCCGCAATGCACCGTTCTGGAGAACGTGCTCATGCCGCGATTGGCAGGCGATTGGGAAGAGTCGGAACAAGCGACTCGCGAACGCACAGCCAGCTTGCTCGATGGATTAGGATTGGGACAACGAGTTGATCGCATGCCGTATCAGCTTTCTGGGGGCGAACGTCTACGGGTTGCGGTAGCGCGAGCTTTGGCGAATGAACCGTCGCTTATTCTTGCCGATGAACCCACTGGAAGTTTGGACCCGGCGATGGGGGAGCAGGTAGCCGATCTTTTCGCGGAATTGAACGATCAGCATCAGGTAACGCTGGTGACAGTAACGCACAACGCTGCATTGGCGAAGCGAATGGGCTCGGTCTATGTTTTGAAAAACGGAAAACTGGAACGGGAGTAGAATGGTGGTTCAGCGATTTTATAAGGTAGCGGCCGATCTCCGAGCGGCCATCTCAATCAACGAATCGGAGCGAGTAACTGAGCGATTAGATTTTGGTACTATGGCCGATCGGAGATCGGCCGCTGCCTGGATCGGCGAGGGAAGTTTGTAATGCAGTTAAAATTCCTTCTCCGTAGCTTATGGCATTATCGTCGCTCTCACTTGGGCGTCTTGGCGGGCACGGTCGTGGGTGCCACCGTATTGCTGGGTGCTTTATTTGCCGGGGATTCGGTGAGCAGCGCTTTGAAGCGTTTGGCCAGTCTTCGAGTAGGGCAGGCTGAGTATGTCTTAACGGCGGGCGATCGATTCGTTACGCAAGGGCTTGCTCATCGGATCGAGTCGAATTTGGAAGTGGATGCGGCTCCAGTTCTGATGCTTCGAGGAAGTGCTGCGCGTTCTGAACTCAAACTATTGGCTCCACAGGTGCAGACTTTGGGAGTGGATGAAGGGTTTTGGGGTTTCGCTCCGTCGGGTGCGGAATCCTTGGAGATGCAAGCGGGATCGGTCGCGGTCAATCGACGGTTGGCGGAGCGGCTTGAATTGGAGGTCGGAGATTTTTTTGTATTTAGAATTGAAAAGCCGGGCCTATTGTCGCGAGACGCCCCGATGTCGGGAAGCAAAGACAATGTCGTGGGTATCCGAGCGAAAGTCGCGTCGGTAGTCGGAGACGATCAGTTCGGACGGTTTAGTCTGCAGGCCAACCAAATCGCGCCCTTTACGATCTTCGCGCCGATCGAATGGATACAGGAGCAAATCGAATATCCGGATCGAGCGAATATGGTTTTGCTCAAGCCAAAGCCGGACCGAGCTACGCCGATAAGTTCTGCGGAACTGACGGAGGCGTTGGGTCCGCTGATGGAATTGGAAGATTACGGTTTGTCATTGATCGATGTTCCTTTGGCGGGCGCTACTGAAATTCGAAGCGAACGTGTATTCATCGATGACTTCGTCGCTCGTATTGTCCGGCAACAGTTTCCTCAAGCGGAACCGGTTGTTACGTATTTGTCTAACACTCTCAGGAGCGGCGCTCGGGAAACTCCTTATTCGATGGTTACAGGATTGAAGGGGGTTGGAGTGCCATTTGTCGGCGGCGATTTGAAGAGCGACGAAACGGTTATCAATCAGTGGTTGGCCGATGATTTATCGGCTAGCGTAGGCGATGAGCTGCAGATCGATTATTACGTTGTAGATGAAGCGAATGAGTTGGTCGAAGAATCGCGAGCGTTTACAATTCGTTCGATTGCTCCGATGGAAGGATTGGCTGCTGATCCACTATGGATGCCGGATTTTCCGGGTGTTTCGGATGCGGATGATTCGGCCGACTGGGAACCTGGAATGCCTCTGGACCTTGATCGAATACGCGATCAGGACGAAGATTATTGGGACGATTATCGCGGAACCCCAAAGGCATTCATTGCCCTTGAATCGGGAGTGGACCAGTGGACAAATCGCTGGGGTAGTTATACGGCCTTTAGAATTCCACTGAGCGAATCGAGTTCTGGAAAGCTGGAGGCGGACCTGAAATTGATCCTTGATCCTGCGATAGTCGGAATTCAGGCGATCTCGTTTCGGGATAGCGCTTTGAAGTCGGCAAATTCGCCGGTGGATATTGGCGGGCTATTTATTGGGATGAGTTTCTTTCTTATAATCGCTTCGGTGAGTTTGATTGGGATGCTGTTCAGTTTTTCGATGCAACAGGTCAATCGCGAAAACGCGCTTTTGTCTTCGTTGGGAATTGGCGAGAAACGCATTTTTCGGTGGCGTTTGCTCAGTTCGCTTTTCCTCGTCAGTTTGGGTAGTCTGATCGCCTTGCCGCTTGCGGCGGGGTATACCTGGGGGATATTGCGTTTCCTGGAAACGATCTGGAGTAAGGGTTCCGTTGATACGCTTTTCGGTTTTCACTGGAGCGGGGTAACGGTTGTCGGCGGCGTTGTGGGCAATATCGTTTTGGTTCTTGGAACGATCTGGTTCGTACTTCGCAAGCAGAGCAAAATTCAGGCGAGTTTTCGATTGCAGCAAGGTTCCGAGGAAGGCGCTGATGCAAAGGGCGAGAAAGGGCGTTGGTCGAGAATCGTTGGGAGTGCAGGACTAGCCGCAGGCATCGCATTGCTAGGACTTTCGCTTTTCGGGAAACTGCCGATTCAGATAGGATATTTCTTGGTGGGGTTCTGTTGGTTGATCGGCGGTTTGGGCATTTGTTCGCTCCGGTTGATCCATGCTCGAGCGATGAATGGACGGGCTTTGGATCCGGTACTCATGGGACGGTTGAATAATGGTCGCCGTCCGACGCGCAGTCTTGTCGTTGTTGGTACGCTAGCTTGTGGAGTCTTTCTCGTGGTATCGGTCGCAGCGTTTCGCAAGGAGCGCGATACGAGTGGAAACGATCCGAAGAATGGATACGGCGGTTATACCTACTGGGCGGAGACGTCGATGCCCATGAGCGACCCGAACGACATTGGCGGAACGGATAATGTTTTCGATGTGGATGGGGAGGGCTCGATTTTACCGATCCGTATTGGACAAGGGGATGACGCGAGTTGCTTCAATTTGAATTATACGGAAAATCCACGCTTGCTGGCGCTGGACGGAAATAGCTTGGGGGATCGGGAAGCGTTTACGTTTCACTCTATAAGGAAAGGTTTGGATGCAAAAGAGGGCTGGCGATTGCTGGGAGAATCTGAAGACCCTAATATTCTCCGGGCCTTTATCGATAGCGCGACCTTGCAATGGGCGTTGAAAAAAAAGCTGGGCGATCGTCTTGAATATTTAGATGCATGGGGAAATCCATTCCAAGTCGAATTGGTCGCCGCTTTAAGCGACACAGTATTCCAGGGGAATCTATTAGTCGACGAACAGGCGTTTCTTGAAAAGTACCCTCAACACGAAGGGTATCGGCTTTTTCTACTGGATGATTGGAATGAGGATTTGAAGGCAAAACGGGCGGACATCGAATTCGGTCTCAATCAATGGGGTGGCCAGGTCGAACTTTCCGAAGATAGGCTACAGGCGTTCCATGAAGTAGAGAATACGTATATCGCCATTTTTCATGTGCTTGGCGGTTTGGGAGTCATCCTCGGGAGTGCGGGTTTGGGCGTAGTGGTCGCACGGAATCTTTCAGAACGCAGACATGAATTTGCACTGCTGGACGCGATAGGCGTGTCCTCTGACGTTCGTGGGAAGATCGTTCTTTCCGAGCTGCGTCCTCTAGTGGGATGGGGCATGGGAATTGGACTTGTTGCGGCAGTGGTGTCTATTATTCCCTCGATGAACCATTTAGGGGTGGCGGCTCCGGTAGCAAATTTGGCGATACTTTCGGTAGCTATTGTAGCGAACGCGGCGTTTTGGTCGTATATGGGTTATCGTAGAAACGTCCCAGCGATCACGGACTTACAACGAGATTTTGATTCCTAGGAGTTGAACGCCTTGAATGATGCAGTCTTCAGCGATTTTGATGAATAATGGCCGCTCGGAGATCGACTGCTATCTTTTAGTTCTGATGGAGGTTGCGTGAAAGGTCCTTGTTCGCGTTTTCCGTAAAGCGAATCAGTGATTGGGTAGTTCGCACTGGGAGGTCAAACCTGCAGGAGATCGATTGGATCAGCGGGAATTGGAGTAGGAATGAATTTTCGATTGACGTAGGAGCGGGTTTATTAGCTAAGAAAATTATGATTAATGTTATTGCATCAATAAGCATCAACGAAGGGTGTTTGGCCGAATTCGTCGAAGTGTTCAAAGCTAACGTTCCTGCCGTTCTAGAAGAAGTCGGCTGTATTGAATATGTTCCGACAGTCGATTTCGAATCGGGGATATCCTCTCAAAGTGTGGATGGCGCAGTCGTTACTGTAATTGAAAAATGGAACAGTCTTGAGGATTTGAAAGCACATCTTGAAGCGCCGCATATGCTTGTCTTTAGGGAGCGAGTGAAGGGTCTTGTGGGAGGGGTGTCCTTGAAGATTTTGGAAGCCGCTTGATTCTCTAACGATTTGCTACGCGAAATTCGAGCGAGAGGAGGCGGCTTGAGAGGAGCCTATCGTCTCCGTTTTCGCCTTGGAGAGCGGGGACGAAATAGCGATTGCAGAGGATGGCGATGGAGACGGTGCTAGTACCGGTCGACTGGAGTGGGGCTTCGATTACGAGTTCGCCTGAACTGGAGGTGTTTTCAGAAGACACGACGGCACCATTGATCAATAGGGTTAATTGGGTTGGCTTAGATTGGTATCGTTCGGGCAGTTCTAAAGCGATTCGAAGCGATTCAGCATCTTTGGGGCGATCCAGGATGAATTTGTGGTAAGGTCCGATCCATTGGTTTGGGCAGAGATCATGCCCTTCGTCTCTATAGAAAAGATGGGCGAGCCGGTGCCAATTTCGCGTTGTGGCGATTGGAAGGAGAAGTCTGGGGCCAATTGCGAGTGGAGCTTTCGACGCGGCGATGATTCCAAGAAGGAGGGCATCGATCGGACGTTGTTTTAGAAGAGCGGTTTCTGCTTTGCGGACAGCCTGGATGGCTGCCGGGCGTCGGGATCGCCGATAGAGCGCGTAGGAAGCTTCGCATCGCCAGCGCAGTGGTTGGATCCATGAACCCCAGTAGCGTCGGCTGATTGCGTCGCAATCGTCCATGAGGTCTTCGTGGGTTTTGTTAGTGGTTTTGGAATTGGCGTGCAGTCGGTAGTCGCTCCAGATTTCGGAGACTTTATGGAAGCGGTAGTGTTGGCTGAAGCGGCAGAATAGGTCGTAGTCGAGGGCGTGGTGAATGTCGCTGTCGATTTCGCCGCATTGCTCCCAAACCTGTCGGGTCCAGAATGTGGATGGTTGGGGGATTTGATTGAAATGGCGTTTCCAGATGGCGAGTTGTTCGAAATGAGAAGTGTATTCGCAAGCGTGCTCTTGGCCTGTTCTCAATGGATTGTCTCTGAAGAATAAGCTGCGGCCGAAGACAATGTGTCGGCTGCGGTTGGGATCTATTTCTTTGGAAACACGTTGTAGGCATCCTTTGCGTAGACGATCGTCAGAATTGAGAAAGCCGAGGATTTGGCCGGTCGCTTTGCGAAACCCGCGATTTAGGGCGTCGGCCTGTCCCGAGTCCTTTTCGACGTGGAGTTCGAAGGTCGAGGGGTGTTGCTCTACGAATTTTTGGGCGATTTCGATGGAATCGTCGGTCGATCCGCCTTCTTGGATGATGACTTCTAGGTTCGGGTAATCTTGATCGACGAGGCTTTGAAGGGTTTCGCCGAGGTAAGCTCCTTGATTGTAGGAAGGTGTGACGATTGAGATTTTTGGCAACTCGTTCATTCGGTTAGGAAGATCGAAACAGTTGATGCTAACCTCGCAACCTGGCAAGCGTGTTCGCGAATCGGATCTTTCTTCGAGTTTGGATCGTCCTGGCTTGTCATATGGGACGATTTAAATTTGAGCTGGGTGATCGCATTTTATGTCGTCTGAAACGCATCGCATTACAAAAACATTTTTCGCTTCGTTAACGGAAGGGATCGTAGAGTTGTCCTCGGACTGGAGGGCTCTCCGTCCTCCGCATTTGAGTATTGAAGGAGAATTGGTGGGGCATTTGGATCTCGAACGTTTGCTTCCAAGCGATTTCGCATGGGAGAGTAGCTATTTCGTCGACGGACAAGGGCGAGCGGTTTTTGTTTTCGATCCGAATTTGTATCCGTATGTCGATTACGATAAGGTTGGAGTGTATGTAGCCGGTCCGTTTAACGGGTGGCAAGAGGCACTCGGGCAAGAGGCTTGGCAATTGAAGCTTGAGGAAATTGACGGGAAGGCGGCGTATGTTGCCCGATGTCCCGTGGCGGCTTTAGGGGCGGGCGAGGTTTCGTTTAAATTCGTGACGGAGGGGCATGTTTGGCTTCCGGTGGATTCTGAAGCGCCGAACGTGGCGCATGATGGCGATGGCAACCGCAATTACGTGTTTTCCGATAAGCGGAGCGGGCGTCACCGTTTCCGTTTTGCTTTGCAGCACCCGGTGGATCTTTCGGAAGTTCATTATTTGATCTATCATGGAAGGGTTCACTCCCAACGGGTGTATCTCGAGCCAGGGCCGTTTTTTTATGAATTGAAGTCTGAAAAACCGCTTGGAGCGATTGTTGGAGATAGCGAAACGGTGTTTCGTTTGTTCGCTCCGCGGGCCAAGTGGGTGAAAGTTGGCTTTTTTATGCCAGGCGAAACCGAAGAGGCGATTCACTGGGTCTTGATGGAGCGATCGGAGGATTTCGTATGGGAGACGATGGTTCCGCGGGAGCTGACTGGAGCGTATTATTGGTTTCGGCTTGATGGGCCCGAAGGCGCTTGCAGCTTATTCGATCCGAAATTCAAAATTCTCGATCCCTACGCGAAGGCGGCGGAGAGTCGAGAGGGTCCTGGGATCGTGGTCGATGACCGGGGCTATTCCGCTTTGCCGGCTTTCCATCCAGTAGCGTGGCAGGATCTGGTGACGATGGAGGCGCATACACGGGACTTGGTGGCTGGATTGCCAGAGTATCGCGATGTTTCGCGTCCGCTAGGATTTGCCGATTTGGAGCGGTATGTGAAGAGCGACCAATTTTACCCGAAATCACTTGGGGCGAATGCTCTCGAGCTGCAGCCGGTTCAGGAGAACGATAGCCAATCCTACGGCGAGTATCATTGGGGATATATGACGGCGAACTTCTTCTCGCCTGCGTCGTCCTATGCGAGCGATCCAAAAAGTGGATCTCAAGTGGAGGAATTTCGTTCGTTGGTGACTCGATTGCATGCGCGAGAAATGTCGGTAATTCTCGATGTGGTATACAATCATGTGGGCGAGCCGGCTCATTTGATGTATATCGACAAGCTCTACTATTTTCATTTGGAGCAGGACGGTACTCCGGTTAATTGGAGCGGCTGCGGTAATGATTTGCGCTGCGCTGCTCCGATGGTCCGACGCATTATCGTCGAAAGCCTAAAGCACTTCGCTCTGTTTTATGGAGTTGATGGATTCCGCTTCGATTTGGCGGATTTGGTAGGGAAACCGGTTCTGCAGGAAATCGAGCGAGAATTGAAAGCGGTGAAGCCGGATATAATTCTAATCGCCGAGCCGTGGAGTTTCCGCGGTCACATCGGTCGGGATTTGAGGGATACGGGATTTGCTTCTTGGAACGACGGTTATCGCGAATCCCTCAAAGAGTACGTTAAAGGCGAGGCGAGCGCGGATACTTTGGTGCATTATTTGAAAGGATCGGCGGGAGAGTATGCGACTTGGCCTTCGCAAACGGTGAATTATACGGAATCGCACGACGATCGGGTTTGGATCGACGATATTACGGAAATAGGGGATCAAGACGGTTCGATTCCGACGATTAACGATTTGCGCCGCACGCATATGATGGGGGCGATTATGATGATGTCCATCGGCATGCCCTTACTGCATGCGGGGCAGGATTTTTTGTTTTCCAAAAAGGGCGTGAGAAACTCGTATCAACGTGGCGATTTGAATGCTTTGGATTACGGGCGTCGTTTCGAATACGCTTCGACGAGCGAGTATTTTAGGGCGTGGATAGAATTTCGAAAATCCGATCTCGGGCGATTAGTCCGCCATTTCTCTCGGGCGACGGATGGATTTTTCGAGTTCAATCAAACGGACGAGGGTAATGCTTTGGCTTGTCTCTACAATGCAGACCGAAGTCAGGGTCAGCAACGACTGCTGCTTGCCGTCAATCCGGATTTGTTTCCTCGGAGTCTGTCGATCGCCGATTGGAAGGGCAGTTGGACGCAGCTTGCGGATCGCGATCGTTTTTGGGGTTTGGATCCGGAGGCATTGCAGAGCGATGCCAAGGATGAGATCGTGCTTCCTCCAGTCGGTTGTGGGCTTTGGCTTGCGAATGATTGAGATTGTGAGTGCCTGTGGCTGAGAATTGGCTACGTTTAGCGACTCGTTTGCCTCAACGAAGGGCTAGTTTTGGCCGTTTGGAAATCTAAGCCTCTAAAACCTTGATTTTCTCGAAAGTGCGCCCTCTACTCCCCGTTCGCCTGATTTCTGGGTGATTTTCGGGGGGCGGTTCCTCTCGATATAAGGACGTCAAATACAATAAAAAATACGAAAATGGCTGTAAAAGTAGCTATTAATGGATTTGGCCGCATCGGCCGTCTAGTCTTCCGCGCAATTGTCGACCAGGGTCTCCTGGGCGACCAGGTTGAGGTTGTCGCTGTGAACGATTTGGTTCCCGCCGGAAACCTCGCGTACTTACTAAAGTACGACACAACCCAGGGTCGTTTCAACGGAACGGTTGAGGCTGAAGGCGATGATGCACTCGTGGTCAATGGCCAGAAGATCAAGTGCCTCGCTATCCGCGACGTACCCGCGAACTTGCCTTGGGCAGAGAACGGCATCGACATCGTGATAGAGTCGACCGGACTGTTCGTTCAGGACACCATGGCCCAAGGGCATATCGACGCTGGTGCGAAGAAGGTTATTATCTCCGCTCCTGGTAAGGGTGATGGCGTCAAGACCGTTGTTCTCGGAGTTAACGATGATTCGTTGACTGCAGACGACACGCTTATCTCGAACGCATCTTGCACGACTAATTGCTTGGCTCCGATTACCAAGGTTATCCTCGATAACTTCGGTATAGAAGAAGGTCTGATGACTACGGTTCACAGCTATACAGCTACGCAGAAAACTTGTGACGGTCCTTCTCCAAAGGACATGAAGGGTGGACGCGCGGCGGCGATGAATATCATCCCATCTGCAACTGGCGCAGCCAAGGCAGTAGGAATCGTTATTCCTGAGGTTAAGGGCAAGCTCACGGGTATGGCTTTTCGCGTTCCGACTCCAACCGTTTCGGTTGTCGATCTCACGGTTAAGACCACGAAGTCCACTTCTTACGAAGAAATCTGTCAAAAGATGAAGGAAGCCTCTGAGGGTTCTCTCAAGGGAATCCTCGGTTACACGGAAGACGAAGTAGCGTCATCCGACTTCATTCACTGCCCGGACTCCTCGGTCTTCGATGCTGGATCTGGCCTCGCGTTGAGCGACACCTTTTTCAAGCTCGTGAGCTGGTACGACAACGAATGGGGCTACAGCAACCGCGTTGTTGATCTCCTCAAGAAGGTTACCGCTCTTTAAGAGACGAAACTTTTCAGTCCTTTGTTCGCGATTGCGCGGGCGAAGGACTTTCTTTTTATAGGACGTGCTCTTGCAAAGAACCATAAAGGGAGAGGTGGCGATCGAACCGAAAATTGGGGAGAGGTGCCTTTCGTCTAAATTTCAAATCTGCAATCTCATAGCACTTGGCAGATAGCCAAGCATAATAGCCATGGCGAAAAAGACGATCGAAGACATAGACCTGAAGGGTAAAAAAGCAGTAATCCGCGTGGATTTCAATGTACCGCTCCAAGGAGAAACGATTACCGATAATACGCGTATTCTCGGAGCGCTTCCAACGATTAAGCATGTAATCGAGCAAGGAGGCACCGCGATTTTGCTGAGCCACCTCGGCCGACCCAAGGGTCAGGTCAATCCGAAGTTCTCGCTCGCGACGGTTGCGAAAGGGTTGGCTGACGAATTGGGACAACCGGTCGTGTTTATCCCGGTGTCGCGTGGCGAAGCAGCTGAAAAAGCCGTTGCGGAACTTTCTGAAGGATCGGTCGCGCTTATGGAAAACGTTCGTTTTCATGAAGGCGAAGAGAAGAACGACCCTGAACTCGCCAAGGATTTCGCGAAGTTGGGTGACGTATTCATAAACGATGCGTTCGGTACGGCTCACCGAGCTCATGCCTCGACGGCGGGGATCGCCTCGTTTTTGAAGCCTGCGGTTGCGGGGTTCTTGATTCAGAGCGAACTCGAGTATTTGGGAGAGAAAACTGAAGGTGCGGAAAGCCCGTTCGTGGTCATTCTCGGTGGAGCGAAAGTAAGCGATAAGATCACGGTGATCGATCGCCTGCTGGAAAAAGCGGATACAATTCTGATTGGCGGTGCGATGGCTTATACGTTTGCGCTGGCTAACGGGAAAACGGTGGGCGATAGCCTGTCGGAGCCGAAATTCATCGATACGGCGAAAGCTGCGATGAAGAAGGCGAAAGAAATGGGTGTTAAATTCCTATTGCCGGTAGACAATATTACGGTGGATTCTCTGGACTTCGACAACATGAGCGTTGGAAGTATTGGCTCTTCGGACGAGAATGGAAACATTCCCGATGGCTGGGAGGGCGTTGATATTGGCCCGAAGACGTTGGCTCTCTATGCCGCTGAATTGGCGGGAGCGAAGACGATCTTGATGAACGGCCCGATGGGTATTTTCGAAATCGAAGCTTGCGCGAAGGGATCTTTCGCGATCGCGGAGGCGGTTGCGAAAAACCAGGATGCGATCTCTATCATTGGCGGTGGCGATTCGGTTAAGGCGGTCAAGCAAGCTGGGTTCGGCGACCAAGTCTCTTTTATCAGTACAGGCGGTGGGGCGAGCCTCGAATTTCTCGAAGGAAAGAGCTTGCCTGGCGTCGTGGCTCTCGAAGACAAGTAGTCTTGTGCCCGTTTTTTTAAATCATAAGCTATAATTTCAATCTAAAAACAATGAGCAGAAAATACTTTATCGCTGGTAACTGGAAGATGAACAAGACCCCGGAGGAAGGTGCAAAGCTGGCTTCCGAGATCGCTTCGATCGTATCTAAGGATGCATCGGTAGACGTGGTCATTTGTCCGACATTCACTGCGCTTGATCGCGTGTCTCAGGCCATTGAAGGATCGGCTGTTAAGCTGGGCGCTCAAAACCTTTACCCGAAAACGAGTGGCGCGTACACTGGCGAAATCTCACCGGAAATGTTACGTGAGGTATTCGCGAAATTTGTGATTCTCGGACATAGCGAGCGCCGCGAGTATTTCGGCGAGAGCGATGCATTCGTGAACGAGAAGGTGAAATTCTCCTTGGAGAATCTGATTAATCCGATTCTTTGCATCGGCGAAACGCTTGAACAGCGGGAGGCTGATGAGACCTTGGAGGTCGTTAAGACGCAGCTCCTTGGCGGACTTGTAGGAGTCGAGGCTTCTCAAATGGGAAGCGTCGTTGTCGCTTACGAGCCTGTTTGGGCAATTGGCACCGGCAAGACTGCTACACCGAAAATGGCTCAGGAAGTGCATGGTTCGATCCGCGCTTTGCTCAATGAGAAGTACGGCGATGCTGTTGGCGAGAAAGTACGCATTCTCTACGGCGGTTCGATGAAGCCTGCCAATGCGGAGGAGCTATTGTCTCAGAAAGACATCGATGGCGGGCTAATCGGTGGAGCAGCGTTGGACTCGAATTCGTTCTGCGACTTGGTTGCTGCTGCGAAGAGGGCGCCTTAAGCGCAGACTGGAGGATTGAATTTCAAAAGACGTGCCTTTCGGGGCACGTTTTTTTGCGGACAAATGCTGGATTCGACAGTTGTTAGCTTTTCGGGCGGATTCGAGCCCAACTTCTGAGGAGCTGATCTTTGATCTGTTCAGATGAAATCGGTTTCTCCAAGAAACCGTTCATGCCGGCTCGTTTGCAACTCAAACGCATATTGTCTGAAATGTTGGCCGTTACTGCGATAATCTCAATTTTTGCGCTTGTAGGCGATTGGGCCTCGTCGGTTCGGATGGTCGCAGCCGTTTCGATGCCGCTCATTTCCGGCATGTCAAGATCAGTGAAGATATAGTTTATTTGCTTCGATCTTATGATTTCCAAGGCTTCCTGCCCCCCAGGAGCTTCCAGGCTTTGATAACCTAGTTTCTCGAGAATAGTTCGAATGACTTTTCGGTTGATGTCGTTATCGTCCACTACGAGGATATTGAGCGGGCGAAGGTTTGCGAAATTGGGTTCTAGCATGGCGGAAGGTTTGGAAGGGGTATCACTTCCAAAAAGGTCGCCTTGTTCATTGTAGGCCGATGATAGGTCGCCAGTCGAACGTGCTCCGTCTGCGGAGTTCGATTCTTTTGATCCTAGAGCTGTAGGTTCGCTTGGATTGCGCATTGATAAGATTTCATGCTCGGCGATATTTTATTCTGGGTCAATGCGGTATCGTCGCGTTGAAGGTGATTTTACGGGGTGGGAATAGCGGTTTTGAGCTTTGGATTGCCTTCGATTCTGAGCCGTTCGATACTGCAAGTTGGTCTTCGCAAAAAAACGAGGAATTTTCGAAACGACGCTTGACTTGGGTTTTGCAAAACCTAGTTTCACGACCTTTTACAACTACGGGGTAGTAGCTCAGTTGGTTAGAGCGCCTGCCTGTCACGCAGGAGGCCGCGAGTTCAAGTCTCGTCTATCCCGCCACTTTTTAAAGCCGTCTCGAATCCGAGACGGCTTTTTTGGGTCTAGTAAAAATATGGAATTGGGTGGGGGATTGCGGGAGCCAATTGACTGAGGTCTAGGCGGAATAGTCGGCGAGTTTCGCAGGAAATTCCAAATTGGGTGGTTTTGGGAAGCTGCACGCGCCGTTTCCGTTACGGAATCCTGGTTCTGGAATGCTTAGGTTACAGCGTTGTTACGATTGCAAGGCGAGTGTGACGCCGCGGTTACGAATGAGTTACGCGCGGCATTTTCGTTTGTATCATCCATATTGTATCCAGTTTTCTAGAGTTCAAATTTATGAACTTATTTAGATTCGAATCCCGTAAATCACAAGCTCTCGGCTTTGTCGCAAAGAGCGTTCTCGCTATTCTACTGTCGTGTTCGTCTTTGGTTTCTTTTTCGCAGGAAGCCCCGTTGGGCGCTCTTTCAGGAAGAGTCCGGGATGCAGATTATGGCGGAAGCGTGTTGAACGCGAAAGTGATGATTCTTGAAAATCAGAAATCGGTAAAAGCGAATGTAGATGGACGTTACTTTATTGATGCTCTTCCGGAGGGAATATATACATTGGTTGTTACTGCTTCTTTATATAAGACTTCTCGGATAGAGTCTGTGAAAATAGGATCGGGAGAATCGAAGAAATTGGACGTTCCGTTTTTTAACGATAGTTCCGCGGTCTTTGAG
>JABITN010000059.1 GCA_018700525.1 Opitutales bacterium
ACTTTTTAATACGATGCAAAACACAGGCACTCTTAGGTTTCAAATCAATCGCATTTTGTGCATGTCGGCACTGTTGCTTGGACTTTTCGCTCCGGTAGGATCTGCCCAAGAAACCGAATCCTCTGCCAGTTCAAATAGCCAAGAAGCAGCTGTGCTCATCGAAGGCGATGTCATTTTAATTTCCTTTCCCGCCGCCGAAGATCTCAACACGAGTCAAAAGATCCGCCGCGACGGGCGCATCACTTTGCCGCTTGTCGGGGAAGTCGAAGTTTCTGGCCTAACGCCTACCGAACTCGAAACCGCCCTGCTCGCCCTTTACGACAAACAGCTGGTAACCAAGGAAGTCAGCGTTACGGTTACCTCGTCATCATGGACGTTTTATGTAAATGGAGCCGTAAACAGCCCCGGCAAACAAGTTTCCGATCGTCGCCTAACGGCTCTCGAAGCGATCATGGAAGCGGGAGGCCCTAGTCCTTCTGCAAACCTCAAAAAAGTTACCGTGATACGACAAGAGGGCGACAAACGCACAACTCATAAACTCAACATGAAAGACGTCCTTGCAGGTAAAAAGAAGAATATATTCTACATCCAACCTTCGGACATCATTACCATTCCAGATAAATTCGTCATATTTTAGGAATACGAAATATACGATCTGAGTCAGCTAAATACGCTAAATGACGTGAAAAAAGATAGGTGAAGAATGCTTGATACCTGTTTATTTTTTCGCGTCATTTAGCGTATTCAGCGGACTCCATTTTTAACCAACACACTCCACACTTGAACCATGGTTATATTACTCGGAAGTACGGGCTACGTCGGACAGCTCTTTGGACAATTCTTCGATCGCAAGGGAATCGCATGGACCGGAATTAGTGGTCGCTCTTTCGATTTAGGCAGTAAAAGTGCTATTCTCCAAACACTCAAAGACGCTAACGCTACTGCCGTGGTCAATTGCGCCGGCTACACAGGCAAACCGAACGTGGACGCCTGCGAACTTGATAAAGGCAATTGCCTCAACGGCAACGCCGTCCTGCCCAGCGCAATACGTGAAATCTGTGGTGACCTCGGAATTCCTTGGGGACACGTATCAAGCGGTTGTATCTTCGCCCTAGAACGTCCAGGAGGTGGAGGTTGGCGAGAAGACGACGCTCCAAATTTTAGCTTTCGCCACCCACCTTGCTCATTCTATAGCGGGACCAAAGCGCTCGGCGAAGAAGTGCTTGGATATAGAGAAATCAAAAAAGGCGGAACCGATTGGCCAAGCTGGCAACACGAAGACAGCACAGAGGGCTACGTATGGCGTTTACGAATACCTTTCGATCAAAACGATAGTCCACGCAATTATCTGAGCAAAGTCCAACGCTACGAAAACCTTCTCCAAGCCCGAAATAGCCTCAGTCAAATCGAAGATTTCATCGCAGCGTGTTGGGCTTGCTTCGAAAAGCAGGTTCCATTCGGCATCTACAACGTAACCAATCCTGGTTCCGTAACGACCTCAGAAGTAGTCGATCTCATCATCAAACATGGCGTAAACAATAAGGACTACAAATTCTTCGACAACGAAGAGGAATTCATGGCCAAAGCCGCCAAAACGCCCCGATCGAATTGCGTTTTGGATACATCCAAACTCGAAGGAGTCGGCATCAAAATGCGACCCGTACACGACGCACTCGATTGGTCGCTCCAAAACTGGGTCCGTGAAAACTAAAAGATTAAAGAGAGAGCCCCTCGAAGACCCTGATAAGCCGGGTCTAAACACGCTAGATGAAGCCAAAATGACTTGATAGAGAACAATTAAAATTAATTAATTTTCACGTCTCTTAAACGTATTTTGCTAACCAAAAGATCAAATTTAACATTTTCATATCTATATAATCACCATGAACTCAATTCTCGTCACCGGCGGCTCTGGCTTTATCGGTTCGAATTTCGTCCGATTACTTCTGTCTAACAATGCCTCCTTGCTTAAGGAGAATGGCTACGATCATTTGATCAATTTGGATGCCCTGACTTATGCAGGCAATCCTGCCAACCTTTCCGACTTCGAAAATACAGAAGCCTACGAGTTCGTTCACGCCAGCATTCTCGAACAAGAGCGAATCGAAGAACTTCTCGACGTCCGAAGCGTTTCGACGATCGTTCACTTCGCAGCCGAGAGTCATGTTGATCGCTCCATCGATGGACCTGAACCGTTTATCGAAACGAACGTAACCGGTACGCTTCGCCTCCTTCAAGCGGCAAAAAAACGTTGGAGCGCACTCGAAAGCTCAGAGCAAAACGTCTTTCGCTTTCTACACGTTTCAACTGACGAAGTCTATGGAACCCTAACGGCTAGCGACCCCGCCTTTTGCGAAGCCACACCCTACGCTCCCAACAGCCCATACTCAGCGTCCAAGGCTTCGAGCGATTTTCTCGTTCGCTCCTATTTCCACACCTACGGCATGCCCGTGGTCACAACCAATTGCTCGAATAATTACGGCCCCTATCAATTTCCAGAGAAACTTATCCCTCTGGTCATGCTCAATGCTCTGGGAGGCAAAGCGCTCCCCATTTATGGCGACGGTAAGCAAATCCGCGATTGGCTTTATGTTGAAGATCATTGCACCGGTATCCTTTCAGCCCTGAAAACGGGTCAGCTTGGCGAGACCTATTGTATCGGCGGCCGCAGCGAAATGGAGAATATCCAAATAGTTAAACGGATCTGCGCTCTTTTGGATGAACTCCGCCCAGCTGCGGAAAACCCCAATTTGGAAGGCAAACAAGTCAACCAATACGAAGAGCTCATCACCTACGTCAAAGATCGCCCCGGACACGATCGACGCTACGCAATCAACTGCGATCGCATACAAACGGAATGCGGATGGGAACCTAGTGAAACGTTCGACTCCGGCATCCGCAAAACGGTCCAATGGTATCTAGACAATCAAGCCTGGTGCCGCAGCATAGCAGACGGCACCTACGCTGGCGAACGCTTAGGCAATGTGTAACCTTCGGTTAATTAAAAAATTACAGATTAAAAATTGATGTGCCAGAGAATCGGCCTGTGCCCTTGAATCACTAAACCCCTTTCTCGTCATTCCTGTCTCGGCATAGTCTCACGAAGACGGATAGCGTGTTTAGTCCCGACTCATCGGGGTCTTAGACGGACCGAATCCCTCATCCCCTATCACATAAAAGCTCTTTCGCGTTCTTTGCGGTTAAAAACAAATTCCTAATTCCAACATTACATGAGCTCTTCTAAAAACAGAAAAGGAATCGTCCTAGCAGGTGGTTCCGGCACGCGCCTTTATCCTTGTACGATTGCGATATCCAAACAATTGATGCCGATCTATGACAAGCCAATGATCTACTACCCGATCTCCCTGCTTATGCTAGCAGGTATTCGCGAAATCTTGATCATATCTACCCCCGAGGACACTCCGCTTTTCAAACGATTACTCGGAGACGGTTCCGCATTTGGGGTCACCTTCGAATATGCGGTTCAACCAAAACCTGAAGGGCTCGCACAGGCTTTTCTCATCGGAGCCGATTTTCTAGATGGCTCTCCGGCCGCCCTCGTTTTGGGCGACAATCTTTTCTACGGCCACGAACTTGTCAGTACGCTTCGCTCCGCGGATCAACGAACCGCAGGTGCTTCGATATTCGGCTATCAAGTCGCCGAACCTTCCGCTTACGGTGTCGTAGAATTTGCAGATGATGGTCGCGTACTCTCGATCGAAGAAAAGCCCGAACAACCAAAATCCGATTACGCAGTTCCAGGGCTCTATTTCTACGATGAAAAAGTTACCAAATATGCCAAACAGATTGTACCCTCTCCCCGGGGAGAACTCGAGATTACAGATCTAAATCGATTGTATCTGGAAAACGGCGACCTACACGTGGAGCTTCTTGGTCGCGGTACTGCATGGCTGGATACAGGAACACATAAATCGCTCATGGATGCATCTCAATTCGTTCAAGTCATCGAAGAACGCCAAGGTCTCAAGATGGCATGCCTAGAAGGCATTGGATTCGAGAACGGATGGCTCAATCAAAGCCAATTGAATGGGCGGATCGCTTATCTAGGCAAAACGAAATACGCCGAATATCTAAAGCGCTACATAAGCGAGAAAACGTAGAAGCAATTATCGCTGGAGCAGAATGATTGGGGAAACGAATATAGTTTTCCAGATGATTGTATAGATGTTGACCGCAGAGGCCGGAGAGGCCACGAAGAAAAGTAATTTGCGGCATATTATAATTGATAGTGCTGAACGAGTTCCTCAAATCCAAAGAGTTTCCCCATCCCAATTTCTCCCTGCCTTTCCTCGATAGATCGATATACGCAACTAGTTAACAAGCAATCTCCGTGAGTGAACATTGTCTCACTGATGACCGAGCAGAAGTAGAATTGTTTTCTCCGTGGCCTCTCCGGCCTCCGCGGTTAATGAAAATGCAGCAAAAGACTCTGTCTATTTCACTTCATAGACTTCAACGAGCGCAACTCCGCTCGAGCCGTCGCCACTATTGACCACCGCAGTATAGAGCCCTGGATCAAGCCATATCACCTGACCGGCGGAACTTGATCCTTCGGCAAATGGGAATGCTCCTGATTGGGCTGCAGCATTGGTGACCGCGACAGGATCTTCATGCCAATCATCATTACCACCGATTTCGACCATCCCCTCATTGGTTGATTTGAAGATCGTCAACCTTGGATCTACAAGCGTACCGCTGACATTGAAATCCTGCAATTCCGGCCCCATCGCACGGACAAGGAGACGCTTTGGAGAATCTCCGGTCACCACAAATCCCGCTATGATGGCGTTGTCTCCGCTAGCCACTTCACCGCGCATTGAAATGTTCGCCAATGAAGACCCCGTATCGGCTCCTTCCGCTTCGCTCACGTCATACACCTCGACCAAAGCGATTCCTTCATTTACATCCGCATTGGTGACATGTGCCGTATATACGCCGCTTGTAAGCTCAACCAGTAGAGCCGATTCTTTACTCGAAATCGCTAGAGGTGCCGCTCCTACCAATTGAGCTCCATCCGATATATCGGACGCGTTGCTAGCGTCGGTCCAATTATCGTTTTCCGCTATGGGTTCGCTCTCTCCGAAACGGTAAAGCGTTATTTGCGGATCCATAACCGCATTGGCGATACCACGATCAACCAACGAAGGGCCGAGCCCTCTTATCAAGACTTTCTTGCTTCCAGATCCGCTGACCACAAAACCCGCAATCATAGTACCCGAGCCGCCTTTAACCTGCCCACGAATGGACGTGTTAAAAAGGATATTCTTCGTTTGTACATCTTCTCTTTGCCCATCCACAGAATAACTTGCTTGGGCTACCATAATCGTCCCATCGACACTTGCCGTCGAATTGTCGATCTGGAGTGCCAATGCATATCTTTCATCGATATCGGACTCCAAAATTCCCGAAGCGCCAATCGTCGCCGCTCCTGCTACAAAATCCTCGCCCAATCCTGCTGACACGAATCCCGTCCCATCAGGCCCCGCGATGACCAACACCTGTCCGTCGGAGGTATTAGGCAATACTGCATAATAGAATCCAGCAAAGTCAGCTGTCACTCCTAAAGCACTGGATTTTGTTCCTTCGAAAACGATATCCGTACCCGCAACAATACCCGATACAGAATCACCATCAATTGTACCTGACAACACAACTGCTCCGCCTTCCTCGTAGACGAACCGACCCTGGGCCGTGATCACCATATCCGAAGTTTCTAAAACGCGGCCGAGTGGCCCCATGTTCGCCAGCAAGACAGCGGTTTTGTCTTCACGTGCCATCAGACCAAACGAACCTTGATTCCCTGGACCAAAAGTACCGAAGTAAAAGCGCGGAATAGGTTGAAAAAACACCGTTGTGGTATCGCTGTTAAAGATGTCGATACTCTGTTCAAGATTTCCAGACAGAATCTCCACCCAATATTTCGTGGTAGCGGATAATCTATCGGTTTCATAACTACTACTTGTCGCGCCTTCGATCGGATTACTCTTATCTCCGGACTCCCCACGGTACCATTGATAGCTCAAACCGGGTCCCTCCGCGCTGACCGAAAGAACCGCCGTTCCCTCTCCGTCGAGAGTCACATTAATAGGTGACTGAATAACCTGAATAAGACTATCAACCGTCAACTGAACTTCTTCGCTCGAAATATTGCCCAATCCATTAGCTACCACAACTGAATACTGGCCTTCATGAGAACGTAACAACTCCAAGAAAAGCAATTCCGACTCATTCGCTCCCTCTATAGGCTCTCCATTGAACATCCACTGGTAGCTTGGTTCCGGATACGCATCAACTTCTACACTCAGTGCCGTAATACCGCCAATAAATTCACTTGTATCCACTGGCTGATAACGAATAATCGGAGCACTGGTCACCGCAATTTCAAATGCTTCAATCGCCTCCCCCGAGCCATCGCCTACCGTTATTGTTGCGGTCGTTGCTCCCAAAAATCCATCACCCGGAACCGCAGTCAAGGTCCTATTGCTCCCAGTTCCTTCGATAGAAATATTTTCTATCGGCAGCAATGCGGTATTCGAAGAAGAAACGCCAATCGTCAAATCACCTGCTGCCGTTTCCACATCCTCTACACTAAAGGCAATAGGATCAATCAATGACCCAAGAGTTGTCGACACATCCGCAATCGAAGAAATTACGGGAACCGTTACGGATTGAACGTCTAGTGTGAAAGATTCGCTTGTGGCCTGCGTTCCATCGCTCACCGTGATCGTCACGGTACTCGTTCCACTCGCTCCGCTAACCGGAGTCAAATCGAACGTACGTTCCGAACCACTCCCGCCTAATACGATCCCACTATCTGCTAGTAGATCCTGATTCGACGAACTAGCAGATAGGGCCAAATCGGCCGCGTTCGTCTCGTTATCGCCAACCGTGATTTGAATCACACCCGAATTCCCGCCTTCCAATATAGCTACATTCGACAAACCACTAATCACTGGAGCATCGTTAGACTCGCTTACCAACCCATTGGCCGTGTTGGTATATCCAGAACTTCCATACTCGTTAAATGCATTGACGCGGTAATAGTAGGCTTGATTCTCTGCAACAGTCGTATCCAAGAACGTCGCTACGTTAGCATCTACAGTTCCAACTTGTTCGAAATTCACTCCATCGATCGCTCGTTCGACTTTAAAGCCATCTTCGTTATCTGAGTTGTCGTTCCAAGTAAGAGTCAGCTGCCCAGCCATTACGCCATTTGCAAGGAGAACCACCAAAAACGTGGCGATCGTTTTCTCCCAAAAACCCTCTAATAGGCTAGGGGATTTTACTTGGACGTATCCGATGTTTGGTGTTTGGGTAAATGTCTTGCCGTTCATGCTTACGACCAGACTTCGCCCCTTTGTAGAGAAAGCTTAAGCCGCACACAGCAATATGAAGGATATCCTAGTCCCCCTTAGTAAGGGCGCTCAAGACTCTCTAGAGTCCGTTACTGCTCAAACTTGCGGGATTTACTCATGCTAGCCATGAGTAATCTTCCCAAACCAAGAAAAAGGCCCAATACTCCCCGGTAAATGCCCCACGCCTTAGAGGATGTCCAATAAGCCACAACGCAATGAATACTTGATGCCAAATTCGTTTCCTCCCAGAGGAAAACCTAATATAGGTCGTCTCGCTGAGGCGAAATTTGTATAAATTGGCGGTTCAGCGACCCGCCCTACAAATATAAAAGTGCCTTATTGGAAAGCCTCTTTGTGGTTCCCTATGAAATCTCGTACATCTCGATCAAGACTTCTCCAGAACCGAAACCATTCCCGGCAGCAACCGCCGAATACAACCCTGGATTAAGTCACAGAGCCTGAGCCGCGGATTTCGAGCCCTTTTAAAATGGGAGGGCTCCTACTTGACCTGCCAGATTCCTTAAAAAACGTGCTCGGAGGTCTATTTTATCTCCAACAAACGGAAACCCGTTTTCATTTTCCGCCATTTATTCACGCTTAAGAGAAAAAGTTTTACCAAAAAGCTCCGACTTAAGAGAAAGCGATGGCACTACTATCAACAAAACAAGCGTCCTCTTCAAAAGGAGGACTTCGTCACACGAACGATGGCGTCTCCGTGGGATTTTGGGAATCTCAACGCTTGGCTAAGGAAAAATCCTACGAAAAGAAGGCGAAACGTCACAACATCAAACTCGACCAGTTGGCAATATTCACTCAGCAGCTTGCTTCCATGCTGGAAGCCGGTCTACCTCTGGTAACCGCCCTCGAAGCCTTGCAGGACCAGACCGAGGATCCCGTTTTCCAAATCATCATTCGCGAAATCCGAACTGACATCTCCCGAGGCAACAGCTTTTCCTTAGCCTGTTCAAAGTACCCGAAAGCGTTCAGCAACCTCTTCGTCTCCATGGTCGAAGCAGGCGAAGCGAGTGGCGGGCTCTCTGAAATACTCGGGAAAGTCGCAGATTATTTTGAATCGACCAGCAAGCTGATCAAGAAAGTTAAGTCAGCGATGACCTACCCCGTCGCTGTTATCGGCCTCGCCGTAATCCTCGTTAATGTATTGCTCATTTTCGTTATCCCAGTGTTCGCCGAAATGTTCGCCGATTTCGGCAAGGAATTGCCCGGTCCCACCCAAGCATTGATCGACCTTTCCGATTGGCTCAAAGGCAATATTCTCTACGTCATCGGAGGCGGCTTTGTCGCCTTCCAACTCTGGACCCGATTCGTCAAGACCCCCAAAGGACGACGCTTCCAGGACAATCTCCTTTTCAGAATTCCGGTTTTTGGAAATCTCCTGAAGAAGATCACCCTTTCGCGCTTTTGCCGCACTTATGCGACCTTGCTTCGAAGCGGGGTTCCAATTCTTCGTTGTCTCGAAATCGTTGCCGCCAGTAGCGGCAGAACTCAAATCGAAGATGCCAGCCGCGCTATCTCGAAAGCGATTTCTGAAGGTGGACAAGTCTCGGAAACCATCGCTCGCATTCCCTTCTTCCCGCCAATGATAAAACACATGAGTAAGGCCGGGGAGCAAACCGGCAATGTCGATGGCATGATGAATAAAATCTCCGATTTCTACGATGCGGAAACCGATGCCATCATCTCCTCGCTGACTTCTCTCATCGAGCCTATGCTTATCGTATTCCTCGGCGTTGTTGTCGGCGGCATCGTCATAGCGATGTTCCTTCCGATCTTCAATCTCTCTTCCATCGCAAGTTAACATACCCGCCTTCCCTGTAGCTTCCCAAAGCCCAAACGTCCCACAATGCAATCCATACTAATCGTCGACGACATGGATTCTATCCATGAAATGCTAGATACATTCGTCCAACCTCTTGGCTACGCTACATATTTCGCAAGCAATGGGAACGATGCCATTAAAAAATTTCAGGAAGAGCGTCCGCATATCGTTTTAACCGATATCAAGATGCTCCCAATGGGCGGACTCGAACTCGTCAGGAAACTCAAAGAGATCGATCCCGAAGTAATAGTCATCATGATGTCTGGCCATGCCAGCATGGAAAACGCGATGACCTCCCTAAAAATGGGGGCCTTCGACTATCTTACCAAACCCTTTAAGATAGACCAATTGATGTCCGCTATCTCTCGAGCATCGAAACTGATAAGCATCCAGAAAAACAGCCAAAGCAGCGGATCTTCAGATGCATTGCTCGGCAGTTCCGCGGCCATAGAATCTATCAAAAAAGCTATAGCCCATGTATCCAGATCTTCCTCGCCAGTCCTCTTGCAGGGCGAAACGAATACGCAAAAATCGATCATAGCCTCCGAAATTCACCAAACTCACGCCGACGGTAAGGACAATGTTCCCTTCGTAGCTTTCGACTGTAGTAAAAATGACGCAAATTCCATACGCGAACAGCTAATTGGAACAGACAAACTCGGCGGTCCGCTTCTAAAAGAAAGCGAAGGCGGCACTCTCTTCATCGAAAATATCGAATACCTATCCAGGGAATTACAACGCGATACAGCCGAAGTCATACAGGGTAAAAAAGCACAGACACGGTTCATTCTCTCGACATGCGAGAATCTCGAACGACGCGTCGAAAAGGACGATTTCGACGACTCGCTCTACTACAGAATCTCCTCTCACACAATCAACGTCCCCAATTTAAAAGAACGCTCCGAAGACATTCCCCTCATCGCCAAATCGATTTTAACCACCCTCGGAAAAGAGGACGTCGAAATTGGCGATCACGCTCAAGGTCTTCTCCAAAGCTATCGTTGGCCAGGCAATTTCAGAGAACTTCGCGAAACTATCGAACACGCCTCAGGGCAATGTTACGATGGAACCATTCACGCTGTAAACTTGCCTGAAAGAGTTCGCGATCTATCCACCTGGTCCAAGCTTAGCGAGTACATCGAAGAAGCGACTTTGGAATACAAAAGCAGCGTCCTTAAAGCCTGTCATGGCGATCTCAAACAAGCCGCCGAAATTCTAGGCTGCGAGCAAGAGCAATTGCCCGGCTCATAGAGACTGTTAAATATGTCCGCTTTATTCGATCAAATCAATTGTAGAACGGGTCGCTGACCCGTCAAAAACAAGGTTGTCGCCTAAGCGAGGTGAGCTACAACCGGAACCTTTACAGCTTAGATACGGAAAAAAGGGCTTTCCCCCAATCTCTTAGATTTTACTGCAACAGAGTACCGGTAGACTATCATAATCTATAATATAAGGGATCGCAGATTAGCAGAACCTCTTCAACCAAAAAGAGATTGCGCCGATAAAGGCCGCCAGAGAGCATACTAACCCAAGAGAGGAGTCATCTTTGACTTTCACCCCTTGTGCAAACCGCCCACGCATGCGCTTTCTTCTCATAACCCTTATTTTTCCGGGTCTTCAGGATAATTAGTGGGTTAGATGGTATTCGATTCCATAGTACTACGCTGCGAGCAAGTTCAATTTCGGCATAA
>JABITN010000084.1 GCA_018700525.1 Opitutales bacterium
CCTGAACAGTATATCTACCACATCAAGGTCTTCGGTAGGTACTTTGCAATCAAGTCTTCGTAGTAAGGTTTGAGCTCACTCCAAACCGGAGCCAACGGACATTTGGTGTACAAGTCGAAGGGATTGAAACGCTTGACCCACGGAAGCATCGCACGGTCATGATCGTCCAATAGATATTCATACTGTCCTTCGCGGTGCCACGCGTAAAACGAGTGATACCGAATCATGTAGAGCGCGGGATCGGGCAAGTAGTCCTTAACCAGTCGATACATGAATTCATCGTGTCCCCAAGACATGTCTACATTGCGCAAACCACACCCTTCTTTGTAAACGCCAAGCCTCGTATTGTAGCGCGAATCATCAGCATCGGGATTCGCTTCGAAGAATTCCGGATAGACGATTTTATCGCTATACTGACAACCGACTGGAAATGTGTCGCCAACTACGGCCCACTGCGGCTCGCCTTCCAAGCAAAGCAATTTTCCCAAATCATGTATCAAGCCAGTCAAGACAAACCAGTCCTCATAGCCGCGAGTCCGGATCGACTCGGAAGTCTGCAGCAGATGTTGAATTTGAGGCAATTCTATATCCGGATCGGAATCATCAACAAGCGTATCCAATAACTCAATTGCTTGGATCACCGTCATTTCCTTCCTGACCTTATTCGGGCCGAGGATCTCTTCGTGCTTTTTCATCACGAAGTCGAAGGTCTGATACTTATGGTTCAATCGATAGAACTCCTTCACGCAATCGCGAGCAGGATCATCGTAATTCCGGTAGTCGTCCTTCTTCTTATGCTCCGGCTCGGGATAAGTCGCTGTTTCTAAAAATTCCTCCCATTGGTCCAGGTTTTCGAGAGGCGTTGATTCGTTTTTCGTATCGCTCATCTTAAAATTCCCTTATTTTTAAATATCGAAACCACTATTTGTCGCCATGATCCTGAGAGACTATGTGCCCGTTCTTCGACTTGGCAAACTCAGAGAGGTCGGAATACTTACTTTTCGTAACCATTCGCTTCCATTTAGCCGAGCCTACCTCGTCCGATAGAGCCCTTGTTGCCGTCCAAACGAAGATTCGCCAGTTTAGGACCACCATCCGCCATGGTTACCCAAGTGACATGATTGAACTCTCCGAACTCCGTACCGAGCAGCGGGCTGCCGCTTCCCGTAGTCGCCAAGAAATAGTAATTCGTATTCTTGCGCTCGAAATGTCGATACATTTTTTGTTGAACAGCGAAGACTGAATACTTCCTGCCCTCCAGCAACGTTTCGTTATTATCGAAATTGCTAACATGCGGAGATTCCCACAATGGGTGATGAACGAATACCAACATCCACCGAACATCCATGTGCTCCTTCAAAACCTCTCTGGTGCAAGCGACCTGCTTCTCGCTGAGATGCCGCTCCATCCGATCATTCGAAAACAGCCCCAGGAATAGCACCCCCTTGTATACACAATAATAATACGTCGTCCCGAATCGATTCTCCCATTGGCTCCACATCGTTTCATAGGAAACGCGTCCTTCGACCGACTTCGCCTGGATATCGTATTTCCCAACCAAAAAGAAAAACGGCATTTCAAGTTCGCCGAAAAATGCATTCCAAATACGGCTCAGTAAAATAGGATCATCTCCGCTGTAGTGCCTAGCCAATCCCAATGAGATATCATACAAACCTGGATACAGGTCATCAGGAGCCGTCCGCATTGTCTCAAACACATCATCTGAATCGAACAACCGTTCGTAATAGTCGAGTTTCACATACCCTGAGCACCAGCGCGTAGGCTCGTTCCAACTCAAACCATAATCATTCATGGTGAAAACGGACAGAAGCAGAAACCCGCCAATGAAGATGAGCAAAGACAGCTGAAATGTTGATAAGGAATACTTAAATCCTCTCAAAGGGGTAGCAAATTCGGAATCCTCCGGCAAGCTCTCCTATTGACACCGCTTAGGTAAGCAAATTCCTAAGCTCGCACGGTTCGCTGGAGGCGTTTAGCATCTTTTTTAGGGATAAGGCCAATGAAGCAACCGATCCCGCACAACCGAATTGCATAACGCCTGGACTAGTCTAGGGCCTTCTCTGCTAAATTGACTTCCAAAATCCTGCAAACCTGGACTAGTCTAGGGCCTTCGAAACAATTCAACCTGTCTAAATTAACCATGACTAGCATCGCTCTCAAACCCGACCTTCAATTCGGCGTCGTACCGACACACATTAAATTCGTAGGAGGCCTCGTTCCCGATGAAAACGGACGACTTCCCCGCGGGGACAACGGAGAGCTCCTCACTCTAACGGAACTCGCCTATATCGGAAACCACTCCAAAGTCGCGACCAACTGTACCCAAGTCCCTCTCTTCCCAGGAGTCCACACGGGCGATATGGATGATCTCGTCAACGGCATCAAAGCCCTCGGCTTGAAACCCCACATTATCATGATGGTCGCCGGCGGCAACCCGATGAACCCAGCAGACGAAGACACAATCGCAGAAGCCCTTCTCAACGGTCTGAAAGTCGCCCAACAGCACAGCGTCGAGCACGTGTCATCAACATCCTTCGAAGAGTGGATGAAATCCGATTCCCAACCACTCACTGGCGACGACTTCGACGCCGCAGTCACTCAACTCGTCAAGCTCCACACTCGTGTCGTCCGCGAAGCGGAAGCCGTGGGAAGCTGCATCAAAGCCTGGCATTTCGAATTTCTCCGAGGCATCGAGTTCCAAACATTCACAGATGTGGCCAAAGCCTGGTCGTTCGTCAAAGCCGCCAACGAATCCCTAGGACACCCCTTCTTCAAAGTCCTCGTAGACGCCGCCCACTGCGGCGACTCAATACTCAGCATGGAAGAAAATGCAGCGGTCATTCGCGAAATGGGTGAAGCCGATGGATTCAGCATGTTTCACGCTTCAGCGCCAACTACTCGCGGATGTCTCACAACAGACGACGGCTGGATCGGCAATCTCCTCACCGCCTGTGCCGAAACCGGCAAACTCGAGATCGTTTTCGTCGAACTATTCCATCACGAAGACCCCGCTCTTGAGGGACTCCGCGAAGCCGACCCTCGCCATGGCATCGACACCACAGACGGGCGCACCTATTCGGAAACCGTCTGCGATGGCCTCGCAGATACCGCTCATCGACTCAATAACCTCGTCGCCCGAGGTATTCTGCCGACCCAATAATACACTATAATTCCCGCCTGCTAGCCACCCCACTTGTAGACACCCTTCACCTTTTTCCCTTCAGCCTTATGAAACCTCTTATCTCGCTCGCCTGTCTCGCATTTGCCGCAACCGCTTTTCCCGCCGACTGGCCCCAATGGCGCGGCCCAAACGGCAATGGAATCAGCTCTGCCAAAGACCTCCCGGTAGAATGGACCGACGATAAAAACATAGCTTGGAAGACGGCCCTCCCCGCATGGAGCGGAGCCACGCCAATCGTAATCGGTGGACGAGTCTTCGTGATGTCCCCATCACGGCAACCTAAGATTGCAGAACCGGAACCAGCGACCCAAGCCCCAGCGAACGGCCAACGTCGTAACCGAGGAGGTAGCCCTCAACGCCGCGGACCCCAAGCCACAGTTAGCGGCCCCGGTGGCGACGAACTGCTTTTGATCTGCCTATCGCGCACAGACGGCTCCGAGCTCTGGCGAACCCAAATCGACACCGGAAACGAACTAAAGCGAAAGCAAAACAACAGCTCCCCCTCTCCCGTAAGCGACGGTAAACTCGTCTGGGCAACTACCGGAAACGGTATCGTCAGTGCCTACTCGATGGAAGGAGAACTCGTCTGGAAGATAGACCTTCAGAAGCAATACGGCTCCTTCGGCCTAAATTGGGGCTACGCCTCCTCTCCGCTTCTCTACAACGGCAAACTCATCATCGAAGTCGTCCACGGCCAAAACACCGAAGACCCCGCCTACCTCGTCGCCCTTGACGGAGGCACTGGGAAAGAATTTTGGAAAGTCGAACGACCCACAGACGCGCCTTACGAATCCAAAGACGCCTACACCACGCCCATCCCCGTAAAAATCGGCAACAAGACTCAAATCGTCGTTTCCGGCGGCGCCTACGTCACAAGTCACAACCCAAACACCGGAAAAGAAATCTGGCGTTCGGGCGGCCTAAACCCAGAAAACTCCCGCAACTATCGTATTATCGCCTCGCCCGTAGCAGCCAACGGAATCGTTTACGCTCCCTCTCGCAAGACACCCCTGCTCGCCATCAAAGCGAATGGCAAAGGCGACGTGACCCAAAGCCACCTCGTCTGGAAGATGGAAGACAAAAGCGGCCCCGACGTCCCGACGCCCATCTCCGACGGCACCTACTTCTACATTTTAAACGACTTCGGCCAAATCTCCTGCTTCGATGCCCAAAGCGGCGACCCGATCTGGGGCCCAGAGGAAACCGGTATTGGACGGGTAAGCAGTTCGCCTATCCTAGCCGACGGTAAACTCTATCTCGTCAGTGAAACCGCCGATGTCGCCGTGGTCCAAGCTGGCCCTACCTTCAAACTTCTCGGCATAAACGCCCTCGACAACACCTACACACTCTCTTCGCCAGCCGCTGCCGGCAACCAGCTCTTCATCCGCACCGCCGAGCACCTCTACTGCCTCAGCAAAGGATAGAGCGCATAGAAAAATGGCTCGGAGATTGACCGAGCCACATTCCAACACGAATTCTCAACTATAAAACCGACTATCTGATTTTCAACCTAGAAGCGCGTATCCAATCGAATCCCAAATGTCTCGGGATCGCCTGGCGTCGCAGCGAAAATCTGCGGATTAATGAATGTGTAGTACCCCTCGTCGCCTAGGTTCTTACCGAATATAACCACGGAGTATTTGTCGGTGCGATACCCAACTTGGGCATCGTACACTTCGTAGCTGCCTTGTCGAAACATCGCCGAGTTCGGCTCGTCGAAAAAGGTCTCCCCGATGCTCCGAAACGTTCCTTGGAGAAAGACTCCATTGTCGAAGCTGTAGCGAGCAGAGCCGCGAACCGTGTATTCCGGAGTGAACGGAACATCGAATCCATCCAGTACCGCGTTCGTAAACGGATCTACGTGATTATCGAAAGTCACGTCATTCGTACCAATTCCCGCTTCCAGTTCGAATTGAGGAATCGGCTTCCAAACCATTTCCGCTTCCAAACCGGAAGAGGATACTTCATCCGCAGTAATAACGATATAGTCCGTCGCCTGCGGCACCGAACGTTCCAATTGATAGTCGTCGATACTAATATCGAACACCGTTACGCGAGCGCTGAAAGCATCATCCTTTGTCGCATATTCAAAACCCAATTCATTCGATCGAGCCGATTCGTCTTCGAAAGCCGCGAGCCCCAAGATATCCGTGAACGCGCTGTAGCCCTTAGGCTTTATGCTCAAAGACGAACGTCCGAAAAACGAGAATTCGTCGCTCATCTGGAACCGAAATCCAGCATCTGGAGAATAGTAAGTCGCGTCGCGGTCTGCGACGATCGGAGCCACCCCGACCGGAGATGTCTTCAGACGATCGATCGACGTGTCCGTGCTCTGAATACGCAGCCCCGCATCAATTGAAAACACGTCGCTCGCCTTAAACACAATATGACCGAATGCCGCGATTTGAGATTCTTCGATCTCGAAAGTAGTCTGCTCGGTGAACACTGGGAAATAGGGCGGCGCAGGAAATACGCGGGTCGAATCGCCGGTCGTTTCCTTTTCCTGGAAAAAGAGTCCCGCTCGCCATTCGACCGGATTGTCGAAATCCGTCGACTCGAAACGAAATTCCTGCGTTAGCAATTCTTGGTCCTGGAGAATCTTAGATGTTGAGATTGGAGATGGGCTCAAATCCAAATCGACAGTCGATGGATCCAGCTCCCAATTTTGCAAAGCCGTGATCGACTTGAACTGCCCCCAGCTAAATTGACGATCCAAGTGAACCGAAACCTGATTACGTTCCATCTGGGTTTCTCCTTCTAGGTCTGATCCAACCATAAACGGGTCCGGACTGAACAGTGACGAAAGCCGCTGACTTCCGTCATCGACGGATTCAGTAACAAGCTTCAAGCGAGCATTCCACGAATTGCCTGGCTTAAAAAGTAAACTCCACTGCGCACCTTGAGCTTCACGCGAATCCGTATCGCGACCCAAGGTTGCATTATGCATATAACCGTCACGTTCGTTGCGAAAAACAGTCAAGCTGTGCGAAACGCTCGAATCAGCCAATGGCCCCGAAACATTTGCTCGAAAAGCTCTCTTATCATACGACCCCACTTCAGCCGACAGTGCAATCCGCTGCTCTTGACCTGGCTCTTGGCTTTGAATTTCAATCACGCCTGCAGGGCCGTTGCGGCCGAAAAAAGACCCCATTCCACCGCGATGAACCGTTAGCGAATTGCCCGAAAGTAATTCCGAGGAATACGTGAACACATCGCCAGATGGCACGTCATCCACATACAACGCAACACCTGCCGGGCTAAAGAAAAGCGTGTTGCCCATTCCTCTAATCGTAATCGTGTCGCCAAACCCACGCGTCTCGCTCGAACTCACGAAAAGATTCGGCACCAAAGCCGAAGTCTCCTGGACCGATTGCATCTGGTACAAATCCACTGCTCCCGTAGTGAACGAACTCGTCGGAGCCCCACTATCTTCAAGGGCATCGCCCGCGAGCACTCTAATCGGAGACAGCTCGTAAGCGCCTCCCGAATTTCCCTGAGTAAAACCAATAACCCCTGAAAACAGGGCCCAACCAACAACAACTGACTTTTTCATATCTTGAACAATGCGTAGTGCGCACCTAAAAAAACTTTATTATCCAAAGCGCCAACGAAAATGGACAAAATACACCAAGAATCTCCCAAAAACTCTTTGAAGTTGAACACAACAGACGATTCGTAGGTCCCAAAAAATCTATTCCAAAATTTTTAATCGACCGAGATTTTGTCCGAAACGCGCTCCACAAATGTAAACTCACCCCAAACCACCCAACCTATGAAAAAACGTTACCTTACTCGCCTCCTTCTATTACTCGCCCTTTTCGTCATACCCTTCGCCCAAGCAAACATCCAGTCCTGGCGCGTCGGCCACAATGGCCTCTACGATGCCACCAATCCGCCAGTCGATTGGAAAGCGAACCTCCTCTTCGAAATCCCGCTCGAAACCAAGAGCAACGGCACTCCCATTTTAGTAGACGGGAAGCTTTTCTATACCGCCGAGCCCGCTCTTCTCATCTGCGCCGACAGTAAAACCGGCGAAACGCTCTGGAGCCGCTCGAACGACCTGATGGAGCTCAGCAACCTAGGCCCCGAAAAACGAGCAAGCGTGCTCGCGCACCAACAGCGAATCCATACCCAAAACAAACAATACCAACGCCTCCGTGCTGACGTGAAGCGATTAGAACGATCAATCAACAAGAACCCTGACAACGCCGACGCAAAAAAAACTCTAAAACAAAAGTACGGAGAAACGGAGAAAATGAACAAAAGCCTTAACGCGCTACGCAAAGACAAAGCGTTCGAAAAGTTCATCTCCCCTCCTGCTCACAATACAAACGGCTATAGCTCCTACACCCCCGTTTCGGACGGCAAGCGCGTCTATGTCGCATTCGGACTCGGCGTAATAGTCGCCTACGATCTCGCAGGAAAAAGACTTTGGTCTCAGTTTATCGAACATCCCGATCACAATTGGGGCGGGGCAACAATGCCGCAAATCATCGACGGCAAGCTCATCATTCGATTCGACGACTACTGGGCGCTTGATCCAGGAACAGGCGAAAAATTGTGGAACGCCGACTCCGAAGTCGTCTTCGGTACGCCAACTCCCTTCCAAGTCGAAGGTCAAACCTTTCTATTTACCCCGCGTGGCGAAATCTTTCGGGCTAGCGACGGAAAACGTATCCACGACGGCATGGTCTTTCTCCATAAATCCCGAGATTGGTCAATTTTCAATACGCCTACCAAAGTTGGCGATACGCTCTACACAGTAAGCGGCGTAGAAGGCGACAATGGCGATGCCTACGCCTACAAAATCCCCCAAGACTTGGATACGTTTCTCAAAAAAGGCCTCGAGCTCGTCTGGCACACTCCGGTTAAGAAGAATCGCTACTACTCCTCCGTCCTTGTACGCGAAGACCTCGCCTACATCGTCACCCGCGACAACGAACTAACCGTTCTTGAAGCTTCAACTGGAGAAATCGCCTATGCCCACAAGATCAAAGGCGCCCGCGGCACCGCCTACCCCAGTATGGTCGCAGCCGGCGACAAGATCTATCTCGGCATCGACGATGGAACGCTTGTAGTCCTAAAACCAGGACGAGAGTTCAACGAACTCGCCCGAAACAATCTAGGGCCATTTCGCAGCACTCCGCTTTTCACCGGAAACATCGCCTACCTCCGCACCTACGAAAGCCTCCAAGCTGTCGGTAGCTTGTAATCGAAAATCCTCGTTTCACTTCACATAAATGAATTTCAAATTCATCGTCAGCATCTCGGCGCTTCTCGCTTCTCAAGTCGCAATCGCAACCGATTGGCCACGATTCCTCGGTCCCAACGGAAACGGAATTGTCAAAAATGACCCCCAGCTCCGTCTCGACTGGAAAACCAATCCACCGAAAACCGCATGGACCTACCAAGCCGGGAAAGGCTGTTCTTCCTTCGCGATTTCCAATGGCAAAGTTCTTACTCTCGGCAACCAAGACGGACAAGACACCCTCTGGTGCCTCGATACCCTAAACGGCGACCTCATCTGGAAACATAGCTACGACGAACCACTCGCCGCGAAATACTATACCGGTGGCTCTTCTTCCACGCCCACAATCGACGGCAAGCACGTTTACTCGGTCAGCAAAAGCGGAAAGCTCTTCTGCCTAGACCTCGATTCCGGAAACGTTCTATGGCAAAAGGACTACGTCAAAGACTTCAATGGACGCAAAGGTGGATGGGGTTGGGCCGCATCGCCCGTCGTATCAGATGACCTGCTGTTCATCGATCCCGGCGCCAAAGACGGAGCCCTCGTCGCCCTCGACAAAAAAACCGGCGACTTAAAATGGAAAGCCGGCAACGACGAACCCGGCTACGCCACTCCTATTCTCTACGAGCACGAAGGACGCAAATCCCTCGCCCTCTTCCACAAAAAGGGCCTCGTCGGATACTCTCTGAAACGCCCCGGCGACACGAACTTCCGATTCTCTTGGCGGACCTCCTACGGAGCCAACGCATCCAATCCGCATTACCACAACGGAACGTTTTACATCAGCTCGGGATACGGCTCCGGCTACGCCGTCATCGACATCGCCAGCGACGAGCCCGAAATCATCCACAGAGATCGAAAGCTGATACTGAAAGTGCAAACGAGCCTGAAAATCGGCAACCGAATCATCGCCCACTACGGCGGCGACGGAAAACCTGGCGATCTAGTAGCAATGAACATAGAAACCGGCGATATACTTTGGGAAGCGAAAATGCCCGGCGACCTCGGCAACCTCATAGCGATCGGCGATAACCTAATCAATCTCGCCGACTCAGGCCATATAATCCTCGGCAAGGACACCGGAAACCAGTTCCAAGAAATCAGCCGCCACAAAATTTTGTCGGGCACCTCATGGGCTCCTCCCGCCTACGCAAATGGCCGCCTCTATATTCGCAACAACCAAGGCGAAGCCATCTGCCTGAATGTCTCGACGGAGTAGCCGACGGAGTACGAACTCATCGCATGAAGCCAATCGCCGGTCCCGCCCCCTGCGGCACCACTGCGGTATTAACTGCGAGACACACCTACTGCGGCATTGGCAAAAGTAAACCTTTCCGGACGATCGCTTTTAAAGGAAGGCACCCTCTTCCAAATGAGGCCTCAGAAACTTCATCACCGGAAAGCATTTTAAAATATCCTCGTCCGTCTTCGCTTCCATGCACTGCATCATTTCCCTTCTCGTCTCAACGCGTCGAATAATAAAACCAAATCTGGTTTTTGATCCATTCCGCATCTTGATCCTTCACATACCCAGGTGCCGCATCCACGGAAACATCCCAAGCCCGCGGGAGCTCTCTGAAATCATTTCCTCTTGGATCCTTGCCCGTTAGATAAACATATAACATGCACCCGCTCGCGTAGCGAGCCAACGCCGTTCCGTGCCCTGGGTTCGCGTACCAC
>JABITN010000058.1 GCA_018700525.1 Opitutales bacterium
CCCATAGCCACTCCCAAAATGAGCAACACGCCCCCGACCAATAATCCGCACTCCGAAACCATTTGCGGCAGCTCCGTCCGAATGTTCACCTTTCGCACCCAACGAGCATCCACAAGATAGAGCAAAAACGCATAGAACGCAGAAACCGATGCCGCTTCCACCGGCGTCGCGTATCCGCTAAACAAAGCGAAAAGCGTCAAGATAGGCAGCATTAATTCGCCCAACGCACCCGTGAAAGCCTTGCCAATTTCATTCCAATCCAAAGGGGAGTGCTCCCCCTCGAATTTCGGCTGATTCCACATCCCCCAACCAATCGTCATCAGAACCAGCAAAGTTCCCGGAATCGCTCCGCCTAAAAAGACATCCTTGAGCGACAAACTCACCAACTGCGTGTTCGTCGCAACCACGGCATATAGAATCAGCGGCAAACACGGAGGAAACAATACCCCCAGCGACCCTGTGCCCGTCAACATGCCAATGCTAGAACGCTCGCTGTAGCCCGCCGACTGAAGTACTGGCATCAACAAACCTCCCAAGGCCAAGATGGTCACGCCAGACGCGCCCGTGAAGGTCGTGAAGAACGCGCACACGATCACCGTAACGATCACCGCGCCGCCTCGAACGCCGCCGAAGACCGATTGGATTAAGCGAATCAAACGCTTCGACGAATCGCCCTGAGCCAGAAAATAGCCTGCCAAAGTAAAAAGCGGTAGCGTGACCAGCAAAGGGTTACGGATAAAGCTATACAAAGTCTGAGCCTGGGTACTCACTGCAATCTCCACCCGCTCTTCCGGGAAATAGCCGCCCCAACCCCAATTCATGATCAGTGCCGCCCCGCCAATCGTCACGTAAAGCGGCGCGCCGGCGACCGTTCCGATGACCAACAGAATAAGCAGCGGCCACACAAACGATTCAACCTCTTCGAATTGATACGTGCAAAACGCGAACAGGGCCACTCCCACGACAAGAGGGATTAACCGCAAACGCCAAGAATCGCCGCTCAACCACAAAATGCGGATCGCCAAAAGGCCGAAACCAATCGGCATCACGCTCATGAAGAAACCTGACGGCAAACCTGCAAACATCGTGTCCCCGCCAATTCCCTCCGTAGTGATAAACCGGTAGCAGCCCACACCGATCGTAAACGTCACGAATAAAGCGACCGACGAGCTAATCGACCGAGCCGCAATTTCCCAAGACCCCTTCAAGAAAGACGTGAATGTCGAGAGCGAGAGTAGTCTATTCTCCCGCGCCGCAATCGCACCGCCGACCATCGCAACAAAAAGGACTAAATGCTGAAGCAGCTCCGCCGAACCCGAAATGCCCGTACGAAATCGGCGTAAGACAATTTCCAGAAGCGGCAGAAGCATCATCGCCCCTAAGGCGACAGTGATGAGCCAGTTCTCAATCTGGCCCCAACGCGCCACTGCTTTGCCGACGATTGAACTCGAGCCAGACCCGTCGCTTTTCTCCGGCGATGATGAAGAATCCGCATTTTCCACGCGAAATATCAAATTACCCCCAGGCCAAACGCAAGGGGGAACTGAGCCAAGGGAACGACCGCTTCCTAGTTAGACGAACGGTATTCTTCCAGCGTCTTCACCATCTGGTCCCAGACTTCCGCCGGCACCGTATTGCCGCGAATATAGCTGTAAGCCTCTCTCGCGACGGTTTCCCATTGACCCCTGGACGCGTCGTCAAGCTCGCTGACTTTCAAGCCCCACGTATCGCGCATCACCCGAATCGATTCTTCGCTCTCCTTGCGACCCGAAGCGGTCATTTCTTTTCCCGTCTCAAGTGCAGCGGCTTTCATCGCCTTCCGCTCTTCTTCGGAGAACCGCACCCACATTTTTTCCGATAAGACTATCGCTCCCGCAATAGGAGCGTAATTAAAATCCAACATATGCGGCGCCGTATTGTATGTTTGCGTAGCCAAAGCGTAAAATGGAGGCATCGGTACCGTATCGATCAATCCCGTCGTCATACTCGAAACAATCTCAGTGCTGTCAATCGCCACAGGACGGAAACCGATCTTCTTCAGCAAGTCAGTTTGCTTCGGATCGCCCGACCAGGTGAAGAGCTTGCTTTTCGCCATGTCATCTGGCGTCAGGATTTCGTTTTTACTAAAAACGCGAACCCAACCGCTATCGATCCAGCATAGAACGACGAATCCTTTTTTGCGTATTCTTTCTTCCAATACTGGGGTCATTTTCCCCATGACGTAGCCCAGCTCCTCGAAACTCCGATACAACATCGGCACCTTTTGGAAGACCGCTGCCCCTTCATCGATTTCCGAAAGTCCTATACCAGTCAACAACGCTGCGTGCAAACGATTGATCCGCATTTTCTTTATCAACTCCGACTCGCTGCCCTGACTCCCGCCTGCGTAAACGATCAGGCTGGCCTTGCCATTCGTATCCTTCTTCCAAGTCTGCCCCATTCGGCGAAGTGCTTTATCGAAGGACGTGTCCTTTGGTGCCAAAGTCGCTAGACGAAGCGGTGCGCTTAAACCCACCGCAGTGAAAAAGACGGCAATAATCGCTAGGCTCAAAAAGCTGCGTAGGTATCTAGATTCGTAGATCATAGAAAAGGCGTTCTCTTACTTTAACGGACGAGTTCAAGGTTTTACTCCAATAGAAACAGCAATTCCTCCGAAACGTTTCATTATTTCCGAACTATCGTCCTAAAAGAAATACCAATCCAATCGAGTCAGCAGCCATTTAGCCCTACGTTGATAAATTTTATTGGACAGCCGCCAATTCGGGCGAGCATCCAAGTCAATCGCCAATGCTTGGTTGAGAAGCGTAACAAACAGCTCTTTATCTTGCTTCTCGATTGCTACCGATTCCGCATAAGCAACGTAATTCGAAGCCATAAGCCCCCCCGACAAGCGCTTCGCTTCAATAAAGTGCTCGGTCGCCTTTTGAATCGGATCTTCCGTTCCTCCAATCCGACTCATTTCGTACGTAACGAAAAATCCGCGCAAGGTTCCGAAATCCCAATCAGGATTGAGCTCCAACGCCCGCTCCAACATGCTCTCCGCTATCGCGAGATTTCCCAATTGCTCCGGATCGTCCAGAGAGAGCGCTATCGCCCCCGCCCAAGACAAGCCCGTCCAGTAAAGATATGGAATTTCGCTTTCCTTCAGCTCCTTCAAAGCCATCTCGCGATCGTTTATCAGTCGCGCTTCGAAATTCGGGTGCTTGACTTCCAATGCCCGCATTCCGTAGCGTTTCGCTCTCAAGTACAGACGAGTTGCACGATCCCTCAACTCCTGGGCCTCATCATAATCATCATCCTCGATCTCGTCCGCGTCCAACTGCACGAACCCATACCCATACTGAGTAAAACCGCTCGCCAGCGACAATAGCAGCCCGCGATGCTCAGGAGTTTCCGCTAGCACACTTTCCATTAGCTTCAAACTGAATGGCAAGGCGTCCTTAACGAGCTCGGGATCCTCGTCGGATGAAAACACGGTTCCGCCTCCAGAAAGTGCGTCCCCCAATTGGTTCATCGCAATTTTTTTGATCGAACAACCGCTCGTAAAGAGGACTGCCAGTCCTAAAGAAATGCTCGGAAAAAGTGTCTTTTTCATTCTCGCATATACAGTATGCCCCTGGATCGAGAATGCAACCTCGCAGCTCGAAAGCAAAAGCCCGGAAAGCCTCAGCTCTTCGATCCTCGGGGGAATCATTTAACGCCAAAACAGCACGTTACATATCGTAGCCTTGCTCGTCATGGGAACTGAGGTCGAGTCCGCGTAACTCGTCGTCAGTCTCGACGCGAATGCCATTCATAAGATAGCCAATCAGTTTGAAAGCTAAATACGAGACGACTCCACTCCAGACGATCGTGACTACGATACTCTTGAACTGAGCGAATACCTGCTCCCCTACGCCGCCATCGACCGCCAATCCAGAACCCCCCATTCCATGAGCTGCCACGACGCCCGTCAAAAGAGCCCCTACGATACCGCCGATGCCGTGAACGCCAAAGACGTCCAAGCTATCGTCGATTTTAAGCTTATGCTTCAGGTTAACCGCGACCAAGTAACAACACAGACCTGACGCAACACCGATTAGGATCGCGCCCATCGGGCCCGAATTGCCCGAAGCCGGAGTAATCGCGACCAAACCAGCGACCGCACCCGTCGCTATACCCAAGATACTCGCCTTGCCATGCTTGACCCACTCGATCAGCATCCAAGTGACCGCTGCCGAGGCCGCCGCGATTTGCGTCACGAGCATGGCCATGCCAGCAGTGCCATCGGCGGCCAACTGGCTGCCCGCATTGAACCCGAACCAGCCCACCCAAAGCATCGCCGCGCCGACAACTGTCAGCGGCAAATTATGCGGTTTGATCGGCTCTCGAAACGCCCCGCGACGCTTCCCGACGATCAAACAACCCACCAAGCCAGCAACTGCCGCATTGATGTGGACAACCGTTCCGCCTGCGAAATCGATCACATTCCATTCATGAAATAAGCCGCCTCCCCAAGCCATGTGCCAGATCGGTAAGTAGGAGAAGCTGAACCAGATTATCGAAAAGAGCATAACTGCCCCGAACTTAATACGCTCCGCGAAGGCGCCCACGATCAAAGCCGGCGTGATAATCGCGAACGTCATCTGAAACATAATGAAAACGCTTTCCGGTATGGTTCCGTTCACGGAATCAACTGTTAAGTGCTTGAGGAAAGCCATCTCGAAACCACCCCAAAAACGACCGCCTTCCTGAGCCGCTACGCTGTAACCATAAATCACCCACAGAAGACTCATCACGCCACAAATAGCGAAACACTGCATGAGGATTGAAAGTACGTTTTTCGATCGCACGAGTCCTCCGTAAAACAGAGCCAACCCTGGCAAGGTCATAAAAAGCACCAATGCGGAAGCTACGATCATCCAGGCAGTATCGCCCGAATTGATTGTCGCTTCGTCCGCCGCCATCGCGATCGAAGGCAGGACAAGAGCAAGTCCAGATAACAGTGAGAGAAGTCGTTTCATAGCGTTGTTGGTTTCAAGCGAAAATGTGAAATTTTCAAAACAGCATGAAAAACCGAGTAACACGCCGCAACTTCAAAATTCCCTAGACGCATTGAGCGTCTCCCCGCTAAGTGCTCAGAACAGAACCCTTAAATTCCGCTCAATACAACTCGACCTTTAGGACGTTCAGGATGCTTCTCGGTTTCTTCAGTCACGAAAAATGTCACCCCTTCGTCGCGATCCTTAATCGTAGCATTTGACGACAAATCGAAAAACGCCAAACGGCTGCCCGCATCGTCAGACTTAAGCGTCCCAGCCCAAACCGGATCGCTGTCTTCAGAGACCCGAGCCCATACATTGTAATAGGTACCCAGGCGGCCTTCGGGAATATTCTCGATGCCGATCACCCCGATCTTGATCTTCCGATCGTAAATCGAAAATCCACCGGAAAACGCTTCCGCATCCAATCCCTCCCCACCTTCCGGCGGCAAGCCCTCCCGCGAGAACCAATACGATTCCGCCAAACCGGTTAGCTCCAGCAAGCGATCTTGAAATTCGTCCTGCTCTTGGCCAAACAGCAACGTCCTCGACAAATCCGGGTTTCCGAGATCGTCCAAGAGAATGTCGCTACCGGAATGAGGGAGTATAGCCGCCACCGTCTCATTCGAGTTCAACGGCTCTCCGATAGTGAGCCCCAGAAAAACGGCAAAAACCGCTGCTGCAGCCCATCCGCCCCAGGAAAAAAACGAAACCAACTTCGATTCAGATCCTGATTTCGCGGATTTCGCCGCCAATTTGCCGCCGCCTTCTATTTCAGCCATGACCGTCGAGAGGATCCGAAATGACGGCTCCAGCTGCTCGTGGTCGCGAGCATCTTCTTCGTTCACTCGCTGCCACTCGTGGACGAGGTCCTGCAGCTCGCGATCAGAATCCAAGTGCGATTCGAATGATTCGGATTCGGATTCCGGAAGCGTGCCTAGGGCATACTGCAGCGCGATTTCGTGTAATTCTTCGTTATTATTCATAACAATGGGACATTAGTTGCCTGAGCCGTTGCATTCCCCGTCTCATTGAGGTCTTCACGGTGCCAAGAGGCATATTAAGCTTTTCTGAAATTTCCTGTTGAGTCAGCCCTTTGCTCAAAGCGAGCGATAGACTGTCTTTTTGAGCCTGAGGAAGCCGTTCGAGCATCAAACGCAAACGTCCGACTTCTTCTTTCGTCGCAACTGCTTCCGCCGGATTACGCTCGTGGGAATGGGTCGCTTCGTTGGATTGCAGCTCCATCGGATCCGCAACGATAGATTCCGGTTTCAAGCGTCGCAAGCGATCGATGCAAAGGCGTTTCGTTACTAAAACCGCCCAGCTAAATGGACGGGAAAGTGCCGGATTATAACGCGGCGACGTGCGCCAAATTTTGACGAATGCGTCCTGCAGTACCTCCTCCGCCATCATTCGATCTTTAAGGAACTTGAAGGCGTAGGAAAATAACGGCCGCGAATAACGAGCATACAGCTCATCGAAAGCATCGCGTTGCCCCAGGGCAATGCGACGTATCAACTCAGCTTCAATGCTCGCGTCATCCATCGATTTTTCAGCTTCAACCCAACCGATCTATTCCTCTTCAATGGGCATTCCCCAAATCGGAGAAAGCGATTGAACGTCTCCATCCGGCTCGGAATGCCCTAAATCCACTTCGAAATGCTCGTTAAGTTCGAAAACGAGCTTAACGAGTGCCTTGCTCAAAACTTCGTTGTATTTCGCAATTGCACGACTAGCAGAAAAAATGCCATAGCCGCCATCGACCTGTCGGAAATAGCCCAGCTTGTTACGGCTACGTCCATGAGAGGTTTCTTTGAGCGAAGCATTCAGGCGCACTTCGATCTCTCCCAAACCGTTATTGCCCCATTTATGAATAAACAATTGCAGCTCAGGCTGTTCCTTCGGTATCCGCCAGCCGAATCGGCCTACTTTGTAGCCCATGGGGAACTCCGTCTCGTCCAAGACCTTTTCCAACGTCTCCTGTATGTAATAATAGCGATCAGTTTCATCGCCCCCATCGTAGACATTGTCGATGACCGTGATGTAAAGCACTTGATTCGGGTTCAAATAGATGAACGAAATTTCCGCTTTCGGCTTCGAATAAGCCACAACTGGCATAAGTAGAAAAAATAAAATTGTGCGCAGGGTTGTCATCGTCGTTCATCCGAGCAGCCACATGATCTCGATCGAAACCAAGTCTGCCCAATAATAATTCGTTGACCAAATATCTTTGGATTCAAATTTCAACCGGATTCCCCGCCTTCAACTAAAGCTCATTCCCCTACTAGACGATCGAGACGCAAACGCTGCCGATCGTCGAATAATCGCATCTCCAAGAGCCGAAGAGCCGTAGCCATTCCAAAACCAACTCCAGCAGCAATGAAAAACCAAATAATAATCTGATACTTAACCGCCTCCGTAGGATCTGCTCCCGCGAGGATTTGACCCGTCATCATCCCCGGCAAAGAGACGATTCCCGCCGTCGCCATCGAATTGACCACCGGCATTATACCCGTTCGAATGCAATCCCTTAGATAAGGCTGGATCGACTCTCGAGAGCTTTGACCCAAAGCGAGCCGCTGCTCTATGATCGCTCGATTGTCCCGCAAGGCAGAAGTCAGTCGATCCATGCTCAAGCTAACGCCGCTCATCGTATTGCTCATGATCATTCCGAGTAAAGGAATCGCATACTGAGGCAGATACCACGGTTCCGGCTTCACCACCACCAACAAACCGAACAGGGCCACCGCAAATGACGAGACAAACAAAGTCGACGCCCCCACGCCAAACGAAGCCCAGCCCTTTAGTCGCAATTTCTGCCGAACCATGATCTCGCGAGAGGCCACCAGCAACATAAGCGTCGCCATAATTGCCACGTAAACCAGTCGTCCCTCGGCGAAGAGAAATTTCAGCACGTAGCCGATTACCTGGAGCTGGATCACCAACCGAATCGATGCGACCACGAGCGAACGCGTCACTCCCAACCGATAATACGCGAGCAAAACTCCCAGTCCCAAAACGATCGAAGCCGCGAACGCGATATCCCAATAATTCAGATCAATCGCAGCAGTCATCCTTCCGCCCCCTCTCCACCGGCCAATTCCAGCACCTTATCCAGCATCCTATAGGTACGCTTTGCCACGCGAGCAGCCTGAGCCTTGCTATGGGTCACCCAAAGCGCCGCCGCTTCGCGAGATTCCAAATATTCCAGTATCAGAGATTCCGCGACCGAAGAAATTTCGTCGTTCAAATTTGCAGTTGGCTCGTCCAAAAGCAATACGCTTGGCTGCCTATCCAACATTCTCAAAATGCCCAAACGCTGACGCTCCCCCATCGACAAACGACTCGGTACCCATTCGAGAGACTCCAAAGGCAAACGCAAACGCTTCAATTCCGCTTCCATCGGCAAGCGCTCGAAATGAGCCCCAACCGACGCTTCCCACCAAAATATCTCCGCTGGTAAATAACCCACGGTTCGTCGCCATTCCTGCGGCGAAAACGACTCGCGGGTCCGACCATTCAACTCGAGAACGCCTTCATTTAATATCAGATCCGCAATCGCCCGTAGCAGCAACGACTTCCCCGAACCCGACTCCCCCAGCAGACAAACCGCTCGACCAGCCTCCAATTCGAGATCGATCGCCGACCACTCCAAAAACTGCATGTCGCGTATTCGTAAACTCATAACTTGATAGCGAGAACAACACTGATCAACCACTGAAGCTTAGCAAATCGAAACTCCAGCAAACGACCTCGGGGCAATGCAAATCGTCTACAATCACCTGGCGGAGACGCGGCACGACGCGAGGGGCTCGCGTGAAATCGGCAATGGAGCCAATAGTTGCCATTCCCAACTGCCATGATCTAATCATCTGCCATGAGTGAATCAATTCGAGTGGGTATCGCCGGAGGAAACTGGGGGCAGCGTCATGCAGCCGCGTTCAAGAAAATCGAAGGCGTCAGCCTAATCGCAGTGGCCGACCGCGACGAAGAAACCCGTACTGCGATGGTCAATACATTCGGGATCGAAAACGCCTACATTTCCTACAAAGAGATGATGGAATCCGGCACGCTCGACGCAGTCGTGATCTGCCTACCCACCGATCGCCACGAACGCGCCACCAGCTCAGCTTTCGACGCCGGACTGCACGTCCTTTGCGAAAGCCCTCCAGGTATCAATGAAAGCGAAATGTCCCGCATTGTGTCTGCAGCCGGATTTTGCGGAAAGACCTACATGTGGGCCCGCCATCAACGCTTCGCCCCTGAATTGCAAATCGCTCGCGAACTAGTCGCCACCGGCGCCCTGGGCGACGTCTACCGAGGCGAAGCAACGGGCCATCGAGCCTGGTGGCCATTCGGCGACGACAACTGGCGCGGCACCAAAGAAACCGGCGGCGGCGCCCTGCTCGATCTCGGTATCCATCTTATCGATAGCATCTGGTTCGCCATGGGTTGCCCCGATCCGATGGAAGCCATGGCTTCAAGCCATAACCTTTTTCTTAAGGAACGGCTATCCGACCCTTCCGAAGCCGCCGAAGATTCGATTTTCGGAACCGCTCGCCTCAAAGACGGCGCGAGTCTGAGCCTTTCTGCCACTACCTTCGGTCACATAGATGGACCTATCGGCGAGAACGAGGCTCCCGAGCAAAATAGCCTACGAATCTTCGGAACGAAAGCCTCCCTCGACTTGATCGCAGGAACCAAAACCCAATCCAATCGCCCGGACAGCGTTACCGAACCGTATGCTACTCCGGTCAGGGCCGAAGAGCTCTTCATCGCTCAAGCCCAAGAATTCGTCGACGCTATCCGCGAGGAACGCGACCCGCTCAATAGCGGCCAAGAAGGCCTAGCCCTCATGAAACTCCTCGACGCCCTCGCCAAATCCGCCAAAGAAAAGAAATCTATTCCAATTAAAATCGCCCGTTCCCTTGAAGACCTTTTTGGAGGACTGTAAGCAGCTCCGAATGAGCGGGCGAGTGTTTCGAGCAAACCAACTAAAGGCCGGGTCGTCGAAGGACTGAACCGCCAACTTCTTCCCTACTCAATCACGGTCATTTCCGCTAATCCGGCTCCTACCCATTCACCATCGCCGGAGAGTTTAACTCTATAAACGCCTTCAGGAAGGGTCACCAAAATCGCCGAATCTTTCGATCCCGCTTCCAAAGATTTCCCGTTCGCCGCCAAAACGGCCGCAAGCTCCGCCGCATTCGAATCCACTTCCCAATCATTGTTGAACAAAAGCAGCTGCGTGCCAACTTCCTCTTCGCCCTCAAAAACCAATCGCGACAATTCCAGCCGTGGATCCCCCAAAACTCCTGGAGCGTTCGCTCCCTCCAACTCCGGTCCTAATCCACGCAACAGAATCGTTGCAGCCGATGGCCCTTCAATCACGAGTCGCGATTCCAAAACATCGCCTTCCTGTTCGACAAACCCTTGGTTGCTGAGCTCCACAGTTACAGCAGCCGCATCGTCTTCAATCGTCAAAGTCGCTCCA
>JABITN010000089.1 GCA_018700525.1 Opitutales bacterium
ATGCAGGATTCGACGGCGGCGGGCATCCTCGATATCGCCGAACGACTCAATCCGGCGCATCCAATGAAAGAACTGCGCTGGACCATCGCCCATTGCGACCTGATTTCAGAGGCAACGATAAAACGCGCACAGGAACTGGGACTGACGCTTGCCGTTCACAACAAGACAGCCAAGCCGGCTGTGGAGGGTCGCGATTCACCGCCTGTCGCCGCGATGCAGAAGAGCGGCATCGTCTGGGGATTGGGCTCCGACGGCACGGTTGTCGCCACGATTAATCCGTTTCATGCGCTTTGGTGGGTCACTAGCGGCAAGGTATTCCCCAACCGGACGTCAATTCGTAAACCAGTTTCTCGTGCAGCGGCCCTCACGGCCCATACCCGCAGCAATGCCTATTTGATGTTCAAAGAAAAGGATTTGGGGAGTATCGAAGTCGGCAAACTCGCGGATATGGTCGTCCTCGATCGCGACTATTTGACAGTGCCAGTTGATGAAATTCGCGACATAAAGCCCGTAATGACCATCGTCGGTGGCAGATTGGTCTACCTTGCCCAATAGCGAAACACTCTTCGGTTCTGCATCGCTTTAAGGAGTCCCCGAAACAAGCTCCAAAGCTGCCCTGCTCGGAGCGAGTCTTCTAAGATTGGCAGCCATTCGCCCCAGGGTGAGCCGCAACTAAATTTAAAAAACCCTTCCGTAATCAATTTCTGGAGTCACGCTTAAATGCGTGGCTCGTTTTTGTACCTTCAGGCACGTACCGGACACCTTTCAGTCGATCCCCGAGACACCTCCACCCGCGTACTCCATCTCGCATGAAGTCAGTCTAGGATCTTTCCAAGGAGAAGGAGCGAACGGCTTACCTGGAATCTGCGTGCAGTTAGCTGTGTTCTGTCGGGCTTCCTCTTCGGTCTCTCCGCAGAACCGCATTTGATCATCGTCCTTGCGTCTTTTCCAAATTGAATGTGAGGGATCGAGCTTCTTGAGGAGGTATGTCTTGGGCATGGGGAAGAGATTAGCGCATTGGTGCGGACAAGCACAGTCCTACCCGCGCGCGTCGTATCCCAATTCCTCCTTCAAACATTTCGAATTGCCAGAAACGAGAAGGTATTCGCGTCAGGATCTCTTACAGAAAATCACACTAAATCATAAAAAGATGTTAATCAACTACTTATAGGTTTTTAATAACAAGATCACCTCTGGATAGTCGGAATTCCTTACAGTTCAATGGGAAAGCTGATTTCCAAAGAATATTAGGAAGATCCACAAGGCACTGATTGTCTGTTGGTTAAGTTGAAATCGAAATCACAGTATCAAGGATGGCGCTTAAAAGCGCTAAAGACTAGACCATGAAATCTAAAATACTCCTATCACTCTTCTTGTCTATTTCGGCTATGCCATTAATGTTCGGTCCACCACCAGTCGATGCACCCGACAGTGGCCCCACTATCTCGCTTTTGGCTATCGCTTTGGTTGGGCTTATCGCCGCTTCCAGAAGGCGTTTTCGCAAGTAAGTGGAATCCACTATTTCCCAATTAGGGCCAGGCTGTAAACGTCTGGCTCTTTTTGCGTCTAGACCTAAATCCGCACCGCGCGCGTATCGGTCCAATTCGTTACTTGATTCAGGAACAAGAGAAGCGAAGTCGGGAATGCGTTTGGGTTGGTCTCCCATTCCATCTCCCCCCGCCCTCCCGCAGCGGCAATACCCCCCCCGTTCTTGGATGGAGCTAGTACCCGTTTTTCGACTGGGTTTGATCACAAGTCAGCCTTACTTAATAAAGAGCGAACGATCCCGAACTTAGGTGAGCTGTGTACTACTAAGTGTACCACTTTAGGGATTAGAACCCGTATTGCGCTCATGAACTATTAAAAAAACAACAGGTTGCAAAATGGCGGAGAGAGCGGGATTCGAACCCGCGGTACGATTTGACTCGTACGACGATTTAGCAAATCACTGATTATAAGCAACTTAAGTATTCAAAGTCGATGCAAGTCCCCACAACTCAGCGCAATACGTAAGGAGTAACAAGATCCCGATAAAGCGGGTTATTCTCACTTTGGGCTAGTTTATCGCCTACTTAAGCAAGAATTGAGCAACTCTCTATTAGGATGCCTGTGAGATCGCCACACGTTGCGAACTCAAAACCTATGCCTTACGATTGGCTCGAAATCGTTCTGACCTCATAGGCATACCACAAGCCGCACTCAAGCTTTAGACTTTAGGTGTAAGCACTTTGCAGATACGAACGAAAATGGGGAGAAAGTCGCAAGCGAAACGGGAAAAGGTCGGTCAATCGCTCTAATCTATTCGAAAAGCGATTGAAAACCTCTCTTTTTGGCCGGTCGCTTCTATGAATTTGAATTAAGTTTCGGTGGCAATTGCATCAGTGCCTGCACGAAGAGGATGAGAGGTAAACAAGTGCAATAACGCTTCAAAGTTGCGTGCCCGTTTCAGCGTCCCCGTAATCACATTTTTGACGCTATTTTGGGTGTTTCTGGTGCATTCTTAAGATTTCCACATGTTTCATTAGTCATTGACTGTTATATATTTGAAACACTCTGAATGATTCAGAAACACTAAAACCACGCTTGAAATGCAAGAGGTCGGCGGTTCGAGTCCCCCCCTGGGCACCAAAGAAGGCCGTATTATGCGGTCTTTTTTTGTGACTAGTGGGGACGAGAACGAAGTTCGACGAAGCGACATAAGGAG
>JABITN010000090.1 GCA_018700525.1 Opitutales bacterium
ACGAAGAAAGCACTGCCGCGAAAGGGTGATCTGGTAAACCGCTGTGTGCGGATTAGCGAGGATCACGATGGTGGTCAGTGGCGGGTGGTGAAGTCCGCTAAAGGCAATCAACTCGTTATATGGGGACACCTAACAGCGAGCACCAGTACTATGGAAGCCTTCGATATTCTGCGAACGTTTACCCTCCGATCCGATGCTCCGAAGGGCGTTGGAGCGGGCTCTTGAATTTTTCCGAAACGATTAACCCTCCTAAACCCCAAAATATATGAAACGCTTAACTGTTTTCTGTTTAGCAATTCTAGTGGCGACGGTATCTGTCGCCGCAGAAAAATACTCGGGCCCGAAGCGCTTGAATAAAGTGATCGAGCTATTGGAAGCTGGGCAGCCGGTTTTCTATACTTATGGAGCGAAAGGAGGCGATCCGGCCCGAACGATTGAGGAAATGCACGCGTTTGGGAAATCGCTTTCGCAAACTTGGGCGGACGCGATCATGTACAACTTGGAGCATGCGGCCTTCGATTATAATTTGCTCCGCGCGTTTATGCAGGGCTTGCATGATGGCGGACCGACGCCAAGCGGGCATTTGACGCCTACCGTGATCGTGACACTGCCGGTGCTCGGTCTCGATGTTGATACGGTCAAGGCGAATGGTTGGATGATCCAGCAAGCCTTGGCGGCTGGAGTGCATTCGATTCATCTTTGTCGAGCTCGTGACCCGGAAGCTGTACGCGAATTCGTGAGACAGGCTCGATATCCGATTCATTCTCAAGGCGTCGATCTCGAGGGAGGGCTGCAAGAAGGTATTCGTGGAATGGGGAGCGATAGTTTCGCTCGGACGATGTGGAATATGACGCGCGAGGAATATTTCACTGCGGCGGATGTTTGGCCGTTAAATCCGGAAGGGGAGATTATTCTCGGAGTTAAAATTGAAGATCCGCATGCGCTGCGCAATTGCGAGTCGACGGTTCGGGTTGCCGGATTGGGGTTTTGCGAATCCGGCCCGCGCGACATGAGTCTTTCTTATGGATACCTGGAGGGGAGGGCGGATCCTCCGTTGCCTCCTGAAATCGTCGCGGCAAATGAGCGCGTCCTTGCTGCGGCAAACGCGGCAGGTATCGCTTTCCTAAATAATGTTCTACCGGACAACGTCATTGAAACGATCGAAGGCGGAGTGGACATCGGAGCAGGTGGAAATGAAGAAGCTGCGAATATCGCGCGCCGCCATAGCGGGCGCGTGATGCCTTGGTAATCACAATTTAACGACATAAGCGCATATGAATCTCGAAATTATTGATTGGCTAATCGTATTGGCTTACTTGGTCTGCATCGTATCAATTGGACTGTACGTATCCAGGGGACAACGTACGGTTCGGAAGTTCTTTACCGCAGATCGCTCGATTCCAAGCTGGGCGGTGGGTTTTACTTTGATGGCGACGATCGTGGGAAGCGGCACATTCGTCGGCCATACGGGAACGGCATACGGCAAGGGAATGATTCTATTTCTACCGCACATGCTACTGCCATTCGTTCTGATGATCGTGGCGGTTTGGATCGTCCCGTTCTATCGCCGCGTGGTTCAAATGAGTGCTTACGAATTCGTAGGAAAGCGCTTCGGGTTGGCGAGTCGGATCTATACGTCGTTCGGGTTTCTTGCCGACCGTACTTTTGATTTGGGCGTTACCTTGCTAACTACGAGTATCGCTCTCTACGTGTTCACGGGTTGGGATCCCATTTACGTTATTTTAGGTACGGGTTTGTTTACGCTGACCTACACTATGATCGGAGGAATTACCGCAGTTGCTTGGACGAACGTAGCTCAAGGGATTATTCTTTCCGGCGGGGCAGTTGTTATTTTGTGCCGCGTGTTGTTTGCTCCTGAGATCGGCGACCCGGTCGGGATTATTCAGACTTCCTGGGAAGCGGGGAAATACTCCTTTGGATCATGGGAAATTTCGTGGGACATGTTGTTCGATCGCGAGACGACGACGATTTGGATCTTCTTTCTGGCGTACTTTATTCAGTGGAGTCGTCGCTACATTACCGATCAGCATATCGTACAGAATTACCTGATCGCGAAGACTGATCGCGATGCAAGTCGCGGAGCTTTTATGGGTGCGCTTTCGTGTCTGCCGATATTCTTCACTTTCATGTTCATCGGCGGTAGCTTTTACGGGTTCTTCGAACTACTTCCAGGCGATGCGGGTCCGGTTAATACGGATGAAGTTATGCCGTATTTTTTGGCCAACTACATACCTGCGGGGATGTTGGGATTGATCTTGGCTGCGATTTTGGCGGCAGCGATGTCATCGGTAAGCGCGGATTTGAATAGTATCGCTACCGTTTTGACGACTGACTATTTTGGAAATATCTATCCAAAGGCTTCCGAGAGAGTACGCCTTCTCTTTGGCCGATTCATGGTTTTGGTCGGCGGCGTTTCGGCATCGCTCATAGCGATAATGCTAATCCCTGAAGATGGCGCGGAACCGTTGATGCAACGGGCAATAACGATCGCGACGATTATTTCGGGCGGTACGCTGGGGTTATTCTGTCTTGGGTTCCTAACGCGTAGAGCAACTCGTGGCGGTGTCTATTTTGGAATTTCCGTCTGCCTAGCCTTTACCTCCTGGGCGTTGTTGTCTAAGGCTGGTGGCGACGGAGATCGTATTGTGGATTTCGGATTTAACTGGGAAATGAATTCGATGCTGATCGGCGTTTTCGGCCATTTCATCTTATTTGGAAGCGGATACCTTTTTAGCCGTATTTTTGGAGGCTATGTACCTGATGATATTGAGGATTTAACCATACACAAATTGCGGGAAATCAAGAAGGCGGATTCTGCTTCGGCATGAGTGAGGGTATTTCAGATAGACCCAACGTATTGCTTGTCATCGTTGATGACATGAGCTCGTTTCAGTTGGGTTGCTACGGGAATCAATACTTTGAAACCCCCCATTTGGACGCGTTTGCCCAAGAAGGTGTTCGATGTTCTCGGAGCTATGCGTCGAGTCCCGTTTGTTCGCCCGCGAGAGCGAGTATCTATACAGGGAGGCATCCTGCCAGGTTGCATCTGACTAATTATATTCCAGGAACGGCGCCTGACAATCCGCGTTTGATAACTCCGGATTGGAAGCAAGGACTCCCCATTTCCGAATACACTTATGGAAGCGTTTTTGGGGAAGCGGGTTATGAAACCGTTCATTTTGGAAAATGGCATTTGGCGGAAAATTACGACTACGTTCCTAATCGTGAAATGGACCCGGAGTCGCATGGGTTCGAGAGAGTGTTCGTTACGAGGAAGCCCAAGGGGGACGCCGATCCGGAAGCGGATGCGCACAATGTTGAAAAGCTAACCGAAAAGACGATCGAGTTTATTCGCGGATCGCATGAGCGACCGTTCTTCTGCGTTCTGGCTCATAACGCTATTCATCGACCGGAAATGGCGCCGGCTAAACTTGTCGAGAAGTTCGAATCGAAAGCAGCGCGGGAAGGGGATTGGCGTGAGCCAGTGCTGGCGGCGATGACATCGCAAGTCGACGATTCGTTTGGGCGATTAATGGAGGCGCTCGAAGATTCGAAGCTGAAGCGCAGCACGATTGTCGTTTTTACTGCGGATCACGGAGCGATGAGTGAAAGCGAGGAGCGAAAGCCGTGGAGAGGCTCTAAAGCGGATTTGTACGAAGCGGGCCTTCGGGTTCCCTTGTTGATTCGCTTTCCGGATCGGATTGCGAGCGGGTATGAGATGACAGGAGCGGTGTCGCTGATCGATCTTTTCCCAACGCTTTTGGAATTGACTGGAACTGAATTTTCAAAGGCAGAGCTTGATGGAGTTAGTTTGGCACCTTGGTTAGAAAAGAAGCGATACGGTTCGCCTAACGATTCCTTGTATTGGCATTTTCCGCACTATCATCATCTAGGATTAGCTCCGTGCGGTTCGATGACCAAAGGTCGTTTCAAATTAATTGAGTGGTTTGATTCTAGTATAGGAGGATCGGATACGATCTCAAGCTACGAACTATTCGATATGGAAAACGATCCATGGGAAGAGCGAGATGTCGCTGCGGAACTCCCGGATGTGCGAGACGAGTTGGCGTTAGCTTTAAAACTCTGGCGACAAAAAATTGGCGCTCAAGAAATGACGGTAAATGAGAATTACGACCCGTCCGTGGGTGGGCAACGTTCGGAGCCGCCACTGGGCGACCAAAAATGAAAACAGATTTATGAATAAGGTTATTTTACAGCAACCGAAACGATTGTTTATTGGGGCAGGGTGTGTGTCCGATTCCCTGGAAGAGTGGCGTCGCCACGGGCTGAAGCGGCTTTTCGTTGTTACGAGCGCGGGTTTGGATGCATTAGTCGATCAGGTCGTAGGGCCGTGGCGCGAGG
>JABITN010000135.1 GCA_018700525.1 Opitutales bacterium
GGGATACTTGGAGGAGGTGAATGTTGCCGACGAGCACGTGGGCGATATTTTGGCGAAACTGAAAGAAGATGGGCTGGCGGAAAATACGATTGTAATCTTTTTGTCGGATCATGGGCGACCGATGATACGAGCCAAAAATTGGCTGTATGATGGTGGTACGCTCGTCCCAATGGTGATTCACTATCCTGAAAACGTGGATACTCCATCAGGTTTCGAAGTAGGCAGCTCGAATTCGGATTTTATCAGCGGCGTTGATTTGGTCGCTGAGACGCTGTTAATGACCGGAGCGAAGATCCCCGATTGGATGCAGGGTAGGAGTTTTCTGAGAGAAGATTCTCAACGTCGCGAATATTTGTATACCGCGGTCGATCGAATCGGGGACATCGATAGCCGGAGTCGAGCAGTACGTACGCAGAGATTTAAGTACATTCGAAATTTCAAGATTCCCGGATCAGTTAACGAATCGACGACACAGTATCGACGCGCGTCGCACCCCATATATCACTTGCTGAATATTATGGGGGAGAAAGGACTTCTGTCGCCCGTCCAAGCTCAGCTGTTGAATCCAATCGCCAGTGAGGAGTTGTATGATTTGGAAAACGATCCCTTCGAGATTGTAAACCTTGTAGGGAATCCGAAATTCGAAGCATTGCGTGGACGGCTAGAGCGCAATTTGACCAGTTGGATCGAAGATAGTGGCGACCGAGGTTTCGAGGAAGACAGCGATGCTATCGTCGAACACTTTAAGGCGTACGGGATCTCCACAGCGAAGCTGAAAAAGAAGGATATTGCAAAGCGCCGAGCTGCCGTGGAAGCCCAATTCGAATAGGCGTTGGTTGGTTCCAGAAGAGGGAGCAGTTGATGAGAGTGGGGCTTGGCAGAGGTTGTTTTAACAACGGACGCGCTGAGCGGGTCCTTGTGTCTCCGCTGCGCGAAGCCAATAGGTTTCCGCTTCGCGGAAAATAGATTTTTGGTAACCAGGTTTCGATTCGAACCTTTTGGCCCGCAGGGACACCTATTTGTTTCGCAGAAACAACAAGCGACTTGTCTCGGCGTAACAACGTGAAGACGGAAGCGTTGTTAGAAACTAATTTTGGTAGGGTTTGTGTAGTCATCGCTCCTTGGCAGTCGCTAGGATGCCCTGCGGGCAAATAAGGTTAGCGTCTTCGTCGCTAATGAAGGTTTTCGATTTTGGTTTTCAAACCTTATTTCCGGCAAAGCCGGATCCTTGTTGGCCCGCGATTGCGGGACTCCTAGCGACTGCCAGGGAGCGGTGACTCCTATTTCTGTTTCAGAGGTTTTATGAAATTGATCGTGGTCAACGGTTGACCTTTGTTTTCTTCGAGTTTGAGTAGGGGGGCTGAGAGACTGGTTTTCGTTGCATGTCTAAACTCGATTATATCGTAATTTTCGTTTTCACCTTTGGGGTGCTTGCGGCGGGAATGTCCTTCGCAAAATCGGGCAAAAACATGAAGACGTTCTTTGCTGGAGGGGGTGCGGTTCCTTGGTGGATCAATGGTCTATCCTTGTTTATGAGTTTTTTCTCCGCTGGCACATTTGTCGCTTGGGGATCGCTTGCTTACATTCACGGCATGGTATCGGTTTCGATCCAATGGACCATGTGTCTTGCGGGGCTTGTCATCGCGGCCTTCATCGCAGCAAAGTGGCGCAATACGGGGGTGCTTACAGGGGCTCAATTCATTGGGGCCAGGCTTGGCGAAAGGGTTAAGAAAACCTACACCTATTTGTTTATGGCGATCTCTGTTTTCACGAGCGGAGCATTTCTCTATCCGGTTGCTAAGATCGTTGAAGGCGCTACGGGTTTTCCGTTCGAGTACGCCGTAGTGTTTCTTGCAGTGGTTATCGTACTTTACACGGCGACTGGCGGACTCTGGGCGGTGATCGTTACCGACGTTTTGCAATTCATAATTCTCTCTGCGGCGGTCGTCATTATCGTTCCCTTGGCTTTGGATAAGGTGGGAGGTTTCAGCGGGTTTTTGGAGGGAACTCCAGAAGGGTTCTATCGTTTAACGACTGACGAAATTTCGCCTCTTTTCTTCATCGGTTTCGGTTTGTACAATTTGGTTTTCATTGCGGGGAACTGGGCTTACGTGCAGCGCTACACGAGCGTGAAAAGCCCGAAGGATGCTCGTAAAGTGGCGCTGCTTTTCGGATGCCTCTACACGATTAGTCCGATTATCTGGATGTTGCCGCCGATGATTTACAGAGTTTATAATCCTCTGCTCAATATTGCGGCTCAAGAAGCGAATCACGCGTACATGTACATGTCGAA
>JABITN010000118.1 GCA_018700525.1 Opitutales bacterium
ACCGGATTTGGCGTTGTTCGCTTCTGTAGTGGATGCAGCCCGAGCGTTTGAGCCAGATGGAATTATCGGGCTCGGCGGCGGAAGCCCTATTGACGTGGCTAAGCTGTTGGCGGCTTTATGGAATGCAGATCAAACTCCTGCGGATGTTTTTGGGATTGGGTTGTTGAAGGGACGAACCACATACATGGCTTGCATCCCTACGACTGCGGGTACGGGCGCCGATGTTTCGCCGAATTCAATTTTGCTCGATGAAGCTGACGAATTGAAGAAAGGCGTGGTAAGTCCTTATTTGGTGCCGGACGCGTCTTTCGTTGATCCGGAACTCACGATGGGGTTGCCACCAGCGATTACAGCGGCCACGGGGTATGACGCGTTGGTGCATTGCATGGAGGCCTATGCTAACGTGCATGCTCATCCAATTGTTGACGTTATCGCACTTGAAGGAATTCGCCGAATCGGTGCGAATCTTGAAAAGGCCGTTGCGGATGGTTCGAATGTCGAAGCTCGGGCGAATGTTATGACGGGGGCTCTTTATGGCGGTTTGTGTCTGGGTCCGGTGAATACAGCTGCGGTGCACGCATTGGCCTATCCATTGGGTGGAGCGTTTCACGTCCCTCATGGCGTATCGAATTCTTTGCTGACGCCTCATGTATTTAGATTTAATCTACCGGCTGAAGTGAGTCGCTATGCTGATATTGGCCGAGCGCTTGGGGTTGCGGAAGGATTGTCAGACGAGGAGGCTGGGGAGAAAGGAGTCGATCGGCTGACGGAATTGTCGATCAATTGCGGGATTCCGCAACGGCTTCGGGATGTGAATGTTCCAAAGGAGTCGATCGATGTCTTAGCGAGGGAATCGATGAAGGTAACCCGTTTGCTTCAAAATAATCCTCGAGTCTTGTCGGAAGACGATGCGAGAGAAATCTATCGTTCAGCTTGGTGATTATATGAGTATCGAAGAAAAAACAGCGTTGCTTACGCCTAAAGCTTTAAGAGGGTCGGCTCTTGTTCCGATGATCACGCCTTTCGATGAGAAAGGGGACCTTGATGAAAAAGCGGTGGTTCGCTTGGTCGATCATATTCTCGACGGTGGATGTCAGGGGATTGTCGCTTGCGGTACAACTGGAGAAGCGGTTTCAATGAGTCGAAAAATGCGTATCCGTCTAGCGGAAATTTGCGTGAAATCGATGAAAGGTCGAGGGGTGCTTCTTTTCGGGATTGGAGATGATATATTAGAGCGATCGGTAGAAATCGGAAAAGCGGCGATCGAAGCCGGTGTCGATGCATTGATCGCCCACTTGCCTTCGTATTATTCGATCACGGAGCCTCAAATGGAGAAGTGGTTCGTCGATTTGGCGGACCGGATAAATGCGCCGATCTTTCTTTATAATATTCCTCAAACGACAGGCCTTTCGTTGTCATTGGCAGCTGTGAAGCGTTTGAGTCATCATCCGCTTATTGTTGGGATAAAGGATTCGGATGCGAATGAGAGACGGCAGATCAAGTTAGGCCGGATGTTTTCAAAGCGAAAGGACTTCGCGTATCTATGCGGGGCAGGAGAGTTGGTGAATTCGGCTATGCTAAATGGAGCCGTTGGGTTTACGCCTTCGTTAGGTAACCTTCTGCCTGAGCTGGTGAGCAAGCTGATGAAATGCCATTCGAATGGGGATGAAGCAGGTTACGTTAGCATTTCGAATTCACTGAATGAATTGGCTAAAGTTCTTCAAGGAGGTCGGGGTATTAGTCGTGGCCTTAGCTCGTTGAAGGCCGCCGTTTCTCGCACGCGGTTGTGCAAACCGCATATGCTACTGCCGCTTGCCGGTCTGACGAGTAGCGAGCGGACTGAATTGGGGAAATCAATTAAAATATTAGGAGTAGGCGAATCATGAATATTCGACCAATACTTGCTGTAACGTTGGGAGATCCTGCTGGTACCGGACCGGAATTGCTTGCGAAAGCACTTACCGAAACTGAGTCGCGGGAATACGCTCGACCAATTGTAGTCGGGAGTGTCATGGCGATGCAGGAGGCGATAGATTTGGTTGGCGTTAAGGCGAGCATCAATTCGATAGCGTCGCCTGCGAAATTAGCGGATGATGCTTCGATTATCGATGTGTTGGACCTTGATAACGTAGATGTGAATCATTTGGTACGCGGCCAAGTGGATCCCAAGAACGGGGAAGCGGCTTACCGTTGCATAGAACGTGCAGTTGAGGTAACGATGCGTGGAGAGGCGCATGCAGTAGTTACTTCGGCGATCAATAAGAAAGCTCTGAATGAAGCTGGGTATCATTTCGATGGGCACACTGAAATTCTAGCTCATTTGACGAAGGCTCCTCGGGTTACGATGATGCTCGTAGCTGAAGATTTAAGGATTTGCCATGTGAGTACTCACGTATCGCTTCGAGAGGCTATCAATCGAGTTCAGCCATCACGCATTTTGGAAGTTATTCGATTGGCGGATCAAGGAGTGAGGGAAATGGGGATTGAAAATCCGCATATTGCGATTGCAGGACTGAATCCCCACGCCGGTGAAGGTGGATTGTTCGGTACTGAGGAAGATGAATTCATCTCTCCCGCGATAGTCGATGCCAACGAACAAGGGTTTCATGTGTCAGGACCGTTTGCGGGAGATACGGTTTTCTTTCGCGTTTTGAAAAAGCAATTCGATTGCGGAATAGCGATGTATCACGATCAAGGGCACGTTGCCGCGAAAATGCTAGGCATCTGGCTGGGCGTAAACGTTACCTTGGGACTGCCCATTATTCGAACATCCGTTGAACACGGAACGGACTTCGATAATGCGGGAACCGGACGCGGCGATCCGCGAAGTTTAAAACAAGCCATGAAATTGGCGGCTACTATGGCGTCAAACCGACTTCGTAAAACAGGATCGGCGATTGTAGAAGTTAGCTAGTCTCAGCGCGATTTAATTTAGATAAAATGGGAACGAAATAACGTTAAAACGATGAAGACAAAATTTGAAAGAATCGTATCAGCTACGTTGGTCTTGAGCTTAACAACCGCCTTGGGGGCGTCCGAAACAACGGCGCTCTGGTTGTTTGACGAGCCGGAGTGGTTGTACCCTAGTCATACCATTGATTCTAGTGTCGGTTTGGATTCTCCGATGGTAATGGGATTGGGCGGTACGCTAACGCAGGGAAAATGGGGAAATGCGTTATCCACGAAACCTCACCCCCCGGTAGATATTCCGGATCATGGCGAAGAGACGGCGTCTTTAAATCGATTGGCCGTTCCCGCTGGGCGTACCCAAGAACCTTTGACGTGGCACAATGCCAATTTCGCGGCTTTGATGACGGGAGGCGAAAGGCATTTGAGAAAACAGGTCGGGTTCGTGAACCCAACCGATACGGATCTCAATCTAGGAGATTTTGATTGGACAGTCGAATTTTGGCTCCGGCCTGATTCGAAAGCGAAAGGAGACGGGGTTGTTTTCGAGATTGGAAAGAGTCCTCGCGGGGAGAATGACCAAACGACTCGTTTGACTGTGAACGCGCGAAGCGGTACCTTTGCCTTCTCGAACGCAAAGGCTGGTAGCAGCGTTACGTTGAATGGTGCGGCGAAACAGTTAAAAGGAAAGTCATGGAGTCACTTTGCATTCACGTATCAATCGAACAATGACACGCTCAGCTTGTTTGCCAATGGGCAAAAGATCGAATCGACGACCGTTAAGGTCAAGCGTCTGGAATCGGGTGATGAGTCCTATATGAGTCTAGGGCGTGACGGTCTTTGGAAGAAACCATTGGCTGGAATTTTAGACGAACTTCGATTTTCGAAAGGGTTGGTCTATACCGACGACTTTAAGGTGCCAGATAGTTTTGCTCCTGAAGTTCCGGAGTTCGAATTGGCCGAGGGTGTTCCGCTTCGTTTTGGGGAGGATTCGCCTAAAAAGGGCACGCTAAATTTTGGGCATTCGAAACATGTCTTTTGGGATGATTCATTGCTAGAATCTAGCAAAGGGCTCACGTTTAATACGCATCAGCCCAAGTATATCGAACGCGTTGTCGAGGGACTGCTTGGTCAAGTTCGAAAGCACTTAACCGTGATCGAGGACGAGCAAGGGATGATTCGGATTTATCATGGCGTGGCGGATGATTATTTAGGAATTCGCGTATCGCACGATGGAGTCAATTTCGTCGCTCCAGATACTGGGTATCATTGGAAGGGCGACAAGAATGTGGTTATTCCCGAGGCTGCTCCGATGGGAAGACCCATGATCGATCCGAACGGACCCCCGGAGCATCGTTGGAAGTACGTTAGCGGGCTGGAAGGGCGCGGCGTCTATCTTTATACATCTCCAGATGGGTGGAAGTGGAAACGTCATCGTACAGCCGTTTTGCCATTTCGTTCCGGGTCGCAGTCGAGTTTGTATTACGATGAGCAACGGCAGCTCTATGTCGGATTTCAACGTACGGGTCACCCCATGACGGCCGGAGGAGGCACGAGTCGTGAATTCGTTATTTCGGAGACGAATGACGTGTTTTCGCCATGGCCGGTGAATCCATTGACTCAAGCGGAGGCGAAGAAGATAGCTGAGACGAGGCCGTTACGTTACCCAATTCCTTGGTGGATGGACAATGGCCCACTCACACCGGGAGATTTTAGTGTTGAAATGCCGACTGTATTCGCTCCGGACGACAAGATTGATCCGGGTGGTAGCGGAATCTATGTGCCGAAAGCGATGAAGTATCCATGGGCTGAAGACGCCTATATTTCTTTCCCTGCGATGTATTACGATTACGAGGAACCTCAACAACCGTTGAACCGTCGCATATTGTATCACCCTTCATACAAAAAAGGTTCGGGAACAATGGAATCGCACGTGGCGGTGAGTCGCGATGGCGTGTCCTGGAAACGCTTTACGCGTCCTGCCTACATCCCTATGGCGAAGTATCAGGGTCGCGATATTCACCAAATTTATATGACGGAAGGAATGATCCGTCGAGGAGATGAAATTTGGCAGTACTTCTATGGTCAGGAGGAATATCACTCACCTGCGGTGCGCAATAAGGCTGGCAACGCCATCTATCGGGCTGTTCAGCGATTGGACGGTTTCGTGTCGGCTGATAGTCCATACGAAAGTGAAGTAACGGTTATGACGCGCCCATTTACATTCGATGGAAATCGGCTCGAACTAAATATCGATACAGGCGCTTTGGGTTATGCTTTGGTCGGCATACTTGATGAGAACGGCAAGCCGATTCCAGGCTTCGAGTCGGATAATTGCATTTGGATAAACGGTAATTATGTAACTCACAAAGTGGAGTGGCTAAATCCAAAAGCCGACCTTTCGGAAGTGTCCGCTCAAGGAGCTAACGAAATGAGGCATTCGACGGTCAATATCGATAACGCGACTGTATCAGATTTGAGCAGCCTTGCGGGGAAAACGATTCGCCTTCAGCTTAGGATGCGCGGAACGAGTCTCTACGCTATGCAATTTGCCAAGTAATGATTGAGACTTCCGACAGTTGGTTTCTTGCGGATGACTTCAGCGGCGCTTTGGAGGTGGGCGCTGTTTGGCGTCAGTTGGGACACTCTGTGGAAGTCGGTTTCGATGCGAGCCGTCGGTCTAGTGATGAAACGATTTTTGGATTGAGCAGTGAATCGCGTAATCTGGATACAAGCGAAGTTGCTGGGCGTATAGCTGAAGTTCTCGATAAATTTTCGAACCGCTGGTTGGAGTACAAGAAAATCGATTCGACCATGCGCGGCCCGATCGGTTTGGAATTGTCGGTGATCGTGGGCCGAATGCAGGATCGACCTGTCTTGTTTGCCCCAACGAATCCAGATGCTGGCCGGACCGTTCTAAATGGATGTTTGTATGTCGATGGGGTATTGGTTTCGGAAACGGCGTTTGCGTCAGATCCGACTTTTCCGGTAAGAGAGAACCGGATTAGTCGATTGATCGCCGAATCAGGAGGGCCGAAGGCGATAGAGGTTGAGGTGAATCCAAGTTTGGCGAGGCCAATGGAGCTAGAGGAAGCGCTCGCAGCGGCTTGGGCAGTCGCTCCGATTGCCATTGTAGATGCAGCATCTTTGGAGGATCTTGAAGGTTGGGCCAGGGCTGCTCGTTCGGTATCAATGAACTTTTTGGGATGCGGTTCCGGTGGTTTGGCTCGTGCAATGGATCGAACCGGTTGTTTGAAAAACAGAACCCAACGGAGTCGGGTGATCGATGCGCCAAAACCAAAGGGATCGGTTTTGTTTGTAGTGGGAAGCGCGCATCCAAATAGTCGCGACCAATTAGCGTTTGGAGAATCTCAATTGCAACTGAAGAGCGAAGTTGTGATGTCCGAGGATTTGAGTAGAACCTCAGATGAGGACTCCGATCTGGAAGATCGGGTGGCTTCCGAATTGCAACGTTCGGGAAAGGCTGGGATCGTAAGCGAGGCTCCTGGGCGTTCTCGTTTGATTGATTTTAGCACAGCAGCCTTGATGGCGGATCGATTGGGAGAAATTGCGAGCCGATTGATTATGCGAGGCTTAGTGCATGCGCTATTTGTTACGGGCGGAGAAACGGCTCGGGCGGTTATGGATGCTTTGGAGGCACGCTTTTTGTCCTTAGACGAAGAATTGCTTCCAGGGGTCGCTGTTGCTTCACTATCAATCCCAGGGCGAAGCGATATCGCTTTGATCGTGAAGCCGGGTGGTTTCGGGGAAACTGACCTTTTTCAACACGTTTTATCGCGCTTCGGCGTTCTCGAGAATAAGATCAAATAGTAAGTTCAAACCCTATATATATTATGAACAGGAGAAATTTCTTTACGAAAAGTTTGACTGCAGCTGGCGCTGCGAGCCTAGGGATATCAGGTCATGGGCAAGCGGGGCCATTGGAGCGCACTTTCGAAGATGCGAAACCGCTGAATTTAAAGATTACCGATCTCAAGACATTTCTGGTGGATGCCGGAAATGATGAGAACTATGTCTATGTTAAACTGTACACGAACCAAGGTATAACGGGTCTAGGAGAAGGTACGCTTTCCAATAAGGGCGGTACGATTGCGGCGGCGATACAGGAGCATAAACGCTATTTGGTCGGGAAGGACCCGACTGAAATTGAACGTCATTGGCGCGGAATGTTTATCGGACCCCGTTATCGTGGCGGCCCAGTTTTGATGAGCGCTTTGAGTGCGATTGAAATCGCTTTGTGGGATATTCTTGGGAAAGCCTTGAATCAACCAATTTGGAAACTGCTTGGCGGAAAGGCTCGCGATAAGGTGAGACTGTATTGCCATGAAGGATACTTGGGTCGAATTAGTCACCGTAAAAAACGTCGTTTTAAGGACGTGGAAGAAGAGCTCGCATTGTGGGTGCAGAAAAAGGAAGAGGGATGGACTTGCATCAAAGGAGGATTTTATCCCTCTCAGAGCGGTTTTATGAATCACCGTCATGCTATCGAAGATGGTTTAGAGCATTTGGAAAAGGTCCGCGATGCGGTAGGTCCGAAATTCGATATTATAGTTGAGGCTCATGCGAAACCGAATCCCTCGGCAGCAGTTGAGTTTTGCAATCGAGTGGAGAAGTTTCGACCGCTTTGGGTTGAGGAAGTTACGCAATTGGAAACCGAAGTGATCGAAGAGGCTCGGCAGATAAGAGCTCAAACCAGCGTTCCATTAGCGACCGGCGAACGTCTGACTTCACGCTACGATTTCGTACCGCTTTGCAGCGAACGTTTAGTCGATGTGTTGATGCCTGATGTTGTGCATTGCGGGGGTATCTCCGAGATGCGTAAGATTGCTATTATGGCGGAGTGTTTTCGCGTGGACGTGTCCCCTCATAATCCTCAGAGTGAAGTCAGTACTTTGGCTTCGATGCACGTTTGTATGAGCACTCCAAACTGCACGATCATGGAGATGGGGAGCGGGCAAGATCCTTTCTGGAATGATTTATTCTATGGTGGTCATTTCAAGCGCGAAGGCGGGTACGCATTGCCGCCTACGCGTCCCGGATTGGGGATCGATTTGGATGAATCGGTTGCGGCGAAATTTCCTTATCAGGAGAAGAATTGGAATACGCTGCGTTCGACTGACGGAGCATTTGTAGATCGATAAATGTCTCAACGGATACGCACCAGTTATATCGATGGCAAGTGGCTCCCTCAGTCGAGTCGCGTAGTCGTGCGTGAAAACCCGGGTAGCATCGACCGCGTTGCAACTCGATATTGCGCCGCATCTGCTGGACAGGCTCGTGAGGCTATGGATGCCGCGGAAAAGGCATTTTCTGATTGGGCTGAAACGCCGCTCTTTGATCGGATGGACGTGCTAAATCGATCTTTGGATGCGTTGGAGAGAGATAGTGAACGTATTGCAAAGTTGATTACTAAGGAGAATGGGAAGACGCTAAATGATTCCCGTGCAGAAATTGTCGCTGCTTTAGGAGATGCTCGCCACCACTTGGCGGATGCTCGTCGAGTTCTGAAGATTCGGAATAGGCGGTTGAGTAAAGGGTTAACTACAGCCTTACGTCGAGAATCGGTGGGTGTTTATGTTTTAATAACCCCATGGAATTTTCCTCTAGCGACGATTTTGAGGAAACTTATTCCAGCTTTGGCGTTTGGAAATACAGTGGTTGTGAAACCTTCCGAGTTGACGTCGGGTATCGCTTGCGAGTGGTTTTCCCTATTGGCTGCTGAAGGGTTACCTTCGGGAGTAGCGAATCTGGTTCTAGGCAAAGGGCGAAGTTTGGGGCCAGTGTTGATAGAGCATGGAGCCTTGCGCGGAATATCGTTTACAGGATCAACCGAGAATGGGCTGGCGCTATCGCGGTCCGTTGCCGGACGGGACGTGCGGTTACAGATCGAGATGGGGGGTAAGAATTCGCTCTTGGTTCTCGAGGACGCGAATTTGGATGCAGCAGTGGAAGCGGCTTTGGTGGCCGGATTCAGTTGCGCGGGACAATGGTGTACGGGAACTGGTCGGGTGATCGTGGAGGCACCGATCGCAAAGCGATTTTGCGAGCTCCTCATAGAGAGAACGTCCGCTCTTTTGGTTGGACCGGGTCATCGTAAGGCATCACAGATTGGGGCGTTGATTTCTAAAGAGCGCATTCGCTCAGCAAAAGAGGTTCTTAAGCAAGCGATATCCGAAGGAGGGAAGATTGGTTGCGGGGGTAAGCAGGCGAAGGGGAATGGCTATTTCTTTGAACCCACGGTTTTGGTTAACGTTAGCG
>JABITN010000057.1 GCA_018700525.1 Opitutales bacterium
AAGAAAGCGTTCGGCGACTATTTTTTGGTGCCGCGTTTGGGCCGTGCCTTTTCGCCTCTCTGTTCGAGCTAGATCTTGCTTTTCCAATATTTTGTAGGAATCGCAGCTAGGGCGATCACGAGCATGTTAACCGCCACAAATGCAGCGAGGTAGACGAACGCTTTGTCCATGAAACCGTAGGCGTGCAAACCGATTCCTAGCATGTTTGTCCCAAACCAGGACCAGCTGAATACGACATTGCCAAATATAGCCATTGCCATGGTTCCGCGAGTGCGAACGAAACCTCCCCAGCGAGCATGCAGGATGATCGCATTCCAAATTACAATTAGGAGCGCCCCATTTTCTTTTGGATCCCAGCCCCAAAAACGACCCCATGATTGGTCCGCCCAAATCCCGCCAAGGATTGTTCCGACGAAGCTAAAGAGCATGGCGAAGCAAACAATCCCGTATACCATCGTAGCGAACGCTCGGGAGCTCTTTTTGTCGATGCGATCGGAAAAGAGCGACATGAGGATAAAGATGAAGCCGATACAGCCTGCTAGGAATGTAGCTGAATAGCCGAGCGTTATGATGGTCACATGGGTCGCTAGCCAGAAGTTGTTGTCTAGAACGGCTCGTAGCATTTCTAGCGTGTCGCCGTCCGCGGATAGGTGATGAGCGACGAGTAGAGTCGAGAAACCGATTATCGATGCCGTAGCATTGCCGATGCTGTTCTTGAAGAACTTCTCCAATCCCAGCGCAAGTAGAACGGCTCCCCAGCCAACGAATATCGCTGAGGAGTAGAGGTTGATGACTGGTGCGTATCCGATGATGTACATGCGGAATAGCATACCGATCGTGTGGATCACCGCGCAGGCGATAACCAGCCAATACGCGGCTTGATTCATACGGCGCGGCGATCGTATCCATGATATAATAACCGCGATGAACGCCATGACGTATCCCACTGAAGCGATGTAGAATGGTTCGAGGAAATTGAAGGTCAGCTCAACGCCTGAGTCGCTAAGTAAAGAGCGATCGATCGCATTGAGGTCAGCGTGAAGCGCTCTGACTTGTTCGTTGAATACGTTGGCATCGTCATTCCGATAAGCATCGACGATCGATGCGTAACTGCGTGCTACCTCACTGGCTTGTCCTGTTTGAAGAATCTGACTTAATACGGTGCTCATTTTTTCCCAGCTGAATTCTCCGGATTCGGATTTCGATGGAAGGCTGAGAAAGTGCCCTGATTGCTCGAACCCTTGGTAAAGGTATCCGATATTCATTATTTTGTTGAAGTCGTTTTCGTCGAACTCCTGTCCCATCTGACGCTGATTGACGGCGGCGATTCCTGCTGGAGCGAATGCTTCCAGATCTTGGAGCTCTTGGGAAAACGAAGCGACCTGTCCGTGGTGGAGCGTTTGACTGAGACTTGTGTATGTCGAAAGGGCTCGGGCCAACTTAAGCACGGCCTTTTGGAAGCGCGAACGTTGAGCGTCCTCAAGTTCTCCAGCTTTCTTGGCCTGTTCGCTAATCGTTTTCAGTGATGGAGCCAGTTCGTGGAACGAATAGAAGAAGTGGGCACTACCTGGGCCAAGTAGGGCGATTAACAGGTCATTTCGTTTGCTCGGTTTTTTAGGGAGTTGAAGGAGCGAGCGAATGTCCTCGTCGGTGATTTTGAAAATGGGCCGAGCGTGAGCCAGATCAGGGCTCATGAGCAATTCGGTCAGCCATACGATCGCAGGAGCTTTCTTACCGCTTTCATCACGAATTGTCCGCTTGTACTGGATGCTTAGCAATGCGTTTCGAGCGACGGAATCTAGAGGCTGAGCGCGTCCGTTTAAGTGGACAGGAGTCTTGCCAAAGGCCGTATACTCAATCTCGGTGCGGGGCGACTGCTTGGAGTAGTTCGAAGCGAAGTACGCGAAAAAAATGGTGAGAGCTATTATTGCAGGTATTCGCTTTTTCATGACCTCTTTAAGCGTTTTCCAATGAAGGTTATGAGGCCGAATCCGAATTGAAAGGACAGACCTGCGAAAATCAAGATACAAGAGATGTATGGCAAGTGACGCCCAGGGTTGCTGACAACTTGAAGAATCGTAGTGAGTTCGTCGGGCGTGAAGGAGCTTTGGAAGAACGTTAGTCCGCTATATCGCAACGGATGATTCATATAGATCAGGAATTCCCGGTTCTCGCCGGTGTCGTAATTCGTGAGCTCGATCATACTGGAATAGTTCATCGGTATGTTCGTTCCCAAGTAACGATCGAAACTGAAGTCGATGAGTTTTATTTCAAAGGGATGGTAGTAACGTTTATTACGTATTTGGAGAGAGTAGTCTTTGCCTTCGAAAGAAAATCTTTGTAAGGGAAAAGCAAGACTGGCTAGCCAAGTACCAGCTACATTTCCCTCGGAATCAAAAATGGTTAGATTCGCTGTGTTCCGGTTGATTTCATCCATCTTGCCGGTTTTCGGAGTTTCGATTGCATAGTAATCGAGGCCGATGTCTTTGTTCGCAATGAGCGATTTGGACGGAGTGTTTTCGTCGCGTTTCCGAATGACGGAATTAGTCATGAATTGATTGATGCTAATAGAGAAAGGTAGATCTTCGTGTCTTACGTCGTGATTGGTTTTTAGCATCGCTTTCGGAAAGGCGTAAACACGATCAGTCGTTGTTGAATGACTGTGATCAATAATTACGAGTTCGCTAATTGTGCGGTCTTCCGAGTAGTTTTTGGTCGCCCCTTCGTCTATGGCCATGTTGCTATCGACTTGCATCATGCTTGAGACCAGTTCGCCGATTAGTAGCGAGATGACTCCAAAATGAATCATGAGGACTCCAGCCTTTTTCCACGAAAAGCGAAAACGAGTGAATAAAGCCGTAATTAAATTGATTAGCAAAGTCGTTCCGACTGTGTATCCGCCTGGGAGGTACGGAATGGCTACCTCCGAGTTTGGGATTTCCCACATTACAAAGAACGAGTAGAAGTAACGCTCGGTCGCTCCGTGAATGCCAAGATGCACTTGATCGAGCGTTCCTACAAATACAAGGACGAGTCCCAAAACCATGCAAGCAATGGCGAGCTCCAGAGATGAAAAAAATTTGATAAACGGTTTCATGTCGTTGGTCCTAGACGCTTATAGATCGTTATTTCCGGGAGAGGATTCGAATCGACTAGTCAAGAGGACATCTCTGAATTTGTTCCGCTGCGTCTCGAGGAGAAATACATCGCCTTTCAGTTTATAGAACCAGCTTCGGTCGTCACTTTTCAAGATGGCTGCCAATACGCGTTCTTTGACGTTGGCTTTTTCGTCATCGGTCACAGGTTTTAGATCGAAGAGGGCAAATGTGAACGAGTCGCTCTTGACTGTTTTCAACTCGGTTTGAATTTGCTCATCGCTCCATTTCGGCAGACCGATTTGTTGACGCCAGCGATTCACATTGGCACTCAATCCGCCTGCCTCGCCTGGGAAGCTCGTAATCGAGAAATCAGCAGATGGAAAGCTATCCTTGACGATTTCATAGCTCGCCAGACGCATGGAAGAGCCCTTCGATTCAGTCCACCCAGCGGGGACGTCAAATGCAAGCTCACCGTCTGTCGGCTTGATCGCTGCAGCCTCGGGTTCTGGTTCGGTATCGAGAAAGGCCAAACCGTTTACGAATTGCTCGAAGGTCGCGATTTGAGTAGAGACAATCTCCTGAGGGCCTGACATCTTGAAAAACCAGCTTTCTCCTCCGTACAAAAAAATAGCTGCTACGATATAAATAGCTGACGGGTCGGTCGATTCCGGTTCGATGTCGACGAATTGCCCTGATTGCCCTTGAACGGAGATTTGAGTGAGTGATCGCGCTAGCTCATCGCTTGTAATTGGCGAGAGGCTGGCTTGTCCTCTCCAGCGATTTACGTTAGCCAAAATTCCACCGACACTCCCGGGGAATGAAGAAACGGTGATTTCGGTTTTCGCGCCGCTTGATCCTTCGACGATGTAGTTACCTTTGCGGAATGCAGTGGGCACAAGCTCGGTCCAGGCGTCTGGCTTGGTCCATTGGATACGTCCCTTGGGAGCGTTTTGATTGGGAAGCGTGGCAGCGGTTTTTGGTTTTGACGAAGGATTAGCCTCTTTCGGCACATCATAGACGGCGACCGTAGCTCGCTTGCAACCGCTGAAAGCTAATGCTGAAACGAGCAAAGTCGTCCAAATTAGTCGAAGAATTCGAGTCATTGAAGGCGGAGCAAAATGCACAATTTTTAATTTGGCAAGCAGGACCGACCTTCAAATCAGCTATATCGAGCGAAAGTAGCTAATTAAATAATCGCTAGTATGATGGCTAACCCTCGCCCGATTCTAGGATTAGAATCTTGAGCTTATCTGTCCACACGGGCGGATCCGCCCCTTATTAGTTTTTCTACCTCGGCCAGAGTGACCATCGATGTGTCCCCCGAGGTGGTCATTGCCAGAGCTCCGTGGGCCGCTCCGTATTCGACTGCCTGCGATGCATTGCCGGTCGTGAGAAGTCCGTAAATCAATCCGGAAGCGAATGAGTCGCCTCCACCAACGCGATCTAGGATTTCCAATTCAGAACGATGGGTTGCTTCGTGGAACTTCCCACCTGCCCAGCAGATCGCTCCCCAGTCGTTGATCGTTGCGGTTATTACGCTACGCAGAGTCGTCGCGACTACTTTGAAATTGGGGAAGTCCGCCACGGCGTGATTGATCATTGTCTTGAAACTGTCCGTTTCGAGATTCGACAAAGACTCGTCGACTCCTTCGATTTCGTAGCCCAAGCTCGCGGTGAAATCTTCTTCATTGCCGATCATAACGTCGACGTACTGTGCGATTTCACGGTTTACCTCCTGAGCTTTTTCGATGCCGCCGATATCCTTCCAGAGGGAAGGGCGGTAATTGAGGTCGTAGGATACGATCGTGCCAGCGTTTTTTGCGGCCTTGGCTGCTTCGATCACCAAATCAGCTGTGGTTTCGCTGAGCGCGGCGTAAATGCCGCCGGTATGTAGCCAGCGTGCCCCCTCCTTTTCGAACAGAGTTTTCCAGTCGACATCGCCTGGCTTCATTTTGGATGAAGCTGTGTTGCCACGATCCGGCACGCCTTTGGCTCCACGAATACCAAATCCGCGTTCAGTAAAATTCAATCCATTGCGCGTCGAGCGGCCGATTCCGTCATAGTCTACCCAATTGATGTAGTCAGTATCGACCCCACCTTGGAAGATAAAATCTTCTAGTAGGCGACCGATTTCGTTGTCGGCGAGTGCAGTTACTACAGCCGTTTTTAGGCCGAAACAGCGACGAAGTCCACGGGTGACGTTGTACTCGCCTCCGCCTTCCCATGCGGTGAATCCGCGAGCGGTGCGCGTGCGGCCTTCGCCCGGATCTAGGCGAAGCATTATTTCGCCAAGCGAAACACACGAATATTTACAGTCAGATGCCGATCTTAGTTCTAAAACGCTCATAAATTAGGTGTCAAGAAAGCCGTCAGGTGGGGAAAGGCAAGCGGAAACAAACACGTGTGTGATTCTTCTTGTTACGAAGGGTTGCTATCGCTTGGCTTTCGTTTCTACTTAAGCCTTATGATTTCCGGAAAAAAGGGTTCGTCGCTCGATCGCGCTTTGGGGCGAGTGGATACATTGGACGCGACCAATCTCGCCAATTTGGTGCAGCGGTTGGCTCGCGAGCGTTCGTTTCTGGAAACGATTTTCAATACGGCTCTCGAGGGAATCTTGGTCATCGATAAGCATGGTCTGATCGAATACGCCAACCTTGCGAGCCGCAAAATGATAGGGCTAAAGGACGGGGACCTCGGAGATCTCACGCTCTGGCGTATGATCCCGGAATTGCGAAGCTCGCTCGGTTTGGAGGAGGGAGATCGCTTGCAGTCGTCCGTTAGTTCGCGTGAGTTAGAGCTCGCGTATCCTGAGCGTCGCTACGTTAGGTTGTATATTCTGCCATTCGAGGAGTCCGAGGATAGCGAGGAAGGGGAAGCACGCTTTGTAGTGATCCTTTCGGACATTACGCGCGAAAAACAGTCTACGGAAGAGTTCATCGAATCAGAGAAGGTTACCTCTATTTTACTTTTGGCGGCAGGCGTGGCTCATGAGCTCGGAAATCCGCTCAATTCGATTACCATTCATCTCCAATTGATGGAGCGCCAACTTGCGAAAGCGAATGGAACGGCTGCTAGCGACCGAATAGCTTCATCGCTTGAGGTGTGTCTGGAGGAGGTAGCCCGCCTGGATGGAATCATAAAGAATTTCCTGGAAGCGATTCGTCCGCAGGAGCCGGACTTTCAAACTTTGAATCTCTACGAAGCCTTGGAGGAAACAATTGAGTTTCAATCGGGAGAATTGGAAGACCGGGGAATAAAGGTGGAGCTTGAAGCGGGATCCGAACATCCGGTCGTCCGGGCTGACAAGCAGCAGATCAAGCAAGTTTTCTTTAATGTAACGAAAAACGCGATGGAGGCAATGCAGCCTGGCGGTATCATCAAGGTTAAGGTTGAATCGAACGATGAGCGTTTTTATCTCCGATTTGGGGATTCAGGCTCAGGCATTAGTCAGGATAATCTCTCTCAGGTTTTTCAGCCATATCACACTACGAAAAAGACAGGTACGGGACTGGGTTTGATGATTGTTCAACGAATCATGCGCGAGCATGGGGGACAAGTTGGCATAGATAGTAAAGAGGATATCGGAACTGTGGTTACATTGGAATTTCCGAAACAAAACCCTAAATTCAAGATGTTGGAGTAGGGCAAGACTTGGAGTTTTCCTTATTTTCAAAAATGTGTGTCAGAATTTCCCATTGACCAATAGACTTAAAGCCCATTGTAAGAACCCATGCTTCCTACTGTTTTAATTGTAGATGACGAGCGTCACACGCGCGAAGGGCTGCAGCAAGTTCTAGAGGATCAATATGACATCTACCTCGCGGAGAATGCGGAACAGGCGTTTACGCTCATGGAAAGCGAGAAATTCGATCTGGTACTGACGGATTTGAGGATGCCCGGGAAGTCGGGTTTAAAAGTGATCGATAAAGCGTTGGGTTTGAAGAATCGCCCGCCGGTCATTATGATGACCGCATATGGGAATGTGTCCTCGGCTGTAGAGGCGATGAAGCGTGGGGCTTACGATTTCCTGACGAAGCCAGTGAATTTGGAGAAGCTTGAGATCCTCGCAAAACGGGCTCTTCAATCGAGGGATCTCGAGCTGGAAGTACAGCACCTTCACGAGCGCCTTGACGTCAAATACACTTTTGAGGGTATTATTGGAAATTCAACTGAGTTGAAGAACGTTATCGAGCGCGTCAAATTGGTGGCGCCTTCCAGGGCGAATGTTTTAATTGAAGGGGAGACTGGAACAGGCAAAGAGCGCATTGCTCAGGCAATCCACCAAAATAGCCCTAGAGGTCGGGGACCGTTTGTGGCGGTGCACTGCGCGGCTTTGCCGTCGAATCTATTGGAGAGCGAGTTGTTCGGGCATGAAAAAGGCGCATTTACTGGAGCGACTGAGCGACGGATTGGTCGCTTCGAGTTAGCGAATAAAGGGTCATTGTTTCTTGATGAAATTGGTGAAATCAGTTTGCCGACTCAGGTTAAGCTACTTCGTTTTCTCGAACAGCGCTCCTTCGAGCGAATTGGTAGTTCAAAATCTATTACGGTCGATACTCGAATCGTAGCCGCAACGAACCGGAACTTGGAGGCAATGGTCAAGGAGGGGACTTTTCGCGAGGATTTGTACTTTCGTTTGAATGTTGTACAGATTACGATGCCGCCCTTGCGGGATCGAAGCGAAGATCTGCCGATACTTCTTAATCACTTTCTTTCGGAGTTCGCTAAGGAGAATGCAATCGACACTCCGAACTTCGAGCCAGGAGCGATGCAATGTTTGAGGAGATACGGTTGGCCAGGCAATATTCGAGAGCTGCGAAATTTTGCGGAAAACATAGTCGTTTTACATCGAGGCGGAGTTATTCACGACTACGATCTTGAACCGAAATTTCGGGGAGAGACACGTTCGATCGACGGTTCGAACCGGGTGGTTTCCCCATTGGACAAGGAGGAGAATGAGAAACGCTTGGTGCGAGAAGCGTTAGCCGATTCCAAGGGAAACCGAACACGCGCCGCGAAACTGCTCGGAATTAGCCGACGAACGCTTCACCGCAAACTCCAGCTTTGGCCCGAGTTGGATGTTGTGGATCGTTGAGGGATCTATTGCCCTTTCGTTTTGAAGGCGTATACGCGCTCCATGGTGCGGATGTATGCGGTGTTCCATTGAAAATGGGCGTGCTGCGGCATTCGCGAATATTGAATCGAGCTATTTCTTGGTACTCCCTGCCTGGATTGAGAAAAAAGTAATGCCGTTTTCGTCATTGGCATATATCATAACGTTCACCAGAAGAAGTCTCGGGAAAGTTCGTTCCATGCGACCCTGAATTTTCTTGCTGTAGACGAGCTTGCCTGTACTCGCTTCGAGGACTTGAAAAACTTGTCCCATCGAGAAAATGCAGACAAGTCCTTCGTGGACGAGCGGCGATACGTAGTAACGTTCTTTTGAGACATCTGCATGCCAGATTTGCTTTAATCCATAGCTTTCAACTTCTGTTAATGTATCTGGAAATTAAATACTAAAAAATATCGTCTTTAATGCCAGCTGCGCGTTCTGTTGTCGTGAAGGCGGTCACGTCTTCGTAAGCATTGGAATCTTGCCAGAGTAGTTTTCCGGTTTTGCTGTCGACGCAGATTAGGTCCGCGGGTTCGGTTGTGTAAATGAGGCGATTGCCAATCAGTATGGGGCAGGCAATGCCCCCAAGCGGGTGTATCGATTTGCCAAAGAATATTTTCAGAGTCGTCCCATTGCAGCGAAGGGCGCACACCTGAGTAGAGGTCGTTGCCTCCGTTCGCCAGGAAGTAACGTCGTCTGAATATCCGAAAGCGATCAGTGCTAAAAATAGAATGGCGAGCAGGGTAGATCAATAAGATAGGCACATTGGACTATTGATTGAATTCTGTTTGGGTTGCGTTTGAAGAACGTTTTGAGTTTTTATTGTTCGAGTGCGGGAATCGAAATTTATTTTGGGGACTATTGGAATTAGGAAATCGGAGTTTTGGGTAATCCGCTAATGCACTCCAAATCAAAATTCGTAAATAAAGTTTGGATACTCCGAGAAACCTATGTCCGGAATTACGGTTTCGGTTTTTTCGTCGAAGAGCTGTATTGCAACCTCTAAGGATCTGTTAGTGTTTTTACAATGCCGCCGGGCGGTCTTTGAATTGTAGGTGTTTTCGTCTGTCGACTTGATTCGAGGCGTGCGTCCGACTGGAAGTTTTCTTGGAAAAAACAAGCGTCTATTATGAATTGAGCGACGACCTCCAAGGTAACCCAAGCAAGGGTGCTTGGAAATGAGAAAAGTGATTAAGCAGCTAGGATCGGCTTTCTCTAATAAATCGATCGGATCGTTTCTGCTTGCCGAGGAAAATGTAATATCAGATTTTATCGGCTTGGTGTTGATGGACCTACAAGTGCGGAGAGTGAATAGTGTCGAGACTACGTGCTCTATTCGGGGCGGCGCATTATCGTGTTGCTTATCGCGAAAATCCTATTGGAAGAGGTTTTTAGCGGAGGAAATGGGTGATTTTATATCAAAACCATGTATATTTGATACAGTCGGAAAAGTGCTTTGAAAATGGCCAATTACAAAGCCTTTCGATTCCGAAGTCGACGAAAGCGATTGATTTTCGCCACTATGATTATTCGAAATTTCAGTTTAGTGATATCGGTCGTTGCAATCAGCCTATCCGGATGGAGCGCTTCTATTGAAACGATAGTAGGATCCGGGCGAGAAGAGACTAAGGATGGCCACTCATTGCGAGCCGATACGAACAATCCTTTTGGGGTTACCAGGGGCCTGATGGAGCGTTGTGGTTTGGCGAATACGGTGGGCACACGATTAGGCGAATCGATGGGGAAGGTAATGTAGTCACTGTCGTGGGCAAAGTAATAGCTGGATACGGTGGAGATGGCGGTCTGATGTTGAAGGCGTCTTTGAATAAACCTCATGAAATTCGTTTCGATGGCGTAGGTAATTTATATGTCGCGGATATGGCTAATCACGCTATACGTAAGGTTGATCTCAAGCTGGGTTTAATCTCAACGATTGCGGGGACAGGAGAACCGGGATTTTTCGGAGATGGTGGAATCGCCAGCGAGGCTCAATTGAATAAGCCGCACAGTATACAATTTGGTCCTGATGGATTGCTTTATATCGCGGATGTCGGAAACAATCGGGTTCGCGTAGTGGATTTGTCGACCGGATTGATCGATACGCTTTCAGGAGACGGCAGGACTAACGCAACAGCTGATGGCGAGCAATTTTCCGAAGTTTCGCTCAATGGTCCACGTTCAATTGACTTCGATATGAATGGCGACCTTTGGCTTGTTTTGAGAAATGCAAATCAGGTTTTCAGGTTGGATATGCAAAAGGGTTCGATTCATCATGTTACGGGAACAGGTCAAAAAGGTTTCGAGGGAAATGATGGACCGGCTAAGCTCGCAACTTTATGGGGGCCTAAGGGAATCGCTTTGGCGCGGAACGGCGATGCATATTTGGCAGATACGGAAAACCATTCGATTCGAATGATTGAAGCGAAGACCGGAAAATTGCGTTTGATTGCTGGAACTGGAGAACGGGCAGATGGTCCTGATGGGGATCCATTAAAATGCGGGCTGGCTCGACCCCATGGAGTTTTTCTGGATACGGATGGATCGCTTTTTATCGACGATAGCGAGAATCACAGAGTGCGCGTTCTAAAACCTTGAATGCCGACAGGCTAATCCTGCCGGATAGGGTCAGCCGTCTTTCAAGAGTTTGAAAATGTCCCGAGTGCAGTCGTCGAGCTCGTAAACGGGATTCCATCCCCAGTCACTTCGGGCATTGTCATCTTGAAATCGATTGGGAGCTGGGCGGAGCATCGATTCGACTGTCTCGTTGGGCTCGAAAGTGTATTGGAAATTTGGACGAAAACGCACTATCGAATCGGCGACCTCTTGAGCGCTTGGGCAAAAAGCATGAAGATTATAGGCGTGGTGATTGAGCGCGTCTTTTTCGGCGTACGCTAATCGAACGAACCCTTCGACGAGGTCCTGGATGTAAATAGTTGACATGCCGATTTCAGGGGAAACGGGAAAGGTGAACGAATCTTCTTTGAAAGCGGCGACGTAGGCGTGCGAAGCGTAGGCGGTTAGAGCGCTTTGCGGCGCAAACGGCGAAAGCACCAGTGGAGGCCTTAGGCAGCGAAAATCGAGTTCATGTTTGAGTTTATAGTAAACTCCAAGGCGTTCGACGGCGACCTTGGTAGCTCCATAAATGTTTTCGGGCCACTGCTCGTAGATTTCGGGTAGCTCGGAAGGAACATTGGCTCCGTAAGACGCTCCTGTGCCGGGAAATACAATCGTTGAGGTTGGATTGAGTTTCAGCGAGAGCTCGAGAAGATTGAAGCTTGCGATGGCGTTTATTTGAAAAGCCTTTCGGCGATCGATCTCGGAGCTACCCGAGAGGAGGGATGCTAGGTGAAAAACGATGTCAGGGCGTCGCTTTACCAAAAGGGTTTCCAGATGGGTTTCGTGGCAAATGTCAGCTGTTTCGTAATGAACATTAGGCAAACGTGCGGAAGGACGCGGTTCGATGATATCCGTGCAGATGATTGTGTGCCCATCTTGGATCAGCCGTTTTGCCAGTAGGCAAGCGATGTTACCGGCGCCTCCGGTGATGAGAATCGATTTTGAGGATTGAGACATAAGTTAATGAGACTGGCGTGTTGGTGAAAGCTTGGCTAGCTTAGATTTTTATGGAATGGATTGGACATGGCGGACGTAAAGACATTGGAGGAGGCTTTCGAGTTCGTCGAATCTGCTGGCATATGCACGATTTTTAGCGAAAAAGCGAAGGGAATTCCATCGCTTTGGGACGCGGTTGATCTCCCTGAGGGTTCAGGAGGACAAACGAAGTGGGGGGCGAAGGTCGAAGCTATTTGGGCCTGGAAAAATGAATTGCCTGAAACGTATCCAGAGGATGTTTACTATGGGAAAATACCAGGTGGTCATGCTGCCTTGATGACGATACAGTATTTGCGGGAAACGCACTATGCCGTAGCTCGCAAGCCAATCTCCGATTGCTCGGAGTTGGCACAGCATGTGTATGAGATGATTCGCCTCAATCCAAACGTAACAGGCGAGTTCCGAAGGGAATCGGTGGAACTGTATGGTTGTACGAAGAGCCGTTTCGATACGGCTTTAAAACAACTGCAGGTAACGCTGAATATCGTTCGCAGCAACGAACCTGGTTTGAATAGCGATACTTGGGTGCCGTTTAGCGAAGTGTATTTGGACTTGGTAGGAGAATGAGCTAGAGCTTGTCTTTGAAGAACGCGATTGTGCGGTTTTCGGCAAGCTTTGCAGCGGCCTCGTCGTAGCGAGGAGTCGTGTCGTTGTGGAATCCGTGATTGGTCTTGGGGTATATGTGAGCCGTGTAGTCTATTCCATTCGCTTTTAACGCAGTCTCGTAATCTGGCCAACCTGCATTGACGCGCTTGTCGAGTTCTGCGTAGTGCAGCAGCATTGAAGCTTTGATCTTTTCGGTGTCTTCCGCAGATGGTTGTCCGCCGTAGAATGGAGCCGAGGCTTTTATGATGTTTGGAAGCCGGACGGCTAGCGTATTGGACATTCCGCCACCGAAGCAAAAACCGACTACGCCAATTGATTGATTACAGGTGTCGTGTTTGTGAAGAAAATGCGTTGCGGCGACGAAGTCCTCGACGATTTTTGCGCCATCCAATTTGCGCTGCATGGTCCGGCCTTCGTCATCGTTTCCAGGGTAGCCGCCTAGCGGAGTAAGAGCATCGGGCGCGAATGCAACGAATCCAGCGACTGCAGCACGACGAGCCACATCTTCGACGTATGGATTGAGACCGCGATTTTCGTGGACGACAATAATTCCAGGGAGCTTGCTTTGAGCGTTTGCGGGTCGAGCAAGATATCCGCGCATTTTTCCGTGACCTTTCGGAGAGTCGTAGGATGCGTATTCGGTTTTTAACCGTGAGTCGGTTATGGATACTTGTTCAGCCCAAGCGTAGTGGGGACTGAGGGAATCGACCAATGCGGCTACAGTGACGCCAGCGACAGCGAATTTTGCGGACTTACTGAAGAAAATGCGCCGGTCGATGATGCCGTGCACGTATTCGTCGTAAATGTCTAGTAGCTCTTGGGGAAAATCTTCAGCGTTTTTTCGATCCATAATATAGGTTGATTTGGGTTAATTGATCTGGGGTGAGGCATTGTTCGAAATTATGATAATTGTAGAGTCAAATACAATGCATCTTTGCGTGCCTTGCATCGTTGATTGTCGCTACTCTTTCGAGCGTTGATCGAATGTGTATTTGGCGTGGAGACCAATGCGGCAAGCTTGGAGGAGGAGGAGTGGAGCGAATATTTTGGCGGTTTCGCGGTAGCCCGTCTTTTCCTGAGTCGCTTGATGGTAGATCAAGAGGAACATGATCGCGTAAGCTAATCGGTGAATGCGCTTCCAGCGTTTCCCACCAAGGATTCGGACTGATCGGTTGTTGCTTGTGGTGGCCAGAACGAGAAGAAGGACCAGGGCTACTATTCCGGACAAGATGAAGAGCTTTTCCCAGTCTTTAACGAATCCTGACCAACTTCCAGTGTAAGCGAAATAGATCAATAGATGGAGTAATGCGTATATGAATACGCTGACGCCAATTTGACGGCGATTAAAGGCGAATGCTTTGATAATTGGCGACTTTGGAAAGATTTTCCTTAGCGGAGTTATCATCAACACAATGACAAAAAGGATAGTGGCCGATAGGCCAACGTATTCTAGCAGGTATTTCGCCGGGTCCGCCAAATATTCCGTATCCGATCGTGATTGCGGTATGAAAAGGTAGAATACCGGCGTTAAAAGAAGGATATAGAGGACCCAACTTTTTTTGAGAAACCGTGCGATTTCGTTCATCGTTTTGCGAGTTGAGTCGCTACCTAAAAGTTGCGTCTAAGATCCAGGCCTTCGTAAAGCGAAGCGACCTGTTCGGCATATCCGTTGAACATTAGCGTATCCTTGCGACTGCTGAAGAATCCTGAACCAATAACGCGTTCGCTCGCTTGCGACCAACGGGGGTGATCGACCTCCGGATTGACGTTAGCATAGAATCCGTATTCGCGAGATTGTAGGGCTTTCCATGTATTGAGGGGGGGCTTGCTGACGAACTCTATTTTCGAAATCGATTTGATACCTTTGAATCCATATTTCCAGGGGACGACCAATCGAATCGGAGCTCCATTTTGATTAGGGATCGGTTTTCCGTAAATTCCAGTTGCCAACAATGTGAGCTCGTTTCGGGCTTCTGCGATTGTAAGGCCTTCGACGTAGGGCCAATCGATCGATCCACTCTTCTGGCCAGGGGCGGATTTGGGGTCGTAGAAAGAAGTGAATTTTACGTATTTCGCTTTGGCATTCGGTTGGACTAGGTCTATAAGCTTACTCAATTGGAAACCGTCCCAGGGGATGACCATCGACCAGGCTTCGACGCAGCGCATACGGTAAACTCGTTGTTCGATTCCGCCCACTTTCGAGATGCAATCGTTGACGTCGAGCTTCATGGGTTTGTCGACCAGTCCGCCGATCTCTATTTCCCAGGGCTCTGACTGCCAGCCTTGATTGGCGAGTTTTTGAACGTCGCCTTTGTCTGTAGTGAATTCGTAGAAATTATTATAACCCTTTATGAGATCGTAGGGAGTGGGCTCGAGATCCTCGAGTTTGTAGGCGCTGTTGAGAGGCGAGGGGAACCCACTGGTTGCGGCGTGCGCGATCGACTGTCCGAGCAGGGCTCCGGAACCGAGGCCAACGGCTTTTAGAAAGCGGCGGCGATTGATGAAGTCTTGTTCGGAAGTTACGGCAGATTCTGGGAGCTCCCAGGATTTTTTCTTAAGAATACGCATAGAAGATTTAGTTGACGGTTTTGGGGCGGACAGCGGTGCTTTAGTAAGATTATCAAGGACTGCTGTTTATTCCCTTTTTTCGTTAGGATTGTTCGCTTAGATCGCTGTTTGTGTTTTGCTGCGATACGATATGGACGTCGCGTTGGGGGAATGGGATCGTGATACCGGCGTTTTCCAAAGCCTTGAAGACTGCTAGATTTGCAGCGTATTGAATGGGGTAATAGTCGCTGGTTTTTATCCAATAACGATAAGCGATATTGATGGAAGAGTGGCCGAAGGCTTCGATTCCAGCCGTATGGGTTATCACTTGTTTTACGCAGGATATCGCCGATTCTGGATCTGCGTTGTAGTCGAACCCGACAACCCCTTCAACTACCAGATTGGTGAAGGAATTGGTTAGAAGTTCCCCTAGGATCTTCTTATTCGGTATTGTGATCTCCTGTCCGTCTTCCGTCTCGAGGCACGTGTAGCCGAGGCTTATGACGGAAACAATTCCGGTTCGGCCATGGATGGTTAAAGTATCATGCATCTTGAATGGGCGCGTAAGAATAATTGCGATACCGGATCCATAGTTGGAAATAGGGCCTTGTATCGCCAAGGTTAAACCAAGGGCGCCAGCTCCGACTATAGCTATGATCGGGCTGATATCTATCCCGATTTTTCGAATTGCGATTAAGAGGAATATTAAGAGAACGAATAGCTTGATCGAACTTGCGAACAAGTGGGAAAGGGTAACGTCAATCTCACGCATGGCACAAACACGTAGTATTAGCTTTGAAATCGACGAGCCGAAAATAAATCCGATTATCATAATGATCGATGCTGCGATCAATTGAGGCGAATAATCGATGAGCTTGTTTGTTAAGCTTTCGACGAGGGAGTGTATTTGGTCGATTTCCTCAGGCATAGAGGGCAAGAATAGGAATCTTTATGCCGGGAACAAGCGCGAACCGTCCTCATCTGCTTAGTTGCAACGCGTTAGAGTCCTGGGAGTTTGGTGAGTTTTCATAGGAACCTAGTACTCGATCCCCAATTTCTTGAGAAATCGTTCGAGTTCTCGCGTTTCGAAATCGGGTAGAATATGTCCATCTATGTCAATGCTGGGAGCTTTGGTCTGGCCTGTGAGGTTTTTCATTTCCAAGGCTGCCGCACGATCGGATGTGACGTCCAGCTTGGTGTATTTAAAGCCATGAGCGTTGAGCCAGTCGATGGCTTCGTGGCACCAGCCGCAAAAGGGCTTAATGTAGATTCGAATGGATTTCGGTTTCATAGAAGGTTTGGTCTCTCCTGTAGATACGGACGTGGTGGGCCAATGGCTGCAATTGAAATCGGAATACCGGGTCGTCGCTATCCTCTGTCAGGGCTTTCTCCTAGGTGGTAGCGGCCTGGCTGGTTCGGGCGGATTTTAGGGCGACGGCTCGGCACCAACCTTCTTTGTCGCTGCATGCATGGTAATAGATAGAGGGTTCGGCTGTCTGGGTTTCGCCAAGACTGGAAACGGCAAGTGCGAATTTGCGAGGATCGCTGTCGACCTCCTGTTCGACGATGGGCGGTTCTTAATGACTACTTTCGAGTTGTAGAGAGAACAGATAAGGCTTTCCTTTAGGACATAGCGATTAGAAGGTGGACGTTATGAAGTATCGAGCGTTTGCAAAGGATGGTGCTAGTGTTTCTGAAGTTGGCCTGGGTTGCTGGCAGCTTGGCGGAGATTGGGGGCACGTGGATGATGAAACGGCCTTGGCTATACTTAGGGCTTCGTATGATTCGGGCGTGACGTTTTTCGATACGGCGGATGTTTATGGAGGAGGTCGTAGCGAACGTATCGTCGGGCAGTTCCTGAAATTGATCCGAGGTGACGCGCCGTTCGTAGCGACGAAAGTCGGACGTGGCGAAGTGTATCCAGATGGTTATACGGAGGAGGCGATTCGGAGCCGGATTGAGGATTCGCTCAATCGATTGAATGTGGAGGTTCTGGATTTGGTCCAGACGCACTGCGTACCGCTTGAGGTGATGCGCTCAGGGGAGATTTACGAATGGCTTGGGCGGCTTGTTGAAGCCGGAAAAATCCTTCAATTCGGAGCCAGTGTAGAATCTGTCGCTGAGGCTGATATGCTTTTGGAAAACTGTTCTGGGCTTTATTCGCTTCAAATCATTTTCAATATATTTCGACAGAAGCCGATCGACGCGCTTTTCGATAAAGCGCAACGTAAGCAGATCGGCATCATTGCTCGCGTGCCTTTGGCAAGTGGAGTCCTGTCTGGAAAGTTTGAAGCGAAAACGATTTTCGGCGAAAACGATCATCGTAACTATAATAAGGACGGAGAGATGTTTAATGTGGGCGAAACGTTTGCAGGCGTTCCGTTTGAGAAAGCTGTTGAGCTGGCGGATCGCCTGGGTTCGATGACTCCTGCCCGAACCGGTTTGGCGAAAATGGCACTGCGTTGGATCTTGGATTTCGATGCGGTTACGACTGTTATACCTGGCGCGACGCGAATTGAGCAGGCTAGGGGAAATGCAGGCGTTTCCGATCTGCCGAGCCTGAACGATTCGCTGCATGGAGATCTAAAAGCTCTCTATGATTCAGAGATTGAGGCTTTGATTCGCGGCATCTATTGATTCTGCTGTGAATTTCCGTTTAATCATAGTTTTTTCTCATATTATAAGCGTTGAACTTTACGAAATGGAACACAGGCCTTACGCTTACTTATTGCTCAGGCTATGGTTGCATTAAGGGTGCCGTATAAAAGCAAATTAGCGCCCAACTGGGATCGAGCGGTGGTGATTCGATTGACGAATGGGACTTGTTACCAGGTGCCGGTTCATGAAGGCGAAGTCGTTATGTAATCGGATTCAGTTAGCATCGATATTGCGCGTTACGTGGATAGGTCATTCAGCGGCGGGAGGCTTTTCCCGGATGAGACGCTGGGTTTGCATGAGATTTTGATCGAATTCATCGAAAATGAATTGGAATTAGCTACGTTCAAGTTAGTCGATCCCCATTATGTGGAGACGATCGATGACATTGTGAATCGTGTTCGTACGATACGCCATATAGCGCGTCGATTTGGGATAGGATGTGTCGATCGATGGCGAGCATAGGTTGTTGGGTTGCGGCACGAAGCCGATCGATTATTGGTCCGATTCGAGCCTATGCTCAAAACGTCCGATTATTTGTTTGGCTAAACTCCCGTGTATGCGGATTTTGCTCTGCTCGGTATCATTGGAAGCCTAACCTACCGACAGTTTAATGATTTGGGTTTTGATCAAGAAAATATGGGGGGTGGAGCAATCGATTGGTTGCCTTCCGTTATTGATGTTCAAGCCGGGTAGAGAACACGTTTTGGGTCGCCAAAATATTTAGATATTGCATTTTCCAAACACGTGTGTGAAAAGCGCGGAATGAGTGTTTTGAAGCAGTCTCAGAAGGTGAATACAACACTGGCATTGGCCCAATACTTGGGCCTGTCTCGGTGGACTGTCTCGCGCGCCTTGAATGGTCATCCCGGAGTTAAGGCCGAGACTGTGGATCGAGTAAAGGAGGCGATGAATCAATTAGGCTTTAGCCCGAACGCACTTGCTCGCGGTTTGCGCGGCGGTAAGACAGGTGTTGTTGGGGTTTGCTTTCAAACCTTTGGAACGCCGGTTTTTTCCAAAAAGCTGATTGCTTTGCAAAAAACGTTATGGGGAAAGCGATACCGCGCGATTATCGAGTTGATCGAGAAAGACGCGGAAGCGGAGCGCCAGGTTATCCGTCATTTTCAATCGCTCAAAGTCGAAGGCATCATTTTCGTTGGCGGACCTCATGATGAAAACCTGGGCTTTGTCGAAGGGCTTTGCAAAAATTCGCCATTGGCTATTGTGGCAATCGATCCGGTTTCGAAAGTGAATTTGCCGCAGATTAATCTCGATAGAGAATATGCGATGACTCTTTCGATCGAGAAACTTTTCGAATTGGGACATCGGAAAATTGCCCTATTTGGTATTCGCGATGATATTATTTACGGGACCGAGCGAGTGAGAGCCTTGAAGAGCGCCTCCAAAAAATTGGGACTGAAATGGGGGACTGACGTTGTGGCGGTTTCCGATGATTTGTTCGATGGCATGAATTACGAAGGAGGTAGGCGCCTGGCGTCTCGCTTTATTGAGGATAAGCTCGATTGCACTGCGATACTAGCGATTAACGATCAGGTTGCAATCGGGGTCATGGGCTGTTTGCAGGAGAATGGAATTTCAATCCCGAATGACGTTTCGGTCATGGGCTTCGATAATTTAGATGTATCTTCGCATTTGCATCCTACATTGGCTAGTATCGATCAGTGTATTAACTATACGACGACAGAGGCAGTGGGATTACTGCTAGGCGGCATGAAGGGAACTGGAACTAATCGTCAATTGAAAGTTCAGCCAATGGTGATCGACGGGGAGTCCGTCGGGCCGGCTCCGAAATAGCGTATTTTAGACTGATGTTTATTATGAGAATACTACTTACAACGACGAGTTATCAGGACACTCCGGGTCCGCATCATGATCTCCTGGCCACGCATGGCTGGGAAATTGTCCGCGAGCGTGGACCTTTGAAGGAGGAACGCATGCTAGAGCTTGCAGGCGAATTCGATGGTTTTCTCTGCGGGGACGATGGAATTACACAAGCGGTAATCGATAAATCGTTACCACGTCTAAAAGTAATCAGCAAGTACGGGATCGGCTTGGATAAAATTGATGTCGAATATGCTACGAGCCATAAAATTCCTGTACTCTTTACGCCAGGGGTTAATCACACGACGGTCGCGGAGCATACGTTTGGACTTTTGATTGGCATTACGAAGCATATTGTGACGACTGCAGCAGCTGCTCGGAATGGAGAATGGTGCAGGCTGACGGGGCACGAAATAATGGGTCAGACGATCGGGATTGTCGGCCTGGGACGCATCGGCAAGGAAGTCGCTATTCGAGCAAACGCATTCGGAATGAAGGTGATAGCGTATGATATTTATTGGGACGAGGCGTTTGCCGAAGAGCATGGCGTTGCTCGATGCGAATCGATGGATGACGTTTTGGTGAACTCCGATGTAGTGTCGCTTCACTGCTTTCTATCGGATGAAACGCGCGGGATAATCAATAAAGATAAGATTGCGGAAATGCGCGACGGGGCGATTGTCCTTAATTGTGCTCGAGGAGAATTGGTAATCACCGATGATATGAACGAAGCTTTGCATTCGGGAAAGATCGGCGGCTACGGAGCGGATGTGCTTGATGTAGAGCCACCGCCGGTAGATCATCCATTGCTCAGCGCCCCGAATACGGTCATTACGAGTCACATTGGATCGCGTACTCACGAGTCGGTTATTCGTCAAGCGACGATGGCGACTGAAAATCTGCTTCGCTACTTAAACGGCGAATCTCCTTTGGCTCAGGCAAACAAATTCTAAAAGAACGATGTCTACAAAATTTTTTATAGTACCTATACAGGATCATAATGAACTCGTCGCCGCGGCGTACTTTAAGCGTGGCTTTACGGCCGAGGAGTCGAATGACGCGGCTCGCCTATCGGCGGAGGCAGCTAGGCATGGTATTCGAACGCACAATGCCATCAAAGCGCTCCATTTAGACGAGGCATTTGGAAGCGGCTCGCAAGGTTGCGTTCCGGGAGCGGAGATCATCGAGAAGGAATCTCGGTTCTCTGCGGTTAAAATCTGGGATGCTCAGAAAAAACTTGGTCAGTCGACCGCTTATCGAGCTCTTGAGAAATGTATACAAATGGCCGATACCCATGGAGTAGGTATTGTCGCGGTCGATAATGCTTTTCATTATTTGTGGGGAGGCGGATATATGATCGAAGCAGCTCGTCGCGGATATATTGCCTACACCAATTGTACTGCCGCGTTGGCGGAAGTGGTACCGTTTAAGGGAAAGTTTCCTACTTTGGGAACAAACCCTCACTCGTGGGGATTCCCTACTACGGATGCAATTGGCTATCCTATTGTGGTCGATTGGGCGACTTCAGTTATTGCGATGGGGCGTGTGGAGCAGTTCAAACGGGAAGGCATGACCTTGCCGCCGGAAGCCGCGGTGGATGCGGAAGGCAATGTTACGCAAGATCCGTTCAAAGCTTCTTCACTGCTTCCGTTTGGCGCTCACAAAGGGTACGGGTTATCGTTGGTGAATGAATTGGTTGCCGGATTAATTGGCGGATCTTTGCCGACTATTAGAAGTCGGTGGACCGAAAAAGATGGGGAAAAACGCACTCCTTGTTTCTTTTTTCAAGTGATCCACCCCGATGCTATTTCGAGTGGAGCGTTTGCAAAAGAACGTAATCAGGCTGCTAATGTAAAGGCGGTTATCGAAGATATCCTCGGACATGGAAACGAAGGGTGTCTATTGCCTGGGCAAATGGAAGCAGACACGGCGAAACTCACTGAAGAGCATGGCGGCTTGATGTTCTCGCAAGCGGAAGTCGAGGCGTTTGGCGAGCTATCCAAAGAATGTGGTCTTCCAGCTTGGTCAATGGATACCTTAAAATCGATTAACGTCTAAGAATAGGAAAACGACTATGGCATCTTATATTGAAAAATTGTTTAGCCTAAAAGGGCAGGTTGCTGTCGTTAGTGGCGGTACGGGAGTGTTGTGCGGCGCAATGGCCGAAGGTTTAGCGGGAGCGGGAGCCGAGGTTTATTTACTCGGAAGAAGCATTGAAAAGGCGACTGCTCGTATCGAACAGATTGAATCGTTAGGCGGTTCCGCTAGTTTTCTGCCGATGGAGGCGACGAATCGCGATTCGATCGAATCCGTTAAGAACACGGTTTTGGAGCGAAGCGGAAAAGTCGATATACTGGTTAATGGTGCAGGGGGTAATTCCGCGACTCCGTTTTTCGATATATCGGATGAAGAGTTTCAATCGATTCTAGACCTGAACATTCGCTCGGTTTTCGCATCGAGTCAGGTTTTCGGAAAACATATGATTGAGCAAGCGGATGGAGGATCTATTATCAATGTGGGTTCTATGTCTGGATTGATTCCTCTTTCGCGAGTGTTTACGTATTCATTGACGAAGGCGGCAGTGCATAATCTCAGTAAGAATTTGGCACGCGAATGGGCAGTGCATAACGTGCGGGTCAATACGATTGTGCCCGGGTTTTTCCCAGCTGAACAAAACCGCAAAGTCTTGAATGCGGAGCGTATTGAGGGTATTATGCGACATACGCCTATGAATCGTTTTGGAAACGCCGAAGAGTTAATTGGAGCAACTTTGCTTTTGGCATCCCATAATGCAGGATCATTTATCACTGGTGAAGAGTTGGTTGTAGATGGTGGATATGCATCGATGACGATATAGAAATATGGCTTCGAGCGATACTCGGTCGAACCATTTTCACCTGTGTTTACACGTTCTAAAAAAGGCGATTCGAGCTAGTGATTACGGAGGAACTGCTTTTAATGTCAGCCCGTCTGAGGATTCCAGTATATTAACCGAAATCACGGAACTCACGGTATGCCGAGGGTTAATGTACGGAGATGTAGGTAATGTAGTGCGTGAAATAGTATCTTTTTATAGAAAATCTATCAAAAAGAAGTTGTATTTAGAGAAAAACGGACTTTTGTAATTCCCTCATGACTTCAAAAATACAAAAAGAAATAGTAGCTACTAAGAATAAACTTGCAGCGTTGGAAAAGAAGGCAGCCGCCGAAGAATTGCAAAAGATTGCAAATCTTCACAAGGAAGCTGGTTTCGCCACTCGTGCTGATTTGATCGTCGCTTTGCAAGCATTGGGTACCGTTTCTGCTCCACGAGGCCGCAAGGCATCGAAAGCAAAGAAAGCTCCCAAGGCATCTAAAGGTAAGAAAGCTGCAGCTCCTAAAGCGAAGAAGGCTGTAAAAAAAGCAGCTCCAAAAGCTAAGAGGGCCGCACCTAAAGCGAAGAAGGCTGCTAAGGGATCAACTGGACGCGCAAAGCGCACGCTTATCACAGCTGAATTGCGTCAAGGAATCATAGACGCATTGAAGGTTGGCGGTAAGGGTAATGCAGTCGCTGCTAAGTTCGGCGTATCCGTTCCTACTTTACATAACATCAAGAAAGCAGCTGGCCTTACCAAGGCACGTAAAAAGTAGCTTCTCGATTGAATTTCAAAAGCCCGTTCGAAAGAGCGGGCTTTTTTTACGTCCAATTTCAGGTTCATCTTGAGCATTGGGTATTGTCGAGAGAGGTACTGGTTTGTCGACTATCGACTTAATAGCGTTGCATCGAGGAATCGTGATTCAATGCCCAGGCCTCGATTCCGCCTCCCATGTTGATGGCGTTTTCAAAACCGTTTTGGCGAAGGTAGTGAACGACTTGAAGACTTCTTCCTCCATGATGGCATTGAATAAGCAATGGTCCTTCTTTGGGTAACTCCTCTAAGCGCTGGGGAATTTTATTCATTGGTATGTTTTTAGAATTTTCGATTTGGCAAATGCCAAGCTCAAGAATTTCGCGTACATCGATGAGGATTGCGTTTTGATTATCCAGAAGGTTTTTGGCTTCTTGGATATCGACTTCAATTGGGTAGGTGCTGGGCATGGTTTCGATGGTGTTGGTTTCGCATTGATTTCGGCAGCGATCTGCTTGGATGGAGCTGATGGATGCGTGAGGACTGCAAAGCGGGCATTGAGGGTCCTTTCTGATTCTCAATTTTCGCGTATGCATCGATAGCGTATCGATGATGAGCAGGGAAGCGGCGAGCGATTCGCCGGCTCCAGTTATAACTTTGATTGCTTCAAGGGCTTGCATGCTTCCGATGATTCCACAGAGTGCTCCGAGTACACCAGCTTCGCCGCAATTGGGAACGCTTCCTGGAGGCGGAGGTTCGGGGAAGAGGCATCGATAGCAGGGTGCTTCATACGAAGCGTTAAAGAGAGATACTTGTCCTTCGAATTTAAATATACTGCCGTAGACGAGGGGCTTTCTAGCAAAGAAGGATGCGTCGTTATTTAGATAGCGCGTCGGGAAATTGTCAGTGCCGTCTACTATTATGTCATATGCCTTAAAGAGCTCGACGGCATTGTCGGCTTGGACGCCGTTTTCGTGGAGAACAATGGATACGTAAGGATTGATTGCTTGGAGGCGTTTCTCGGCGGAGAGGGTCTTGGGAGTGTCGACGTCGGCAGTCCCGTGAAGTAGTTGACGCTGTAGGTTGTGAAGCTCGACTTTATCGAAATCGGCGATTCCGAGTTGTCCGACACCGGCTGCTGCGAGGTACATAGCTGCCGGACTGCCTAGCCCGCCGGCTCCGACTACGAGAACCTTGGCACTTTTGAGGCGTTCCTGGCCGTTGGCTCCGATCTCGTCGAGTAGAATTTGTCGACTGTAGCGCGCGAGTTCCTGGGAGTTAAGCTGACTGGAATCTCCGTTCATTAGGAGCGTTTGATAGGAATCGATGTGGATAGATCAAATGTATTCTCGATGGGCTTGATTTGTTAAGCGTTGACCTTGGGGAATTCGCGTGAAGCGTTATGGGTATATGGCAGGTCGTTATGTGGTAATTATGGCAGGAGGAAAAGGCGAACGGTTTTGGCCGGCTAGCCGGCTGAAGCGTCCGAAGCATTTGCTTCCGATTGTGGGAGACAAACCGATGCTGACGCAGACGGTTGATCGATTGAAGGGCTTTATCGATCCTTCATGCATTTATGTGATCACCAATAGCGAGCAACTCGAAGGTGTCCGCGATGTATGCCCGATGTTGCCAGAAGAGAATGTTGTGGCAGAGCCGGTTGGTCGCGATACGGCGGCAGCGGTCGGGTTGGCAATGCTCTTAATTAAAAAAGAAAACCCGGCTGCTGCGATGGCAATGTTGCCAGCAGATGCATTTATCGAGAACCATGCAGGCTTCCAGAAGGCCTTGGACGTTGCTTTTCAAGCGGCGGAAGGTTCGTCGAGTTTAGTTACTATTGGTATTGCTCCAACTGAACCGGCAACGGGGTATGGGTATATTCAGAAGGGTTCCGCGATCGCCAATTTTGCAGGGCAGGATGTCTTTCGTGTGGCCGAATTCAAAGAGAAGCCCGACCTGGCGACTGCTAAAATGTACGTTGATAGCGGCGATTACTATTGGAATGCGGGAATGTTCGTTTGGAGCGTAGCCGCTATTTCCGATGCGTTGGCTCGGTTTACCCCGATCTTGAAGACTGGGTTGGATGAGTTGGAGAACCGTTTGAATGCCGGTGAAGCTTTGGCGACTCTTCTTAAGGAATTGTATCCAAATTTAGAAAAGATTTCCATCGATTTCGCAGTCATGGAAAAAGCGGATAATGTTCAAACTTTGGCTGCAACTTTCGATTGGGATGACGTTGGCGCTTGGCCAGCAATCGAGCGTCACTTCCCGAAAGACGATGCAGGAAACGTAGCCGACGGCGAAGCGGTGTTCGAGGCAAGTTCGGGGAATATTACTGTTGCTCCGGATGGGCATGTTTTGGCGCTTGTTGGGGTTGACGATCTAATCGTCGTACACACGAAAGATGCGACGTTGGTTTGTCGGAAAGGTGAGTCTCAAAAAATCAAAGACTTGGTCAAGCGACTCGACGCGGATATCGTATAGCCATTTCCCTGTTTAAACAAATGCGTTGTATTGGAATTGATTACGGAGAGCGGCGGGTCGGATTGAGCTATGGCGACGAAATTGGCGTGGCGACTCCTGTCGATGCGGCTGTGCAGGACTTTGAATTTGAGCGTATCGATTATCTGGTTAAGCTTGCTCGAGATCGAGAGGCCACGGATTTGGTAATTGGCTATCCTTATAATATGGATGGATCGGTTGGCTTTAAAGCGAAGGAAGTCGATGCGTTTATTGAAAAAATTTTGGCCAAAATCGATTTGCCCATCCATCGCGTTGACGAGCGCCTGACCTCTCACGTTGCTTCGGAGGGCTTTAGCAAAAAGCGGGATGACGCGCTACGTCGTTCAGGAAAAATCGATTCAGCAGCAGCGGCATTGATATTGCAGGATTTTCTGGATCAGCGTGTGGCGCTCCCGGAACACGATCCTTACGAGAACGAGGAGCAATAGGCATGCGGTGGAAATGTGGATGTTCGTATGACGGTACCGATTACTTCGGCTGGCAGATTCAGAAAAATGGACAGTTAACCGTCCAGGAAGCGATTGAGAACGCCTTGGCGGAGCTGTTTAAAGAGCGTGTAACGATCACCGGTAGTGGTCGGACGGATGCCGGCGTACATGCGTTGGAACAGGTGTTTCATTTTGACTATGATTGGAATCACGGCTCGGAAAAACTGATTCGTGCGATGCGTTCGCTTTTGCCTGAAACGATCCAGCCGCTTTACGCGAATTTGGTTTCCTGTGACTTTCACGCGCGTTTTTCCGCGTTATCAAAACGTTATGAATACCGTCTGTATCTTGGTGAAGCGTCACCTGTCGACACGCGCTATTGTTGGTCGGTACAAGATACAATAGATATTAATGCTATGAACGAAGCACTTCCGTATTTGATCGGGCAACACGATTTCGCTGGATTCGCGGTCAATCGCGGGGTGAAATACGAGTCAACCGTAAGAACTTTATCGCAAGCTGAAATTATTAAAGACGGAGCTGTTTTACAGATTCGTTTTCAGGCAAACGGTTTTATGTATAAAATGGTCCGAAGTCTCGTTGGCACCTTGGTTAATATAGGGATGGGGAGGGCAAGGCCCTCAAGTGTTGGGGCTATACTAGAATCGGGTAGTCGTACTCCCTTTGTTCTTGTTGCTCCAGCGAAGGGCCTGTTTCTGGTAAAACCATTTTATTAGGTTAGTGGATACGAGGGCAATTAGCCATTGCTTCCTAGTGAGCGATGGCTCTACCTTTTTTGAATCGGAATCTCTCTTGTAAATCTGTTTCGAAAAGCGGAGCGGTGGGGCAACGCCTTGCTAGATTTGGCCTTTCCATCGAGCTGCGCGACTTGTGGTGGCTTGGTGGAAGAGTCGCCGTTGGGGCATGTTTGCGAGCGATGCTTCTCTAGGATTCATGTAGTTGAGGACCCCCGATGCTTCACCTGTGGGTATCCGTTTTTTGGTGAAGCGGAATCGCATGGAGAGTGCCAGCATTGTTCGCGCTTAAGTCCGCAGTTTTCTCGAGGGTGGTCGGTGGCTTTATTTCGGGGACCGGTGCGCGACCTGATATATGCCTTGAAGTACAGCAATGCTTATTGGGCCGTAGACGATTTGGGTCGAATAGCGGAATACGCGGAGGGATTGGGGGATTACCTGGTTGAGGCGATCTTAGTTCCGGTTCCTCTCCATCCGAGAAAGGAGCGTGAGCGTGGATACAATCAAAGCGCATTGATCGCAGAGTCGATTGCGGGTCGATTCGAAGGGGTTCGATTGCGGTTTCTTCTGGAGCGGATTGTCGATACTCGCTCGCAAACGCAGTTCAATCGTCAGGAGCGCTATCGCAATTTGAGAAATGCCTTTTCTTTGGCCAAAAAAAGTGTCATAGACCCAAGCCAACGTTATATTATTGTTGATGATGTCTTTACAACAGGTTCAACCCTTAATGCTTGTGCGGCTACGCTTCGCAAAGCGGGAGCGAAACGCGTAGACGTGTTGACCTTGGGTCACGGTTGACTATCGATTAACAGTACACTTAGCAAGGAGCCTTACGATGCCGATTTTTCATAAGCCAAAGTATTCCACCGTTCAGGTGAAGAAAAAAGACATCCCACAGGGATTGTGGCAGAAATGCCCTGCCTCAGGTGAGATCATTTATAATAAAGAACTGGAGCAGAATCAGAATGTCGTTCCAAAGAGCGGTTATCATTTTCCGATCGGGAGTCAAAAGCGGCTAGATTTTCTCTTAGATAGCGGATCTTGGGAAGAGTTTGATAAGGATTTGAAGCCGAATGACCCGTTGGGGTTCGTGGACACGAAGGCTTACAAGGATCGTGTTTCGGGCTACCAAGCCAAGACGGGCATGAACGATTCGGTTATCGATGGCCTTGGAAAGATCCATGGAATTCCGATTTCGATTGCTGTAATGGACTTCAAGTTTGGCGGTGGATCCTTGGGATCGGTTGCTGGCGAAAAGATCGCTCGAACGATTGAGAGGGCCTTGGAGATGAAGATACCGTGCATTATTGTTTCCTGCTCTGGTGGAGCCCGCATGCAAGAGGGGATTTTGAGCCTCATGCAAATGGCGAAAACGAGTGCGGCTTTAGCTAAGCTTTCAAAGGCGAAATTGCCGTTCATTTCAGTTTTGACCAATCCGACAACTGGCGGAGTAACTGCGAGTTATGCGGCTCTAGGCGACGTAATTATTTCTGAGCCAGGTGCTTTAATCGGTTTCGCCGGTCGACGCGTTATTAAGGAAACGACCAACGAGGATTTGCCGGAAGGCTTTCAGTCTGCGGAGTTTTTGCTAGAGGCTGGATTGATTGATATGGTCGTGGATCGCAGAGAGATGCGGGATAGTTTGCGTGATATTTTGTCCGCCCTCTATCTAGGTAAACAGCCCAAGACGGCGTAGATTCGGATTTTCTCTTCTTCAACGAATGAGATGAGTGGGGGACTTGCTACTTACGAGGAGGCTCGGGATTGGCTGTATTCTCTAAAGAACCAGGGTTCGACCTACGGGATTGAGCGGATGGAGTTGTTTGCCGAGCGATTGGGGAATCCTCAGCAATCGTATCCCGTTATTCACATTGCGGGAACCAATGGCAAAGGCTCGACGGCCGCTATGCTTGAGTCGATCTTTCGAGCACACGGATTTAAGACGGGATTGTCGACCTCTCCTCATTTGGTGAGACAGGGCGAGCGCATCCAGGTTGATCGGAAGATATTGAGTGAAAATAAGATTCTCGAGTACACGCGAACTCTCAAGGCGGTAGGTGAGGAGATCGGACGAGCAACGCCGGCACTACATCCGAGTTTTTTCGAATTGATGACAGGGATGGCTTTGTTGCGCTTTCAGGAGGAAGCGGTGGATGTGGCCATGGTCGAAGTGGGTCTTGGCGGTCGACTGGATGCGACGAACGTGGTGGACCCAGAGGTTTCCGTGATAACGTCTATTGGATTGGACCATTGCGAGATCCTTGGGGACACACATGAGAAAATTGCTCGGGAAAAGGGCGGCATCATAAAACCCGGTCGCCCAGTCGTCGTAGGCGTTTTGCCGGAGCAGGCAGAGGCAGTGATTCGCGAATTGTGCGATCAACGTGGTTGCGATCTCACTCGTATAGGCGATCGCTACGGAGAGGGAATGGAACCCTATCCGGGGACCAATTTGGCTGGTGGCTATCAGAGCTTGAATGCGGCGATTGCACTGTCTGTGGTTGATCTTGTGCAGCAGCGGTTCAATCTCGATATCTCGCTTTGCCGGTCAGCATTAAAAGACGTGCACTGGCCAGGGCGGTGGGAGGTTTCCCAGTTAAAGCATCGCCAAATTATTTTCGATGTATCCCACAATGCGGAAGGGGCTCTTTGGCTAGAGGATAGCTTATCCAAACTCGTGGCGAACGGGGCTCCAGCTCCTGATGTAGTTATGGGCGTTATGGGCCAATACCGGGCGAAGGCATTGATTCCAGTGGTGGCTCGCTATGCTCGTTCCATAACATTCGTAATGCCCGAGCAGTCGCGATCCGCTTCTTTCGATGAGTTGGAACGCTGGATTCCTGGATGTTTTTCAGGGCCTATGCATCGCGGGTCGATTGCGGAGTTGTTTCCGTCGAAAGGGATTTGCACCCTGGACGAGCCCAGCGATCATCCTATTCTAGTTACCGGTTCGATCTATTTAATCGGCGAAGTATGGGAGCGCTTCCTTGAGGATTCTCCCATAGGGCAGGGCGTTCTTCAGGATTTTTAAAAACGGGGTTGACATAGGGACTCGAAACTAGATTTTCGAGCCTCTTTTATTTGGGCATGCCTCCCTAGCTCAATTGGTAGAGCAGTTGACTCTTAATCAATTTGTTCCGGGTTCGAGTCCCGGGGGGGGTACCAAATTAAAGATTCAGGTCCGCGTTGACATTATTGAAAGCGCAGTCTGGAAAGATTTGCCGGCGTAGCTCAATTGGTAGAGCAACTGATTTGTAATCAGTAGGTTGCGGGTTCGAGTCCCATCGCCGGCTCCAGTCTTTACTGGAGGAAATCAACAGTGCCTTTAATAGGATCTTAGCACTCAGTGATCAATCCCTAGGTTTTAACCAAAAATAGCGTGCTTTCCGCTTTACATGCTTGGGTTTTTACATCTTTGTCTTCGGTTTTCCTAAAAGTCATGCAAAAGACTAAGAAATCCATAGCAAAACGTTTTAAGCTAACCGGTACTGGAAAGTTGATGCGGCGTTCTCCTGGAACGCGTCACCATCTTCACCAAAAGACCACGAAGCAGAAGCGTACTCTCGGTAACGACAAGCCTGTGTCTCCAGGTCGCCAAAAAGATCTCATGCGCGGCCTTCCACACGGACTCTAATTACTGAACATTATAAATTATTTCGTACGGGTAAAAGATTAATAATTGGGCGACCTGACGAAATTGAATACCAGAAAGGGACAACATGCCTAGAGCAACTAATTCACCAGCATACCTAAAGCGTCGTAAGAAGATGCTGAAGCAGGCCAAGGGCTACTTCGGCAACAAATCACGTTTGTATAAATACGCGAAAGAAGCTGTAGCGCACGCGCTGCAGTACGCTTATCGAGACCGTCGGGCTAAGAAGCGTAGTTGGCGCCGTCTATGGATCGTTCGCATTAACGCTGCATGTCGTGAAAACGGTATGAACTACAGCCGTTTCCAAGAAGGTTTGAAAGCCGCGGAAATCATCCTGGACCGGAAGATTCTGGCTGATCTCGCAGTTAATGATGCGACGGCATTCGCGGGCTTGGTCGTTAAGGCCAAGGACGCATTGAAAGCGAAGACTGCTGCCTAAGACTCGAATAGCGGCGAGAAAGACGGATTTTCGTCTTAAAAACAATTTTCGCCTTTAACGGGATGGAGTTCGGGTATTTGCTCGGACTCCTTTTTTTTAACCAAACAATAGGGTGGTTTTGAGTATGCAAAATCGTTTCCTGCGCTAATAGAATTTTTTCAAACGCTCCCATAGCAATATCCCTCCGCAGACCATCATGGAAGAGGAACTTAAACAGATCGTAGAATCCGCGAAAAGCGGCGTTAGCGGCGTAAGCAATCGAGCTGGCTTCGAGGCCTTAAAAGCAGAGATCACTGGTCCCAATGGATCCTTGACGAAAGTAATGAAGGGCATGGGCAAGGTAGCCAAAGAAGACCGCCCGGTGTTCGGCAAGCTGATCAACCTAGCGAAGCAGCAAGTACACGCGGTTTACGATGAAGCGATGAGTGTGATCGAAGCCTCGGAGATAGCTGAAAAGCTTGGTCCGCCAATAGATCCGTCACTTCCATCGCCTGATTCGGGTCCGGGAAGCTTTCATCCTTTGACTCAGGTGCGCGAAGAAGTTTGCCGCATTTTCAAAGAGATAGGATTTACTGTCGCGGAAGGAACGGAAATCGAAACGGAGTACTATTGCTTCGACGCCCTGAACACACCGAAGGATCACCCGGCACGCGATTTACAGGATACTTTCTACATGCCGGATAATGCGGATTTCGGTAATGTATCCAAAAAATCGGATGAGCGGTACTTGCTGCGTACGCATACTTCGTCGGTTCAGATTCGCTCAATGCTGAAAGGCGATCCGCCGATTCGTATCATTTCACCAGGTCGCTGTTTCCGCCGTGATACGGTAGACGCGACGCATAGCGCGAATTTCCATCAAGTCGAAGGTCTCTATGTTGACAAAAACGTGACGGTACGAGACCTGAAAGCTATCTTGGACTACTTTTTCGAGCAACTCCTAGGAAAGGGGACCACGACTCGCTTTCGCCCGCATTTCTTCCCTTACACAGAGCCAAGCTTCGAAGTGGATTTCTCTTCGAGCCATTTGGCCAAACTGGGCAGCGATTGGGTCGAGATTGCCGGTTGCGGGATGGTCGAGCCAGAGGTTTTCGCTTCGGTTGGATATGATCCAGAAGTGTATTCAGGATTTGCATTCGGCATGGGTATCGAGCGCATCGCTATGATTATCTATGGGATCGATGATATTCGTTACTTCTATCAAAACGATCGCCGGTTTCTAAACCAATTCGCCTAAGCTATTTGAGCGATTGCTGACTTGTATTCTTCTAGACATTACGTTCGATGAAAATTTCTCTTACTTGGCTGAAACGCTATATCGATCTTCCGGAAACTCCGAAAGATCTCGCGGCTTCCTTGACCTTGCTCGGTTTCGAGGTTGATGACATTCAAACAACTGGAGTGCCTCAGCTCGAAAACGTCCTAGTGGGCGAAGTTCTCGAGCGCGTGCAGCATCCGGATGCGGATAAACTGGGAGTTTGTCGAGTAGCTCTTGGCTCTGAGATTGGCGAAAAGTCAATCGTGTGCGGAGCGAGCAACTACAAGGTAGGCGATCGCGTCCCAGTTGCGCTTCCTGGAGCGCGGCTTCCGGGTGGATTCAAGATCAAGCGCTCTAAGTTGCGTGGGGTTGAATCCGATGGGATGATGTGTTCGGGCAAGGAAATCGGAGCGGGTGAGGATGCTGCCGGTCTTTTGATCCTCGAAGGTTTTCCGGAAATCGGTACGCCAATCAATGAAGTGCTTACGGAAAGCGACACGGTATTCAATTTGGAAGTAACTCCGAATCGTCCGGATTGTTTGTCGCATATAGGTATTGCTCGTGAATTAGCTGCTTGGTACCGCAGAGAGGTCAGGTATCCAGCGCTTGATGACTTGACCAGCGTAGATTCCCGTCCGTCTGGCGACGATATCTTCGAGGGTGCCAGCGTTGATTGTGAAGAAGATTGTCCACTTTACCGAGCGACCGTTATCAAAGGCGTGAAAATTGGACCAAGCCCTGCCTGGATGCAGGAGTTGTTGAGTTCGATTGGGCTTCGTCCGATCAATAATGTGGTAGACGTTACGAATTTCGTTTTGCACGAGACGGGTAATCCGCTGCACGCATTCGATGCTCGTGATATCAATGGCAAGAAGATAGCCGTTCGCAATGCCGCCGAAGGAGAAACGATGAATACTTTGGATGGCGAGGAGCGTAAGCTGGCTAGCCGCATGGTAGTCATTTCCGACGAAAAGCGTGCATTGGCGATTGCCGGCGTTATGGGCGGTCAAAATTCCGAAGTTAAGGACGATACGACGGATTTAGTTCTAGAGGTCGCTTATTTTAATCCGACGACGATTCGCTGGGTATCCAAGAATTTGGGACTATCGACCGACAGTTCCTATCGTTTCGAACGTGGCGTCGATCCGAAGTCGCTTCGCTTCGCGACCGACAGAGCAGTTCAGCTCATCTTGGAAACGGCAGGCGGAGAGGTTTGCGGTCCCGAGCACGTTGCGGGATCCGAGCCTGTTTCTCAGAATGAAATCAAACTTTCGCCGGACTGGATTCGGGCTAAGGCGGGATTCGATATTCCCGATACGCAGATCCAAGAGAGCCTGGAGTTATTGGATATGGTGGTCTCGCATGGCGACGATGGAGCTGAATGGACGGTTTCGATTCCAAGTTATCGTGGAGACTTGGATCGTCCGATTGATTTGCTCGAAGAAGTTTTACGTATTTACGGAACGAATAAGATTCCATCAGGAGTTGTTAAGGCAACGGCGACTGGGGCAAACGATCATCCGATAACCGAATTCGTACGCCAATCCGGTGCCTATCTCGTCGGGCAACATTTTGCCGAGACGATTACTTATACGCTTCGTTCCGAGAGCGAACAGAGCGATTGGTCGGAGAGTGTCGCAGCGATGGACTTGGGACTGAAGAATCCTATTAGTGAAGATCAAACGCAGTTACGTCATAGTTTGATACCGGGAATGCTGGAATCGCTGCGCTTGAATCAGTCACGAAAAACCGGAGCAACGCGCTTTTTCGAGACAGGTCGTGTTTTCAGAGAAATCAATGGCAAGCTCATTGAATTGATATCGGTTGCATTTTTGGAGTGTTCCCATGGGGCGGCTAGAAGTTGGAAAGAACGTGGAAGCGATGATTTCTATTTGGCTAAGAAGCGTGTCGAGATTCTCGCTGGATTTGCTGGAATGGAATTGGGTCGTTTCGGAATCAAGCCGATCGAAGGCGACCATACTGCATGGCAAGAAGGGCACGCAGCATTGGTAGACGATCCTCGAGCTGGTATTTTAGCTGAAATTGGGTTGATGAACCTGGCTCGTATCAAAGCTCTGGATATTCAAGGCGAAATTGTCGCTGGCTCGTTTTGTATTTTACCAGAGCGCTTGAGGGCTGCGAAGCGCGTTAAGTTTCAATCATTCAGTCTTTTCCCACCTTCTTCCAAGGATCTCGCATTGGTAGTCGGTAAAAGCGAGCTGGCCAGCAATGTGGTCAAGGCGGTCAGCAAGATTGCAGCCAAAGCGACGAAGAACGCCTTTGCATTGGAGGCTCTCGATGTTTTCGATGTGTACGAAGGCGAAGGCGTACCCATTGACAAAAAGAGCGTTGGCGTTTCGATGAGCTTTCGTTCGCAAGAACGTACTCTGAAAGATAAGGAAGTTAACCAAGCCTTTGAAGTGATCCAAAGTGAAATTAAGGCGAAAACCAATTACGAGATTCGCGATTGAGTTTGTCGTTATTTTGAAATCGGAGAGATAACTGTCATGTCGGAAACAGGAAAAATTGACATTGATTATGTCGCAAAGCTCGCACGTATCGCTCTGAGCGAAGAGGAGAAGGCCAAGTTTTCGGACCAATTGGGGTCAATTCTCGGGTATGTAGAAAAGCTCGAAGAATTGGATACGGAAGGAGTCGAAGCGACTGCCCACCCGTATCCGATGGAAAACGTTTGGCAAGAAGATGTCGTCTCTAGTGAATTGCCTGTTGAAGGAGCTTTGAGAAATGCTCCCAAACAACGCCAAAACATGATTGTAGTCCCCAAGGTGGTAGAGTGATTGGAAAATGTCAGAAGAACTTTATTACAAATCGGCTAGGGAACTGAGTGGGCTTTTGAAGGCGGGCGAAGTTTCGGCGGTCGAACTTACTCAATCTATTATCGGTCGTACGAAAGCGGTTGAAGAGCGAGTGGGAGCGTTCAATTCCTACGATGAAGGAGATGCTGTCTCGCAGGCAGAAGCTTCTGATCAACGGAGAGCGGCGGGTGAGACCGTTGGTGCTCTCGACGGCATTCCTGTTGGGATAAAAGATGTTCTAGCCGTAAAGGATCAGCCGTTGACCTGCTCAAGCAAGATGCTTGAAAATTTCATTTCCCCCTATGACGCGACATGTATTCAAAAGTTGAAGCAATCGGGCGCTGTTTTGTGGGGACGTTTGAATATGGATGAATTTGCGATGGGTTCTTCAACGGAGAATTCGGCGACTCACCCGACTTCGAATCCCTGGAATCTCAATTGCGTTCCCGGCGGGAGTTCCGGTGGATCCGCTGCAGCGGTTGCTGCTGGCGAAGCCGTCTTGACCTTGGGAAGCGATACGGGAGGTTCTATACGTCAACCGGCATCATATTGCGGGGTGGTTGGCTTGAAGCCTACTTACGGACGTGTTTCTCGTTTTGGCCTGGCGGCCTTTGCATCTTCCCTAGATCAAGTAGGACCAATGGCTCGATCCGTTGAAGACGCAGCTTTGTTGCTCCAAGCGATATCCGGGCATGACCTTCGGGATTCAACCTCCTTTCGAGCCGAAGTTCCCGATTTTTCAAAGAGTTTCGAATCGCTGAAAGGTAAGAAGTGGAAACTCGGGCTACCGAAAGAATATTTCGAAAAAGCATTGGATTCAGCTGCGATGGAGCCAGTTCAGCAGGCGATCGATTTCTATCGGGAGCTGGGTTGCGAAATTAAGGAAGTTTCTTTGCCGCATACTGAGTATGCCGTTGCTGTCTACTATATCATCGCAACTGCGGAAGCGTCTTCCAATTTGGCCCGCTATGACGGTATCCGTTACACGCATCGCGCAGAGAATTTCGATCCGAAGGATTCGGTCGACGTGTACAACCAATCGCGAGCGGAAGGATTTGGCGAAGAGGTTAAGCGTCGTATAATCCTGGGTACGTATGCGCTTAGCAGCGGCTACTACGATGCCTATTTCCTAAAAGCCCAAAAAGCGCGGACCTTGATTCGTCAAGATTTCGAAAAGGCTTATGAGGAGGTTGATGCCTTGCTAACGCCTACATCCCCATCTCCAGCTTTTGAAAAGGGGGCTAAGATGGAAGATCCTTTATCGATGTATTTGAGCGACATTTATACGATATCGGCAAATCTCGCGGGTATTCCCGGGATGTCCTTGCCGTGCGGGTACAGCGATGGGATGCCAGTTGGGCTGCAAATTCTTGGAAAGCCTTTTCGGGAGGAGGAAATGTTGGCTATCGGGCAAGTATTCGAAGATGCCCACGATTTTAAGAACCAACACCCAGAGCTATAATTTTGAAGGCTTAGGTAAAATGGAATACGAAGCAGTAATTGGTTTAGAGGTTCACGTTCAGATAAAGGCGGAATCGAAGATATTCACTCGGTGTAGAGCAGGGTTTGGCTATGAACCGAACACTTTGGTGGATCCGGTGATCATGGGACTTCCTGGAGCCTTGCCGGTCATGAATAAGAAGGCGCTTGATGGAATCATCAAAGCCGGATTAGCCCTTAATTGTAGGATTCCAGAAGTGTGCAAATGGGATCGGAAAAACTATTTCTATCCTGACAGTCCGAATAATTATCAAATAACGCAATACGATCAGCCAATTTGCGAAGGCGGTTTAGTCGAGATCGAACTTTCGAGCGATTCGCGTGCTTCGATGGGCGAGCACAAAAGGATTCAACTAACGCGTATCCATTTGGAAAACGATGTAGGCAAGCTGAACCATTTCAGCGAAGATAGCTTGGTTGACTATAATCGAGCAGGTACTTCGTTGATGGAAATCGTAACTGAACCTGACATGCATTCCGGCGAAGAGGCTTTCGCCCTGCTAACTGCCGTACGTCAAATTATGGTGTATTGCGGTATCTCCGATTGCGACATGGAGAAGGGGCAGATGCGTGCGGATGCGAATATATCAGTCCGTCCAGTTGGCCAAAAAGAACTCGGTTCGAAAATCGAGTTAAAAAACCTAAATAGTATCACTGGCGTAAAAAATGGTATCGAATACGAAATCAAACGTCAGACTCGCGAGCTAAAGAAGGGCAATACTATCGTCCAGGCGACATGGCGTTGGGATGCTGAGCAAGGGCGTACCGAGTCGATGCGGGAGAAGGAGGATGCTCACGACTATCGCTATTTGCCAGACCCAGATTTGATGCCGGTACGAGTCGATGAAGAATGGAAAAATCGGATACAGTCGGAAATTCCCGAATTGCCATTCGATAAACAACGCCGGTTTTTTGAAGAATATGATTTGCCCTATACGATCACATCAGTGCTGGTTCCCGATCGGGATTTGAGCGATTATTTTGAAGCGGCGGCTAAGCAGTCGCCAAAGATGGCTCAGGCCATTGGGAATTACGTAACGAACGATTTATTGCGTGAACTTTCGGAAGCCGGGCAATCGTTAGCGGACTGCAAGGTAACCGCAGAGCATTTGCTTTCCCTGGTAAGCACAGTGGATAAGGGAACTATTACCAAGCAAATTGGAAAAGACGTTTTCCTGGAGATGTTCAAAAGCGGGGAGCTAGCAGATGCAGTTATTGAGCGAAAAGGGCTGAAGTCGGATTTCGATGACGATCAGGTAAAAGCTTGGTGCCAAGAAGCAATCGATGAGAATTCGAAATCCGCTGAAAATTTTAAATCAGGAAATGAAAAAGCGCTCAATGCATTGCTCGGTCCTGTGATGAAAAAAAGTCGTGGAAAAGCCAACCCACAGACAGTTAATAAACTACTTCGAGAATTGATTCGTTAGTAACTCGCTGGGGGACTCCCTTATATTGAGCTGGGTGTAGATTCTCAACCGGGAGCGGCAGGTTCCGTGTGAATTGACTAGACGAGGATGATTATCTGATCGAAATAATCTCTGAATAGCAGTAGGAGAAATTAGAAGATACTGTCATCTTTAATAAGAAAAGATATCACCAACGAGATGATAAATCAGTAGATAAGCGACTAAATCAAGTGTTACACTTGGTTCACGCTTGAAATACCTCCCATGCGCTAGGATATTCGAATAATGTTGTCAGATTAGCTCAACATTGGGCGGTAGAAAAATGGGTAGCTATATCATCAGGTTCACACTTTTAATTTTCATCTGTTGCGTTCATCGACTTGGGGCAGAGCCAGCTCAACTGAAAGCAGACGTCGTTGTGTATGGCGATGCGGCCGTTGGTGTCGCTGCCGCGGTGCAAGCGGCGCGGATGGAAAAATCCGTAATACTCGTTTCTCAATACGGGCATCTCGGAGGGATGAGCAGCAGTGGCCTCGGTTGGACAGATATCGGAAACTCCGAGATATTGGGAGGGATTTCTCGAGAATTCTATCATAAAGTCTACCGCTATTATCAGAAACCCGATACCTGGGTGCATCAGAGCAAAAACGAATTTTCAGTAATGGGACAAGGGACTCCCACCTTTAACAAGACGACCCAACTTGCTTCGGTTTTTGAACCTAAGGTGGCCGAGTTGATTTTCAAGCAACTGGTCGAAGAAGCGGGCGTCCGAGTTATTGAGGGGCGTTTGAAGCTAAAGGAGGGAGTCGCGATGGATGGCCAGCGCATTGTGGAATTTAACCTTGAAGACGGCACCATTATCAAAGGAAAAATGTTCATTGATGCCTCCTATGAGGGTGATCTATTGGCGACGGCGGGTGTCACCTTTGTAGTCGGACGCGAGGCGAATGCACAATATAAAGAGGTCTCCAACGCTATCACTAGTCCTGTGCACGGGAACAATCTGCACGAAGGGATCGACCCCTATCTTGTAAAAGGTGTTCCGTCCAGTGGAGTGCTGTCGGGCGGCAATGAGTTCGATGGGGCAGATGTCGGGAAAGCTGACCACAGACTGCAAGCCTTCTGTTACCGCATGTGTCTGACCAACGTGCCTGACAATAGGGTGATGGTGTCCAAACCAAATAGCTACAATGATGGCGATTACGAAATTTTGTTTCGGGCGATTGAAGCAGGTCAATCGAGTCAGTTTTTCAAGCTCTCCCCTATGCCGAACATGAAAACGGATTCGAATAATTTGGGTGGAATTTCAACCGACTACATTGGAATGAATTATAGTTCTCTCCCGCCGGACCATCCGGATTACTGGGATTGGACCACATTGTCGCACGAAGAACGCGAAGCCATCGCCGCAAAACATCGTGACTGGCAAATGGGGATGATCTGGACATTGCAGAACCATCTTCGTGTGCCGGACCCCATCAAGAGGAGATACGCTGGCTGGGGATTGCCAGTCGATGAATTTACTGACAACGACAACTGGCCATACAATTTGTATGTTCGTGAAGGTCGACGAATGGTATCTGACTTTGTCATGACTGAGCACCAATGCCGCCAAAACCCAGATTACCCTCAAGTGACAGACTCTATCGGAATGGGTGCCTATACCATGGACTCACACAACGTCCAACGCGTCATCTATAAAGGGCAACTGAGAAATGAAGGTGACATCCAACGAAGTCTTGGTGGCAAACCTTATCCGATCTCATACCAATCGACTGTCCCAAGCAAAAGCGAATGCGAAAATCTGCTTGTTCCTTGGTGCCTTTCCGCTTCCCATATAGCCTTTGGCTCGATTCGCATGGAGCCGGTCGGCATGGTTCTTGGACAGAGTGTGGCTACAGCTGCATCTCATGCCCTCGACGATGGCATCGCCGTTCAGGATGTGGATTACAACAAATTGAGAGAACGATTAATCAAAGATGGGCAACAATTATAGTGTAGCCCAAGAAGGTGCCGTAGATAACGGCTAACGCTGCAAGCGTTCGCTGCTCTCTAAGTATGGAAAAAGAGTAATACCATAAAATAAGGGAGGCCATTAAGGTATTAATTGCGTTTTACTCCTATTAACAAGCACGGCCTTATGCGTCGCGGAACGGCCCAATATCCTCTTCTTTTTGGTCGATTTCATGTGTATTGGCAAAACTTCCGTGCCTTTTTTATATAAGGATGGAGAAGTTCGAAAGATCGGGTTAAATAATCTTTATCCGCATAGTCACTGTAATACTCTTTTTTCTACATATCGGCAAAAAACTGGAAAATCATCTACAATTACGAGTCTGAAACCTGGGAATTGTGCAATCTCAAAGACGATCCGTTTGAGAAAATAAACATACTCGGTAAAGAACCGGAATTGGCCTTAAAACTGGCAAAGAACATGGTGGAAAAACTCGATTCACCGAGGGCGATGTACCCTGAGAGCATTAGTTCAGGGTAAGGACTGAAGCCAGGCCTCAACACACAGAGAGCGGGCTGGTGACCAGGAGAATCGCAGACTACCTGAAAATTTTTGTGATGCACGACCGCAGAAACAACTCTATCATCTGTTGTACGGAAGAAACGACAGCATAAAAATGGCTCTTTTTGTGTTGATCGACGCCACTGTTTCCTTGCTATGTATCAAAAAATTCTATTACAAGTTGGAATGGTAAATACTTCGCTTCTGTTTTCTATTGTGGCTGCAATCTTCGCCCTTGGCTTCGCCCTCGCCAAATATAAAGGCATAATGAAGTGGGACGAGGGAGACGATAAGATGAGGGAGATCGCGAAGATGATCCAAGAGGGTGCCTTCGCGTTTTTGAAAGCGGAATATAGATGGCTATGTGTTTTTGTGGGGATTGTTTTCGTCGCGATCGCGGTTTCGCCAGAAGATCAAGGGTTGGGGATTCGGACGGCTATAGCATTTGTAAGCGGAGCGTTTGCGTCAGGGCTTGCGGGCTTTTTCGGTATGCATACGGCGACGCGCTCTGCGGTGCGTACCGCTGAAGCGGCTCGGAAGGATTTGAAGGATGCGTTGTCGGTATCATTTAGCTCGGGAATCGTGATGGGGTTTTCGGTAGTGGGACTGGGTTTGGTAGGCATCGCGGTATTCGTTTCACTCTTTTCTCAAGGCGGTCCGATTACGGAAGGCGTTTTGGAGCAGGTTCTGGGCTTTAGTTTTGGAGCGTCGTCTATTGCACTATTTGCTCGTGTTGGCGGAGGTATATTTACGAAGGCGGCTGATGTGGGGTCAGACTTAGTCGGAAAAGTCGAAGCGGGTATCCCGGAGGACGATCCGCGCAATCCAGGAACCATAGCCGATAATGTGGGAGACAATGTGGGAGATGTTGCGGGTATGGGAGCGGATCTTTTTGAGTCTTACGTGGGATCGATTATAGCGGCTATGATTCTCGGGGCGGCGCTATTTGCAGGACAAGAGAATGTATCGAGCGTCATTCTACTGCCGATAGCGGTCGCATCTTGCGGAATCGTGGCTTCGGCGATTGGCAGTTTTTTCGTATCCGCAAAAGACGAACACTCACTCCACCTAGCGTTGTTTCGTGGGTTGCTCGCGGCTTCCATCATATCGATGGGTGCGGTATTCGTATTGACGAAATGGGTTTTCAATTTCGAAGGGCTCCGTTTGAATGGTCAGGACATTGGTGGGATGAACGTATTTTGGGCTGTAATCGCAGGTTTGATCGCGGGAGTAGCTATTGGGAAAGTAACGGAATACTATACCGCATTGGAGGCGAAGCCTGCTCAGTTTATCGCTGCTCAATCTAAGACCGGCGCTGCAACGAATATTATCCATGGTTTGGCTACGGGCATGGAGTCAGTAGCATTGCCTGTATTGTTGCTGTGTGGGGCGATCTATTTCGCTTACGATCAAGCGGGGGTTTACGGCGTTGCGATATCGGCGGTAGGTATGCTTTCGACTTTAGGAATCTCGCTGGGAGTGGATGCTTATGGCCCTGTTGCGGACAACGCAGGAGGCATGGCCGTTATGGCCGGTCTGCCTGAGGAGGTCCGGGCCCGGACTGACGCTTTGGATGCGGTCGGCAATACGACGGCTGCTGTAGGAAAAGGTTTTGCGATTGGATCGGCAGCCTTGACGGCCTTGGCCCTTTTTAATGCATTTTGTGAAAAAGCGATTCCGGGTACTGGTAAGCTGGTGCTCGATATCAACAATTCGGATGTGATGATCGGGCTCCTCCTAGGCGGGTTCTTGCCATTTCTTTTCAGCGCATTGACTATGAGGGCTGTCGGAAGAGCTGCAGGGGCGATGGTTGACGAGATTCGCCGTCAATTCCACGAGATCCCGGGGATTCTTGAGGGTACAGGAAAGCCGGATCCGGCGCGTTGCGTTCAGATTTCAACAACCGGTGCACTTAAGCAGATGGTTTTACCTGGGTTGATGGCGATCGTTATTCCCATCGTGGTTGGCAAGTTAATGGGCGCCGAAATGTTGGGAGGTTTGCTAGCTGGGGCGCTCATCACGGGTGTTATGATGGCTATTTTTATGGCGAATGCGGGGGGAGCTTGGGACAATGCCAAAAAATACATCGAAGAAGGAAACGAAGGCGGCAAGGGCTCTGAAGCTCACAAGGCCGCGATTGTCGGCGATACGGTGGGCGATCCTTTCAAGGATACGTCTGGACCAGCTCTGAATATTTTGATTAAGCTGATGACGGTAGTCGGCTTGGTATTCCTGCCTTGGTTTGTTGGATGAAAAATTAGCGGTCGCTCAAGGTCGACCGCCACTGCTTTACTGAATACGGCGAAGAGGAAGGTTCTACTGTAGGACCTCTTCTTCGAAAATGGTGCGTTGGGACTCGGGCCTGGTGATCTCGTGATCCGTTATTTGCGGCCGCAATTCTCCTGCTCGTTCCATTGCGTCGAGAATCTTGATTTTCAGATGAGCCTTCACTTTGTTGTGCGAGGCGTAGCCGATAAGGTTTTGAAGCTCGTAGGGATCGGAGTGTAGGTCGTAGAGATAGCTTTCGGTGTAGGTGTCGGAGCGGGACTCCGTTTCGCCGTCAGCATCGGGAGCAACGATTCCGTATTTCCATCGGGCGGTCCGAATCGCTCGGCCGACTTGAGATTCGCTTATCTGGATGAACGCTTCCTGCTCCCATTCGTGGCTCTGGCCACGGAGGATTGGCATGAGTGAGCGTCCAGGCAGAGAATCCGGCGGAGTGATACCGCATGAGTCGAGGAGCGTTGGAACGAGGTCCACTAGGCTAGTGACTTCCTGGCGTCGACCGCCTCCATCGAAGCCGGGGCCGCAAAACGCGGTCGGGACGCGAACGGATGCTTCGTGACCGGAGCGTTTGTACTCCGAGTTGCGCGTCTTGAAGTGGCAGGCGTGGTCGGCCGTGAAGAGAATGATGGTTTCCTTGTCTATTCGGAGGCTCTTGAGCGCATCCATGATGCGACCGAGCGCTTCGTCGAGACGTTTGATCATGCCCAAATAACCGCCGAGGTGCTGCCCAGAGCTGCCTCCAAGGGCTTGAAGGTCGGGTGGTATCCACTTGCCTGTGTAGCGTTCGCGATAGCCGTCTGGGGGCGGGTAGTCGTCTACATGGTTCTGGTGATGCGGCTCGAGGTAGGAAGTGAAGAGGAAAAATGGTTTGTCTTCTTTGCTTTTCTCGTCGACGTAGCGGATAACCGCATCGGTCATAGCATCCACGCGATACCCTGGAAGATGGACCATTTCGTTGTCGTTGTTCCAGAGGTTGCAATCGTAGGCGTCCGATTGGAATTCGAGTAAGTTGGTCGCGAGCCAGTAATCGTATCCGCCGCGTTCTTCGGCCGGGACGAAGTCATCGTTCGAGCCTAAATGCCATTTGCCGATGTAGCCGGTATTGTAGCCGGCCTCGGTGTAGTGTTGAGCGATGGTCTTGAGGGTTTTGTCGAGCGGGATCCCGTTGCGCCAACTTCCGGTTTGGGTCGCGTAGAGACCTGTCTGTAGACAGGAGCGGGCAGGGCCGCAAACAGGTTGGCAGGTGATCGAATGGTCAATGTGAGTCCCGAAATTGGCCATTCGATCAAAATTCGGTGTCACATCCAGTGGATTGCCGTGGGCTCCACAAGTGTCCCAGCGTTGCTGGTCCGTGAAAAATACGATCACGTTGGGTTGTTTCGTCATAATGTGGGGCCCGAGTATCGTGATATTTCCTGCATTCGTAAAATCCTAAGAAGATGAAAATTGGTTCGCCGTGCGATTGCAAGTTGGATTTACGAGGTCTCGACAAGATTGACGCTTGAGAAAGTCCGGTTGCTAGTTCGTTTTGAAAACATGCCAGATCAATTGCTAAAAGGAAAGGTGGTGCTCATTACAGGAGGAGGACGCGGCCTGGGTCGCACGATAGGGCTCGGCTATGCTACAGAAGGAGCTCAAGTGGTTGTTTGCTCTCGCACGTCGAGTGAGGTTCGGGAAACGGTATCGCGGATACGCGAAAACGGTGGAGAGGCTATTGGCATAGCGGCGGATTTATCGGAAGAGGCGGAGTCCGAGCGGGTAATGGATGAGATCGAAGCTGTGTTTGGCAGGCTCGATATCGTGTTTCTCAACGCTGGGGGTAATTCCTGCGGAGCGCGCGAGCCAATCGAGACTGTAGATGCGAAGGCTTGGATTAAAACTATAGAGATTAATCTGTATACGGCGTTTCATGTCGCCAAAGCATCGATACGCCTGCTAAAGCAAAGCGACAATGGAAAAATTCTGACAATGGGCTCTGGAATGGGGAGGAAGCCTAATGGGCGAAGTTCTGCTTACAGTGCCTCGAAAGCAGCGCTTTGGATGCTGACCCAATCGTTGTCGATCGAGCTTGCTGAATATGGAATTACGGTCAACGAAATGATCCCGGGGCCGGTGAAATCAAATGTTCCGAGCGACGAGCTTTTCGAACCCTATTTGATCGAAAAAGGTGATTGGCAGAACGAATGGATGAAAGGTTCGGAGGACGTCGTTCCGATGGCTATCTTTTTGGCGAGTCAACACGAATTCGGACCTTCCGGACAGAGCTTCGCTTTGAATCGAAGGTTGCTTTGATTGCACGTGAACAGAGCGTCGGTGCAATACCGTTTGCTACTAGCCCTGACGAGTAAACCCACGCCACCATTTCCCCATGAAGGATTTGAAGTCTTCTAGGATGAGATAAGCGCACGGTACCAAGAGGAGGGTGATGAATGTCGCGAAGAGTACTCCAAAAGCAAGCGAGGTGGCCATTGGTATCAGAAACTGGGCCTGAAGGCTGCGTTCGAGGAGAATAGGGACTAAACCAGCGAAGGTTGTAATCGACGTCAGAATGATTGCCCGAAAGCGTTGACTCCCTCCAACATGAACGGCTTCGAACACGGTCATGCCCCCGTTTCGCAATCTATTTATCCGTTCTACCAATACAAGCGAATCATTCACAACCACCCCAGCCATAGCAATAATTCCAAGCATTGAGAGAAGGCTTAAATCTTGGAAGGTTATTAAGTGTCCATAAATGGCTCCGCCGATTCCAAACGGAATAATGGATATGACGATCAAAGGCTGGAGGTAGCTTTTGAATGGAATCGCCAGCAATGCGTAAATTAAAACCATAACCAGAAGCATACCGCCAATTATAGCCGGTATTGACTCTTCCATGTCCTTAGCTTCGCCGCCTTTCATTGGGATGACCCCTGGGTATTTCGCTAAAACACGACCCAGTATGCTGTCAGGATCGCCCGAACCCTTTCCATACAATGCGACATTAATAGAATCGGTATTGGCAACATCCTTGTCGGCATCGGCTTGGACGTTGATGATGCGTTGGCGGTCCAGTCGTGAAATCGCCGGATATCCTACGCCATAATTTAGGTTCGCCACTTCGGAGATGGGAATGCGTGAACCGTTCGGTGCGACAATACGCATCGACTCGAGGTTTCCGAGTGATTCACGCTCTTCTTTGGGGTAGCGAATCATGACGCGAACATCTTCTTTATCTCGCTGGACGCGTTGGGCTTCGGCTCCGTAAAAGGCGTATCGGATTTGACGGCCCAGATCGGTTGAAGTGAGGCCAAGCGATCGAGCATTGTCCTTCAGCGACACTTTGAGTTCTCGTTTTCCTTCCGCATAGGTGTCGCGAATATCAAGGAGTCCATCGTATTGTTTGAGTTCTTCTTGAATCTCCATGGAGGCCGCTTTCAGGTCGCGGAAGTTTCTTCCGGTAAGGCGAATATCCACCGGGAGACCAACGGGACCGGCAGCGCTGGAAAGGAAATTGAGTTTTCGAGCTCCTGGTATTTCACCCACTTTTTCTCGCCATCGCTGAGAAATATCATCCGCATTGGAATCGATAAGCTCGGCCTTGGCTAATTCCAAAATAATGGAAGCTATGTTGCCGCCGCTGCTAAATGAGGCCGGGGTTGGGCCGCCTGATAGAACGCTGTATCCAAGGAAGGAGGCCCTGTTCTTTACGGGGTCGATAAAACCTTTGGCAATTTCCTCTTCGGAAATTTCCGTCAAAGAATCTTCGATACGTTTAAAGGCTTTTTGCGTTTCCGATAATGGTGTGCCTTTCGCCATATTCAGTTCTACGAAAATATAGTCTGAAGGCACGTTTGGAAAAAACACGAATCGGACCGCTCCGAAAATGACTAGCGCGAATGAGAAAATCAGCATCGCCACAAAAGCGGATAAGGTCACCCAGCGAAATGTTAGCGCTTTATCAAGAATAGGCATGTAAACGTTCTGAATGAAACGTTCTAACCCGTCTGAGAATCGTCTCTGCCATCGAGAGAAAATGTTGAGGTTTTCGCGACCGTCTTTGTCGCCTACATGGCAGAGTGACAAGTGGTAAGGAAGCACTAGCTTACTTTGAACAAGCGAGAATAGGAGAGTGGGGACTACGACGATTGGGATAACGTACATGAATTTCCCGATCATGCCTGGTAAGAAAAAAACGGGGATAAACGCAACGGCGGTCGTGATCACTGCAAAGGTTACCGGCATCGAGACGAGCTTGGCTCCCCGAACGGCGCTATCGACTCCGGGACCGCCTTTTTGAAACTCTGTAAACACACTTTCGCCTACGACGATGGCGTCATCGACAACAATTCCCAAAACTAGAATGAAAGCGAAAAGCGAGAGCAGGTTGATTGAGACTCCAATGAGCGGAGCTATTGCGATGGTTGCCAGAAAGCTGACCGGGATTCCAATTGCCACGAAAAATGCAAGTGAGGGCCGCAGGAAAATCGTCAGCGTAATGAGTACTAACAGGAATCCAATAAATCCATTCTCGAGGAGCATGTCGATACGGCCTTGAAGGTAGAAAGACGAATCGCTCCAGGCCTCTAGCTTTACGCCATTGGGGAGCCAGGTTTTAGAGGCGTTTTCTACGTAATCGTAAACTAACTTCGAAATCTCCAGAGGATTTTCGGACCCGACTTCTCGAACTAGAATTATCCCGGCAGGTTTTTCGTTGAACTTGGTGATCATATCCTGATCGGCGAAGCCATCTTTGATCGTCGCAACATCTCCAAGATAAAGTTTTCCACCATCCGGATTACTGAGAAGTACGATGTTTTGGAAGTCTGCGCCGACGTAGGCTTGTTCTTTGGTTCGCAGTGAAATCTCGCCCCCATCGGCTTTGATAAGTCCTCCGGGTAGATCGAGCGAGTTCGATCGAACGGCTTGCACTACTTGCTCGAAGGTTATGTCGTAGTTGAGTAGTTTAAATTCAGATACTTCTATCGATATTTCATAGTCGCGCACACCTTGAACTTCTGCCTGACTGATACCTTCTAGTTCGACGATTTCATCTCGCACGCGTTCGGATATTTTCTTGATTTCCTTTTCGCTCGCGTCGCCGTATACGGATACGCGAATGACGTCTTTTTGAATGAGTGGTTCGTCGACGATGGGACGTTCAGTGTCGGCAGGAAACGAGATAATCGAATCTACTCGGGATTTGATGTCGTCTTTAACCTTAGCGAGATCGTAGCCTTTGTTGATGGTAGCCGTTACGGCCCCGTAACCTTCTTGAGCCGTCGAGCTCATTTCCTTGATGCCATCGACGGCTTGGATGGCTTCTTCGATGCGAATCACGACTGACTCTTCGACTTCTTCGGGCGAAGCTCCCAAGTAGGGAACCCGCACCGTTACCAAGTCCAGCGAGAATTGCGGAAAAAGCTCCCGCTTGACAGACATATAGGAGGCAATTCCGCCAATGACGAGGAGGAGCATGACAAGATTGGCTGCGACTCCGTTTCGTGTAAACCAGGCTATCATTTCAGTATATCGATTTTAGCGGTTATTAGTCTTTTTCGAAAGACGTGGGTGAGATCGTTTCAGGCTCGATTTCGATCTGCATTCCCATCACTGCGTATTCCAGCGGCGTCAGACAAACGCGATCGCCGTCATCGAGGCCGCCCGTAATGATGGCCCATTCCGTATCCGTTTTATAAACCTTTACGGATATAAATTCCAAGCGGTTTTCTTTATCGACGATGTAGACCGTGTTATCTTGGCGTAGTGCTTGACGAGGAATCTTGATGGCAGTTGAAAGCTGTTTCCCTTCGATTGTCGCCTCGACAAATAGACCGACCTTTAGTGGAGGGCGGTCGCTGCCATTTTTCTTTTCGTATGGAGCATCGATCTGGGCGACCACATAGGAAAGGCGGGTTCGGGAATCGATCGCTCCTTCGGTTCGGTCGATAACCCCTTCCCATGTATAGGTTTCGTCGCCGAAACGGGCGTTGATGGAGACCTTGGGTTTCGACTTCGTTTGGGCGTTGTTGCTGTAGGCTTCCGGAAGATCGAGATATTGAATGTCGTTCAATGCGATGGGCAGTCTAATTTCAGCGGTATCGGTAGAATAAATACGAGTGAGCTGGCTTTGTCGGGCGGAGACCATTTGGCCTACGTCGACGAATTTCTCACGAATGCGTCCATCGTAGGGCGCTCTGACAGTGGTTCGCTCTAGATCTCTCTGAGCCATTTCCACACCCACTTTGGCGGATTCGAGTCGAGCCTTGGTCATTTCCAATTGCGGCTTGCGAAGGGCTAGGTTTGAGCCTTTGCCTTTGCCTTTGCCGAGTTCGTTCCAATCTTCGATTGCTTGTTCCGAAAGCGCTTTCTCCTGCTCGTAGGCGAGTCTGGCTTCAGCGTAGCGACTTTGTGCTGTAGCGAGACTCCCTCGGTAATCGATAGGGTCTATCTCGATGAGGGGATCGCCTTTCTTGAAGTAGCCTCCTGCGAAAAAGGAATTGGAAATTGATTGAATACGACCCGAGACTTCGGCGATGAGCATCGTTTCCGTGCGCGATTCGACGGTACCTTGGCTCTTCGCCTCGACGGTTAGTCCAGTGGATTTGGCCACGAAGATCTCCACTTTAGGAAGAATGGCTGTTGGCTCCTTCTTTTCCGGCGTTTCAAGCGTGAGTATCGCTAAGATTACTAAGGTTATTGCCGTGAAGACGATAACGAATGGCAATATGTATTTTATAAGCCAAATGGTGTTTGATTCCTTATTTTCGGACATGCTAAAGCGTGTGTTGAATCTAGATTCTGGTGACAGGTTACTGTTTTTTGAGGACTATTGGAAATCGCCTCCGAGCGCTATATGCAGATTGATGCGATTTTGAAGACGTTGGTTTTGGACGGAAATGAGTTGGCTTGCGCTGTCGTCGGCACGGCGTTGAGCGTCAAGCAGCGTGGTAATGTCAATAATCCCCCGTTCGTATTGATCCCAAGCGAGATCTTCCGCCTTTTCGTTTTCGAAAGCGGCAATAGCAGTGTCTTGCGAAAGTTGGGCCAAGTCGGACTCAGCGGAGAGGGCATTCTCGACTTCTTGGAACGCTGTGAGCGCAATATTGCGAAATTGGGCAAGCTGTGCTTCGGCTTGAGCCTTGGCCTGATCACGTTCGCTTTGAAGGCGACCACCGCTAAAGACGGTAGTCGCAAGATCACCCGCGATCGACCAAATGGAAAAATCGGTGTCTAGCAATTCCGTTAGTTGGTCGCTTGTGGTTCCCGCACTCCCGGTGAGGTTCATTTGAGGAAGCCAGTTGCGATTGGCAACTTCGCTTTGAGCAAGACTGGCAGCCAGTCTGCGTTCGGCGGCGTAGAGGTCCGGGCGACGGGCAACGAGAGCGGATGAAAGTCCTGAAGGAATTGCATTGGCGATCTCAGGCAGTGTTTGATCGCTGTTTTGCCTAGCGGAAGGGTAGCGACCGAGCAATGTTTCGAGAGCCCGTTTGGAATTATTGAGCGCGGTTTTTCGTTGCTGAGTAATCGCTCGACTGCTTGCAGCCTGGGCTCTGGTGAGTCGTAGGTCTAGACTGGTTACAAGACCACGTTTGTAACGTTTCTCCAAAGAGGAGAGTTTTTGTTCGCGAGAGAGAGACGAGTCTTGGGCGAGTCGCCATTGATTGTCCGATTCCAAAACATTGAACCATGCTTTGCCTACTTGTCCGGCAATTGATAACTTGAGTGCTTCGACATCTGCCTGGGCGGCTTCCCAATTGGCCAAACCGGAAGCATGCGTTTTTCGCAGTTTTCCCCACAGGTCGAGTTCCCACCTGGATCCGAGCGACAGGGAGTGTGACTCGCTATCGATTTCTTGAAAATTGAGAAAGGAAAGTCGGCTCTGTTGGCGTGAAGAATTCAAACCGAGGGAAGCGGATGGCATTTTGAATGAACCGGAAATACGAGCCGCGGCGTCGGCTGCACGAGCATTCGCTTTGGCGGCTTCCAGACCAATATTCGATTCGAGGGCTTCGGCGATTAATGCTGTTAGAACATCATCATTAAACCCCTTTGCCCATTGATAGGCGGGATCGTCGACGGATGGGGTCTTCACTTCAAACGCTTCGTCCCGACCCGGTAGATCGACGCTTTCGGTTTTTAGCGGCGTGGTGGCACAACCAGCGATGCCAACCGTTATCAACGTAAGGCCTATTCGAGCGAAGGATTTCCCCTTCAAGCTCGTTAGCCGTTTGGTTGGAATCGTATTGAATCTTGAGAATTCCATTGCGTATCAGTTTATTGGTTTCACTTCGGACACAGCTTTTAGGCCGGCGGAAATAAAAGCGACAAGATGATCGACCAATCCGTCTATGTCGTTCAAATCTATTGTGCCTCCAGATACCATTGCGAGACGCGTATGCTGCATCATTTCTCCAATTATACAGCAGGTCAGAAAATGAATTCCGTAGGCGATTTTATCGAATTGCGGATTTCCGAGGGAATTGGATATCGCACTGATAAACTTCGGCATTATCTCTTTCAACATATCCTGTTGAAGGTCCTTCATGAATGACCGTTCCTCGACCATACCTTTGCCCATGGCACGCATAAAGTGAAAATCATTGCAACTTTCGCTGATGAGGGCTGCAAGAAGTGGCCTGACGATAATGTCGACGACTTCCTCCAGGGGAAGCGGCTTGGAATCGTTGTTCGCGAGAGCATCGGCAAGCAACGTCATTCTCACCTGATTTATGGGCTCTATATGATATAGTACCATCTCTTTGAATAGAGCTTCCTTACTTCCAAAGTGGTAATTGATAGCTGCAATGTTGACACCTGCACGATTGGTTATTTCTCGTATTGATGCTCCGGCGTAACCCATTTCAGCGAATTCAATTTCCGCTGCTTCTATGATTTTTATCTGCGTTTCGGTTAGCTTCATTTTAAAACGATCGTTTTAATCAAACGATCGTTTAAAAAATGCAAGGATTTTATGGGGTAGAACCCGCATTGGTACACAAGCTCCTAAAGCTGTTAAGCCATGTTCTTCCTCTAGAATATTGTTAAGTTTTATCTAACTCGATTGTCCTGTTTAAAGTACTGCCAACAAGGTAGTTGTTCTGTCTGCAGTGCAGTTTATTGTCGCATTCCCTCTACACTTTTGAGGGCGAACTATTGTAGAGGGAATAATCTAAAAAAGCTCCTTTCCGAGTCCGCTTTAGCCATCTTAATTACCGGTTTCCAATATCATGCCATGAGAAGGCGACGATCGCATAGAATCGGGGCAAGGCCTAACGACGCTTCATGAATCCTGGTCTTGTGCGATTGCTTTGCTAGCATAGACCTTGCTCGTGGATAGTGTTTAATGAAATTAATCGTTTAATCTAGGGTAAGGGCCTTTGCTGGTGCTCGTTCCGGTAAAGGAATCGCTAACGTTGCTAAAAGCGTATGAGGCTCAAGGGAGTGCGTCGGTCAAAGGGAATATAATATGTATCAATTGCTAAATGAAGTGCTTAATCATAGGAGACGCTAGATTTTTCGGCTCACTAGTTGCTGAGGAATTGTTGGCGTATAACTGCCAGGTTGCGATTCTCGACCAGAATCCGCTTCCCGAGAAATTAAAGCACGATTTACTGGCTTTTTGAGGGCTTAGGCGCTCATTGAGAACGTGGCCGCATGCCAATGGCCGGTTTCGGTTTTCGAGACCCCGGCGGTTCCATTTGCTGCCATGTGGGTGGCTAGTTTATAGATCATTTCTGCGCTGTCGCTTTGTCCAATTGCGGCTGCCAGGGTCGGAGCGTCAAAGCTTTGGCCTCGGTTTGCCTTCAGTGTGGATAAGATTGATCGACAAAGTTCGATTGCCACTCCGGCTGCTTTTTTACCAGCTTCGACCCCGGGTTGGTGATAGGCATTAATTCCGACCAAGGTGGCGTAGAAACCGACAGCCCGCTCGTAGAGGCCGATGAGTCGGCTTACTGATTCCGGAGTTATTGCGTCTGTGGTGATTGTGATTGAAGTCCGGCATTTTTCGCTTAGAGCTTCGCGCGTTCCCAAGTAAAAGCCTTGGAGGAAGTCACCCGAGGTTATGGCGTCCTCGACTTGCATGGATTCGCCGGTTCGATCTTTCAGGATTTCGATAAACGTAACGAAAAAATTGGGGACGCCTTCCCGTAGCTGCTGTACGTAGGCATGTTGATCGGTGGATCCTTTGTTACCGTAAACGGTGATGCCTTGATTGACTACGTTACCTTGCAGATCGAACTCCTTTCCCAGGCTCTCCATTATCAACTGCTGCAAATAGCGGGAGAACAGCAAGAGGCGGTCTTTGTAAGGAAGGACTACCATGTCCTTGCGCCCCTTGCCGCTGGTGGCATGAAACCAGGCGAGCGCGAGTAGAGCGGCGGGGTTTTCTTTTAGGCAATGCTTTCGTGTGAGGGCGTCGATTGCTTTGGCTCCATGCAATAGGGCGTCGATGTCGATCCCTTGAAGCGCGGCTGGTACGAGACCGACGGCGCCTAGCACGGAGGTGCGTCCACCGACCCAGTCCCACATGGGAAATCCGCTCAGCCAATCTTCGGTTTTGGCAACTTGATCCAGCTTGCTGCCTTCGCCAGTGATAGCGACAGCATGACGGCCGAAGTTTAAGCCATTCGCCTCGTAGGCCTTTTTCGCTTCCAACATTCCGTTACGCGTTTCAGCGGTGCCGCCGGATTTCGAAACGACTAGTGAGAGTGTTCGATTGAGATTGTCTCCGATTTCGTCGAGAACGAGATCCATGCCATCGGGATCGGTGTTATCGAAGAAATGAATACGTGCTTTGTCGGTGCTAGGTTGTCCGAGAGCGTGAGAGATGAACTGAGGACCTAATGCTGATCCACCGATTCCGATGACTAATACGTCAGTGAAGAGACCGCCATCTCCTTGAATACCTCCTTCGTGCACTTGAGTTGCGAACGATTTGATGTTTTCGATGGTCGAGCGGATTTCGCGGGCGAGGTCTGCGGTAGGAGCTAGATCTGGATCACGCAACCAGTAGTGACCGACCATGCGGTTTTCGTCGGGATTGGCGATCGAGCCTTTTTCGAGAGCGTCCATTTTCTCGAAAGCATTAGTGAATTTAGGTTCGAATGATTCGATGTCTCCGTCTTTCAAACCAAGTCGGCTTAGATCGAGATCGAGGTCTACTTCAGGAAAACTGAAGTTGTAGCGAGTGAATTGGTCCCAGGACATTTTTTAAGGCAGAAGAATAGTGAGGCGGCAGGGCGATGAAGCGGCTCAAGTTTGGCGGCTTCTTCGCTCTGCATTCTCGATCCTTCAATTGGTTACAGGTACTTGTCTGTGACGGCTCCTTCGGATGCGGAGGCTACGAGTTTGGCGTATTTACCGAGGACGCCGCGTTTTTCGCCGGCACCTTTGGGTTGGAAGGCATCCATACGGTTTTTGTAATCGTCTTCGTGAATATTGACCGAAATCGAATTCTTGATAGCATCGATTTCGATCTCATCTCCCGTCTTAACGATGCCGATCGGTCCACCTTTAGCGGCTTCTGGGGTGATGTGGCCTACGTCGAAACCGTGACTGCCACCGGAGAAACGGCCGTCAGTGATGAGAGCAACGTCATTGATCAACCCACGTCCAGCAACGGCTGAAGTTGGCGAGAGCATCTCGCGCATTCCTGGTCCGCCAACAGGCCCTTCGTTGCGAATGACGACGACGTCGCCTTTGACCACATCCCCAGCGAGGATGCCTTCGAGAGCATCTTCTTCCCCTTCGTAGACCTTGGCAGTTCCTTTAAAGTGGAGCCCTTCCTTGCCGGTGATTTTTCCGATTGCTCCAGTAGGAGCCAAATTACCGCGCAATACGCGTAGGTGACTGGTTTCCTTAATCGGATCGTCCCAGTCGCGGATGATGTCTTGTCCTTCCGGGTAGGGTTGAACGTCTGATAGATTTTCCGCGATGGTTTTACCGGTGACGGTCATGCAATCCCCGTGGAGTAATCCGCGATCGAGGAGCATCTTCATCATTGGTTGAATACCGCCGATGCGGATCAGGTGGGACATGTTGTATTTTCCGAATGGTTTCACATCGCTGAGAAGTGGAACGGTTTCGCCGATGCGAGCGAAGTCATCGATCGTGATGTCGATACTGGCGCTGTGAGCGATGGCCAGCAGGTGGAGAACGATGTTCGTCGAGCCTCCGAGGGTGATACACGTGGTGATCGCGTTTTCGAATGATTTCCGCGTGAGGATGTCGCTTGGCTTGATGTTTTTTTGCAGAAGATTGCAAACAGCTTTGCCCGCGTTTTCGCAGTCGTCTCGCTTGTCTTGGCTGACCGCAAGTTGAGCGCTGCTTCCGGGCAAGCTCATCCCGAGCACTTCGATCGCACTCGCCATGGAATTGGCTGTGTACATACCGCCGCAGGATCCAGGGCCGGGTATCGCGCATTTTTCGATTTCCTTCAGCTCTTCGTCGTCAATGTCGCCACGAGCATGACGGCCTACCGCTTCGAAAACGCTAACGATATCGACTGGTTTATCTCGGTGAATACCAGGGAGGATACTGCCTCCATATACAAAAACAGCAGGCCGATCGAGGCGAGCGATCGCCATCATGCAACCAGGCATATTCTTGTCGCAACCGCCGATTGCTACCAGGCCATCCATACCTTCACCGGCGACAACCGTTTCGATGCTGTCGGCGATGACCTCGCGGGAAACTAGGCTAAAGCGCATGCCTTGCGTGCCCATGCTGATTCCGTCGGAAATAGTGATCGTGCTGAAGTTGACGGCTTTACCGCCAGCCAAATTGGCCCCGCGCGTCGCATGAGTCGCAAGCTCGTCGATGTGCATATTGCAAGGCGTGAGGTCGCTGCCAGTAGAGGCGATCGCGATTTGTGGCTTTTTGAAATCGTCATCGTCGAATCCGACGGCACGTAGCATAGAACGGGCAGCGGCGCGATCGTTGCCGTCGACAACGACTGCTGAGTGAGGACGTTTACTATCTTGGTTTTCCGAGGTCACGTATAGTTGTTTGTTGATAACTTTGCGTTGCGTTCTGGCTGAGAGCTTGTACCTCCGTTGCCACAATCGCGGATGTTTTCCTGAAAAAGAGACCCTTTACATCAGAGGTTTTAGTTGCGATCAAGTTATTCCCTCGCTCGAATCATACAATTTCCGGTTTCTAATTTTTCATGGCATTCAGTTTAGACAGAGTATTGAAAGCGCTTCTTTTCGGAGCGTCGGGTCCTTTGAGTATTAAGGACATTCAAAAGGTATTCACCAAGTTTCACGAGCAAAGCGAGACCTTGCCCGAAGAGGAACCTGCGGTAGAGGAGGAAGAGGGCTCCGAATGTGTGGAAGCTCCGTTTCTCGAAGCGGAGGGAATGCCTACGTCCGACGTGCCTTCTTTGGTTACCGCGAGTCAGATTCGCGAGGCAGTTGATCGAATTTCGGCAGGATTGGAAGAGCACGACGAGGTTTATCGCCTGATGGAAAGGCACAATGGTTTCGTGTTAGTGACGGCTCCGAATATAGGGGAATGGATTCGTCTCCTACGCGATGAGCCAAGGCCGATGAAACTAAGCCAATCAGCATTGGAGACTCTTGCAGTTATAGCCTACCGTCAACCTGTGATTCGATCAGAGGTTGAAAAGATTCGAGGCGTCTCAATTGACAGCGCCTTGAGCCGATTGTTGGAGCGCGAGTTCGTACAAGTAGTAGGGCGTGCGGATTTGCCAGGAAGGCCGATCCAGTACGGAACGAGCGAGACTTTCTTGGAGTTCGTCGGAGTGAGATCGATTGAGGAATTGCCTGCGTCGGATGTACTTTCGCCGCGCCAGATAGATGAATGGCTGCATGAAGTTTCCAATCAGCACGATGTGACTGAAAAGGAAATGGGTTTGCCCGAAGGCGAACGCGTGGACAGGGAAAAAGAGGTGGCGGTTGAAGAAAGCGTTGGCGAGACGATTCCTGATAGCGAAGTTGCCGCGGATGGCGAGAGCGAAGTGGAATCTTTGGAGACCGAAGTCGTATCACCCAAAATCGAAGCGGAAAACGCTGGTGAGGAAACGGTTTCCGAAGAGGGGGTCACTGAAGACGTTCGAGAAGAAGTTGAAGACGAATCCGAGAAGCGTGTAAATCCAGTAAGCTGAACGTTATGAACCTAGAAGATCTCCGTAATCGAATCGACGTGCTCGACGAGCAAATTTTAAAACTGCTCAATGAACGTATTCGCTGCGCTGCGGAAATCGGTGCGATCAAACGCGGAAACGGTGGTCAAATTTACGTAGCCAGTCGCGAGCAGCAAGTCTTCCGTAAGCTCGAGGCCTTGAACGAGGGACCACTCGATAGTCCGGCTATTCGAGCGATCTACCGCGAGGTCATGTCGGCTGCAATTGCATTGGAGAAACCGATGCTGATCGCTTACCTCGGACCGGAGGCGACTTTTACGCACCAGGCTGCAATGCGCAAGTTCGGCCAAAGTATCGATTATCTGGCTACGCTAACAATTCCCGATGTTTTCCACACGGTCGCGAATGGCGAGGCCGACTACGGAGTGATTCCGATCGAAAATTCGACTGGCGGATCCGTATTGGATTCAATGGATATGTTCTTCGATTCCGATCTAAAGATTTCCGCCCAGATATTTCTCACAATCACCCAAAACCTGATTTCGCAATCGCCTCTCGATAAGGTCAAGAGGGTGTACTCGAAAGATCAAGGTATCCTGCAGTGTCGTAATTGGTTGCACGCGCATATGCCCCAAGCATCGCTGCACAATTGCGACAGTACTACGAAGGCGGTTCAGATCGCATCGGAAAACGAAGACTGCGCGGCGATCGCTAGCTCTATCGCGGCGGATCTCTATAAAGTGCCCGTAGTGGCCGAGAGCATTCAAGATCGTACGGGTAATACAACGCGGTTTTTGGTAATCGGGAAAAAGTCGAGCGGCTACATTCCTAGCATTCAATTTAAAAGTAGCTTTCTGGTTTCCATCAGGGACGAAGTAGGCGCTCTCGAAAACGCGTTAGTCGTTTTCGCTAAACGCGGACTGAACCTGAGTAAGATTGAATCGCGTCCTAGCGGGAAAGCCGCTTGGGAGTATTGCTTTTTCGTCGACGTGATTGGCCACTATGAAGAAGCCCCTGTAGCTGAGGCGATTGCAGAGCTTAAGCAGAGCTGCCCATTCGTCAAGTGGTTGGGGAGTTATCCAGCTGAGTAGGTTGCGGAAAGTCTATTTCGGGGCAGCGCGATTGCAGTTCCCGTGACGATTGCATTTTAGATCATCTGTTCTTTAGCGACTGCTTCGGTTAAGCCGACACTGGCTACTTCGGGTTCTGTGTAGATGACATTAGGGATGACGTCGTAATTCACGTGTCCCGCTATACCGGCTAGCATTTCGGCGATAACGGTTGGTACACCATCGGCTTTTCTTATGTCGGTCACTTTGGATTTGGTGTGGAAATTGAGGCCTTGCTTTGTTAGGGAACGTTCCAATTGACTAGATACGTCATCATCGTAACCAGCCGCTATCTTCGGCGAGAATTCGACTACAGTGACATCGCTTCCGTAGCGGCTCCATACCGAACCAAGTTCGAGGCCAATTGCTCCTGCTCCTATGACGACTAGTTTCTCAGGGACTGAGTCGAAGGCGATGGCTTCGTCGCTGGAGACGACGGTTTCGGTATCATAGGGAAGAAAGGGGTTCCACAACTGCTGAACCTGTGGCAAGAATTGTATTGGTTGTCTGGATGCGAGTTTCAACTGTTTCCGTTTGTACTAGTATGGATCTGTCGCCTTGAAGCGTCGCATGCCCGGTAATGCGCTCGATGCCACGTCTCTTGACGAGCATATTCACGCCACCGGTTAGCTGAGCGACAACCTGGTTTTTCTTTTTCAGAACCGTTTTTAGATTCAGGCCTACTTCGCCCAATTCTATGCCCTCGGCAGCCGCGTGACTGCCTGCGAATGCATAATGTCCGCTTGAGTGAAGCAGGGCTTTACTGGGAATGCATCCGAAGTTGAGGCAGGTACCGACGAGTGCTTTGCACTTGTCGATAAGAACCGTTCTTAGCCCTAGTCGAGCACAACGAATGGCGGCGACATAGCCGTCAGGTCCAGCACCGATTATGGCAAGATCGAATTGGGAATCTTGTGGTATTATTTACAAAATTAGATTTCGAGAAGTAGGCGATAAGGAACTTCGAGGAGTTGCTTAACTTGAGCGAGGAAGGTTACCGCTTCTTTGCCGTCGATTATTCGGTGATCGTAGGATAGCGCCAAATACATCATTGGTCTGACGACCACCTCACCATTGACTGCGATAGGACGATCTTGAATGGCGTGCATTCCGAGAATCGCACTTTGCGGTGGGTTGAGGATCGGGGTCGAAAGCATGGATCCAAAAATACCGCCGTTAGTGATCGTGAATACGCCGCCCTGTATATCATCGAGGGCGATTTTTCCGTCACGGGCTTTACCTGCATAATTGATAATTTCCTTTTCTATTCCGACAAGTCCGAGTTGTTCGCAATCGCGTACGACCGGAACAATAAGTCCTTTTTTAGTGGATACGGCTATTCCAATATCGAAATAGTTATTTTGGACAATCTCGTCACCTTCAAGCATCGTATTGACAGCGGGCACCTCTTGGAGTGCACGTACAACCGCTTTGACGAAGAAAGACATAAAGCCGAGCTTAATACCGTGTTTTTCGACGAAAGCTTCTTGGTGCTTGGATCGGATCGCTTTGATGGCTGTGAGGTCGATCTCGTTGAAAGTAGTCAGCATGGCGGTTTCCTGCTGGGCGGAGACTAGGCGTTCCGCTATCTTTCGACGGAGGGGAGTCATGCGTTTGCGAGTCGAACGGGCTCGTTTTAAGGCACTTGCGGCGGGTGTCTCAGTCGGTGTGGCGGAAGGGGAATCGGAGGTCTTAGTCGGAGATTCCAGGGCTGCGAGCATATCGCCCTTGGTAACGCGTCCAGCGTTGCCAGTACCGTCGACATTTTGGAGGTCGAGGTCTTGCTCCGAAGCGATGTGCCGCACGGCGGGGGAGACGGCATCGCTGTTAGCTGTTTCGCATATGGACTCGGTTTTGCCAGGAGTCTCGGCTTTAGAATTCTCAGGAGCGGTCGCGGTTTCGTCGATCTCGGCGATTGCTTGGCCAATTTCAACTTCATCGCCTTCGGCAGCTTTCAAACTGATCCTACCGGCTACTTCAGCGAGTCCCTCGGAGGTTATCTTATCGGTTTCGAGTTCGTAGATCGCTTGATCTCGTTGGACGTAATCTCCGTCCTTCACGTTCCATGCGGCTATGATCCCGCTTGTGATCGATTCGCCGAGGGCGGGTACTTTAATTTCGGTTGCCATGATGAGCTATGGTCAGGTTATTGAGGAATTAAGGTTCAAGAAGAAAACGCTTCGCTGAGAAAGGTCTCCAGTTCGCTTTTGTGGAGGGCCATGGTTCCGACGGCTGGGCTGGCGCTCGCGTCGCGTCCGGCATAGATTGGCCTTATGCCGAGGATGGATTCCAGTTGCGGAGAAATGTATGTCCACGCCCCCATGTTTTCGGATTCCTCCTGGCACCAGACTATGGATTTCGTTTTCGTGTATTTCGAAACGGTTTCCTTGAGTAGGTCTTTGTGGAGCGGATACAATTGCTCGACTCGGACGATTGCCGTATCTTGAACTTTGTTCAATTGCCGATAGTTAATGAGATCGTAGTAGACTTTACCTGAGCATAGAATCACGCGTTCGATCTTTTCAGGATCCTGATTATCGTCATCCAGAATTTCATGAAAAACGTCATCCTGAAGAGTCTCCCAGGAAGATACGGCTTCCTTGTTACGCAAAATCGATTTTGGAGCCATAATGATTAATGGCTTTTTGAATTCGCGCATCATCTGCCGCCTCAATACATGGAAATACTGGGCGGGCGTAGTCATGTTGCAGACTTGGATGTTATCCTCGGCGCCGGCTTGAAGGAAACGTTCGAGGCGGGCGGAAGAGTGCTCGGGACCTTGTCCTTCGTATCCGTGGGGTAGAAGCATTACAATGCCGCTGACTCGTCCCCATTTAGATTCGCTCGAAGTTATGAACTGGTCGATGATTACCTGGGCACCATTGACGAAATCGCCGAATTGAGCTTCCCAGATGCAGAGCATTTTGGGGTAGTCGATCGAGTAGCCGAAATCGAATCCTAAAACGCCGACTTCGGAGAGTAGGGAGTTGTAAACGCAAAACCGTGCTTGGTCTTCGGCTAAGTTGAGCAAGGGGACATAGCGTTCGCCGGTCTCTTCGTTATGGACGACAGCATGGCGCTGACTGAATGTGCCACGCTCGCTATCTTGGCCGGAAAGGCGAACGGGAGTGCCGTCGACGAGGAGGGAACCGAATGCGAGCGCTTCCGCATATGACCAATCGATCGGCGTGCGTTCCTCGAAGGCCTTTCGACGCTGATTCAAGAAGCGTTTGATTTTTCGGTTCGCCTTAACCGTCTCGGGAATGGTCGAAAGTCCACGAACTAGCGTTTCCAGTTTCTGTTTACTTATATTTGTCTCGACCGGATCGAAGGAATACTTCGGCTGAAAGATCGCCGTGGAACCTGCAAATTGATTGCGGCCGCGGATTTTGGCCTCGGCAGCTTTTTTTACTCGATCCAATGAAGATTCCAGCGATGTCTCGTATTCCTTCAGGATCGCTTGAGTCTCTTCCTTGGTGAAGGTGCCGTCTTTTATGAGAGCATCCGAGAGTTTGGCGCTGACCGGAGGGTGCTTTGCGATCCGATCGTAGAGCTCGGGATTAGTAAACATCGGCTCGTCGGCTTCATTGTGACCGTGCTTACGGTAGCAATACATGTCGATCACGACGTCGCTTTGGAACGTGTTGCGGTATTCGACAGCGAGCATCGTCACGAATACCACAGCCAGAGGGTCGTCGCCATTGACGTGGAATATCGGTGCCTCGATCATCTTGGCGATATCGGTGCAGTAGCGAGTTGAGCGCGCTTCTTTGGGGGTTGTCGTGAAGCCGATTTGGTTGTTCACGATGACGTGCAAGGTACCGCCGGTCCGATAGCCGGGCAATTGAGAAAAGTTGAGAACTTCCGACACCATGCCTTGGCCAGCGAATGCGGCATCTCCGTGTATGAGGAGCGGCAGGACTTGCCTGCGTTCCTTGTCGTTGAGGATGCGCTGCCGCGCTCGGGCCTTGCCTTGGACTATGGGATTGACCGCTTCGAGATGGGAAGGATTCGATGCTAGGCGAATTTCGACGATGTGGCTTTCTTTGGTTTCGATAACCTTTTTGTATCCGAGGTGGTACTTAACGTCGCCGTCGCCCGCCACGGTGTTGGGTACGTAGTTGTCGCCGAACTCCTCGAAAACGAATTCGTAGGATTTCTTGAGCGTATTCGCTAGCACGTTTAGGCGACCGCGATGAGCCATGCCCATGACGACTTCCTTGATGCCTAGACGTCCACAATGCTCAAGGACGTTATCGAGACAGGGGATAAGGGTCTCGCCGCCTTCCAGTGAAAAACGTTTTTGTCCAGTGTAGCGGGTGTGGAGAAAACGCTCGAAGGTTTCCGCCGCGTAGACTTTGCGGAGAACGCGATTTTTGATTTTGTCCGAAAATTCAATACCACCTTGGAGTGGTTCGATCTTTTGCTGAATCCACCGACGAGCTTCGGTGTTCTGCATGTGAATGTATTCGTAGCCAATTGTGCCGCAGTAGGTTTTTTCAAGCGCTTCGATTAGGCTTTTAAGTTTGATTTTACTCCCGTTGAGGAAGTGACCAGAGTCGAATTCCTGATCGAGATCGCTTTCCAATAGGCCGAATTCTTCAAGGTTGAGGTCGGGATTGGCAGGAGGCGGGCCTGATAGGGGATCGAGATTTGCCTGGGTGTGGCCGACACTTCGGTAACGGTAGATCAAGCTCGAAACATTCATCTGTTTCGAAGCGATAGTATGTCCCTCAGTAGCGTTCGCGCTCTTGGACGGTGTGGTAAGACCTAGTTCGAAGCCCTCGAAGAATGCATTCCACTTTTCGTCGACCGAAGTCGGATCGAGTTTCCATTTCTCATAGTACTCGTCGATTAGGTCTAAGTTGGAACGTGTGGCGATCGTTACCATTGGATATTGGTCCTCGTTTATGGAATTGATTGTTAACCTGGTTTCCCGAACACCTTAACAATTAAAGCACTCTGAAAGAAGCGTTAGAGCTCAGCGATTTGCGAGTAAAGCAAAACGAGTGAAAGTGGACCTCTTTTTACTAATTTTAGTCACTCTTATCATAAAGATCCTCCTTGAGGCTTGTTCTCGGTTTTTCCCCGCGTATGAAAGGAAGAGTTATGATTGAAGATGAACTCAAAGAAGCGCTTATTTCGTTGGAGGATGCCATTAGCAGTTCTGATGGATCAACCGTTTCGAAATGCTTGATTTGCTTGGATAGTTTGGTGAACGAAAACAAGCGAGTGCTGGACCCGCAACTGAAGCACTATCTCACGCGAAGAAGCTATGCCAAGGCATTGATGTTCCTAAATGCGGAAGGGGATATCCCGAAGGGTTTGTGTAGCAAAAAGAATGCATGAGTCATGGGGAAGCGAAACAAACGAATTAGTACGGAAGGCGACGGAGAAAACTTGGCGAACAATCCGTTTGGAGGTTTGGATCTTGGCGGTTTGACTGAAGCGAAGGTATCGCCAATCGATAAGGTCGCTACGCCGAAGGCCGAAACGAAGAAGAACCGCGGTCGAGTCGATGTGGTGCGCCAACGTTCTGCAGGCGGCGCCGGGTGGACGACCATAGTTAAGAATTTCGTTGGAATATCCAACGAGGAGAAAAACGATCTGAAAAAGCAGATTCAAAAACGCTGCGGCGTTGGCGGTTCCCTTAAGGGCGGCGTGATTGAAATCCAAGGCGACAAGCGAGACGACGTTAAGGCAATTTTGGAAAAGGCTAGGTTCAGAGTTGTATTCGCTGGGGGCTGATACTGAGAGGGTATCATTTTTGAATACGCGACGGAGCGGGACGCTTTTGTTCTACCGGTATTTAGCGAGGTGTCGGCCAGATTAGGTCTCCTTGTTTATTGAATTCGTAAGGACGTGGCTCGCTACTTAGCCTGAGGTCGGGATTGTTTTCGATCTCTTGCAGGTAAGCTGTAGAGAGCAAGATGTTCTCAAGGTCTTTCGTGTTTCGGATATGGGCTATTCACAATGGCGCGTTTGGATTTACGATACACAAGCTATGGGCCATCTGGATTCCCTTGAGATCGTTGTCGGCGATCATCGGAATCTTCCCTACCAAAGGGGCTCCGAAAGTGAGAACATTGGTGTATGTGTAAGCCAAATTGACTTTATCTTTGGCTCTACGGGTCATGATGTCGCTCATGCACATCCCGAGGGCATTTCCGGTGGTGCCTATGGTCAAGTCTCCACCTGCGCCCGGTTCCTGATAGAACAAACACGTTCCGAAAGGAACCCCTTCTCGAACAGCGCCACCGAGCAAGTCGCAAACACGTACTTCGAATCGTTTTCCGAGATAGTGCAGACAGGCCACTTCCAAGGTGCTCCGAGCATGAACCCAGATCCGTTGATCCCATGGAGTGTCGCCACGCGCTTCGTCTTCTCGCTTCAGCGATACCAGGCTGGCTTTGGCTTTTTCCAACAATCTTGTAAGTTGAAGCGGATCCTCTCCGAGCAAATGCTTGCAAATGT